>CAYSDK010000060.1:0-1432 GCA_964429865.1 uncultured bacterium
GGGAGACTGGCGACACAGTTGATGACATATTCAGTGACAGGTTGAAAAGAGCTGCGGCGCCGAAAGAACCATACACAGGGAGCCAAGACGAGACAGAAAACGGTTCCCAGGCCCGCAAAGAGCATGGCCAAGAATACGGTCCCATCATCGACGTTCAGGTCCACCGCTCGAACCTTCTCCATAAGAACCATGAGGAGCACATTCAGTGCAAGCAGTACCCCGTAGGCGACCACGTGAAAATTAAGGAACGGGATGCCCGCCGGCAGTTTTCGAAAGGTCAGGGTAGCTAAGACATAGGCTATCCCTAAAACCGAGGCCGGAATTACGAACGAAAGAAGATCCGTGAGTCCCATTCTTATCAACCTACCGAAGTGCCAGCAGCTGTGACGCTCGGGAGGAGCCGCTGACCAACCCGAACCCTGGGGCCGCCGTCAGCCACAGAGACGTTGATGGATCAATCGCGTATCGTCAACTCGCCGCTGTAAATCTTCTCCAGCCTGTCGATCTTAGTGTAGCCAAGTCTCCTCGCCTCTTCCGTCGTCTTGTCACGCAGTTCGGCCATCCCATTATAGTGGTAGGCTACAGCCAAGTTTGCAACGATAACAGGATCAGTCCTATCCAGATTGTAGGCTTTCTTGGCATACTCCAACGCTTTTGTGTCCTTTTCTTGCTTGAGAGCGATAACCGTCATACTTGAGTAAGCTTGCGCGTACTTGGGATTGATCGCCAGGGCCTTCTCATAGTAGGCCAACGCCTCGTCATACTTTCCTTGTTTCCTACGAAGAATGCCCATGCTGGCAATGGCCTGAAAGCCATTGGAGTTGATTTCAAGCGCTTTCTTGTAAGCGGCTTCGGCCTTCTCATTCTGATCCAAGTCCTGATAGGCATTTCCAAGAATGGTCCAGGCCACGTCGTCGTTTGGCTTGGACTTCAGATACTCGTTCAGTTTCTCGATAGCAGCCTTCGGCTGGCCTTGCTTGTAGATTTTGGCAATAGCGTCGAGGTCACTTGAGGTACGGCCGACGGGTGAAGTATCTCCGCACCCGGATAGAAACCACAGAACCGCAAGAAGCAATATCTGAAGTCTCATTGATCGACTCCCGTTGTCTCAAGACTGCTTTTGGGTCAGGCGATAGTTCTCATCGCAGACGACTTCTTCGACGCGGCCCGTCTTTCCGTCAATCACGAGTTGGGGGGGTGTTGCTGCGTCTGCTCGTGAAGGAAATACCAACTTCTCCTTCTCTCTGCGATTTTTCTTATAAGAGATTCTCCCCACAGGCTCTGGCATAATCTTGAGGACCTCGTCTCTTGTCATGCCGAGTCGTATTTGCCTGCAGCTAGCGACAGGTTTGGTTTCCTTATATTTTCTATATTTTGTCGTTCCCCAATTCACGGTGATGACCAGAGCCATGATGGCTGTCCCTACGAGGGG
>CAYSDK010000060.1:1532-7563 GCA_964429865.1 uncultured bacterium
AAAAGCCGCCGCCGCCACCCCCGCCCCTGCCGCCGCCCGAAGAACCCCCACCGCCAAAGCCGGATCCGCCGGAGCTACGCGGCGCCGAGGCCATCGCCGAGGCGGCCTGGGTCGACATGCGGCCGAGGTCGCTCACGAAGGTGCGGGGATGGAAGCTCGCGCCATCCATCCCCCGGTACCATTCGGGCCTCTGCCGATAGATGTCTTCGAAGGCGCGGACCCAGTTGTTCTCGACGCCTAATGCCATGGCGTAGGGGAGGTATTTTTCGAACATCTCCGGCGTCTTAACGGTCCGGTCGAGCCGGTCGGCCTCGACCCGGCTGAGGAACTCTTCAAAGCCCAGCACCCCTTCGAGGGCGCGAGCACCCATGAGGGTGCGGGCCGGCATGAACCAGCCGAAGCCGATGATGGGAAGGGCGGTCAGGATCCCGGCCGCGATGAAGGAGAGCGGGGCCAGACCCATCAGGTGGGCGATGAGGGTGCCCCCCCAGATCGCGATCCCGCTGATCACCGCGCCGGCGATGAGATAGACCTTCCTGACCTCGTCGGGCCGCTGGGTGTAGTAGCGGCGGGCGAGCAGGCGCTCGAAGATCCGATCGTGAATGTCGGGGAGGTCTTTGTAGAATCGGTTCTCGAGGTCGGAAAGTTCGACCGAGGTGCGGCTCCCCCGCGCGAAGAGTGCATTGAGCAGCTTCGCCTCGTGGGGCTTCAATTCCCCCCACTCGGCGAGCTCTTTCCGCAGGGTGAAGACGTAGTCCTTGCCTGACCACAGCCCCAGCAGCCGCGGCTCCTCTTTCTCTTCGATCAGGAGGTAGCCGCGGACGGCGAGGTCGACCAGCGTGGCGGTGATGTCGCGCATATCGGGAGAGTTGTCCATCAGCGTCCCCAACTCGGCCGGGGACAAATCCTCGGGCGGCTCGTACCGGGGATGGACGGGGCGGAGACGCGGATCCCGCCCGCGAGTATGCCAGAGCGAGAACATCAGGCCGAACGCGCCGAGCGGGATGAGGAACACCCAATTGCTCTGCAGGAAGAGGGCCGCCTTGGCCGCGGGACCAGGCTCTTTCACCAGTCCTTTGTCCCACCCCACGACGACGGTCATCCCCTCGCGGAAAGCGAGCGACCGGCGCATCCGGACCCGAACCTCACTGTGAGCGATCTCCACATCCGCCCGTTGCTCGCGGGACCCGTAGGCGCCGGTGAAGGCGAGGGCGCGGACCCCGCTGGCTCCGGGCGGAAGCAGGATGCGGGCGGCAGCGCTCTGAATGGGGACCTCCCACTCGTCGCCGGTGATGTTCCAGTACAGCTCGTCGTGCGACTCGAAGAACTTCAGGGCATTGGAGACCCGGTAGCGGAAAACGACGGTGCGGGTCGCGTCGCGGGCATCCGGCACCCAGATCTTGAACTTCCGGTAATGGCGCTCGCGACTCTGCTCGACCTTCAGCGGGTTCCCCCGCTCGTCGGCGATGCTCTCGACGTCCAGGTGAAGGGTGTAGTTGAAGCCCTGGGGCGTGCGGTACTCGACCGGGATCGTCCGGAAGATACCGTTCCACTCGCCAGTGAAGCGCGGGCGGATGGTTTCCGTGACGTAGATGACCCCCTCCGGGGAGACGACCACGTCGGCATCGAAGCGCTCGATGACGAGGGACCGCGCGGCGACGGCGGTGGGGAGCGCCGCCACGAGGAGCAGCAACAGAAGGAATGTGCGCCGGCACATGACCTTCTCCACCCGCCGTGCTACCGGGCGCCGGTCTCGAAACTGACCCTCGGGACCTCTCGCTCGGCCGCGGCCGTGAGTTCAAAGAACTCGCGGGGCCGGAACGCGAAGAAATCGGCGATGAGATTCGAGGGGAACTGCGCGATGCGGGTGTTCAGGTCGCGCACGACGGCGTTGTAGTACCGGCGGGCATTCTGGACGGCGTCTTCGATCTGGTTGAGCGATCCCTGCAACTGGGTGAAGCTCTCCACGGCGCGGAGCTGCGGGTAAGCCTCGGCGAGCGCAAAGAGGGACTTCAGCGCCTGCGTGAGCATCCCCTCGGCCTCCCCCTTGGCGGCCGGCCCCTGGGCAGACATGGCCCGATTACGGGCATTCACCAGGTCTTCCAATGTCTTGCGTTCGTGGCTCGCGTACCCCTTGACGGTCTCGATCAGGTTCGGGATCAGGTCATAGCGCCGCTTGAGCTGGACGTCGATGTCGGCCCAGGCGTTGTCGCACTGGACGCGGAGGCGGATCAGGCTGTTGTAGATGGCGACAACGGCGACGGCTACCGCGGCGAGAACAATCAGGATGATCCACATAGGTGCCACCTCTGTCTAGGGTTTTGCCTGTCTCCCAGCCCCGGTTTGCGGTCACTATACGTTCCCGCGCCACTCTTGTAAAGACGGCGTCGCAGAGGAACGGCCTCGAGGCGCGGCGCCGCGATTTGGGTTTTGCAATTTGCGGACCACTGGCCGCTCTACCGACGATGGGCCTGAGGGGCTAAAACGACATGTGATATCTCGCATTGAGGGCAATGTGGAGGATCATTGGGGCGAAGAGCGTGGATCCTGGTTGCCGCACCAACAGGGCCAGCACGAACCCGACGAAGAAATACCAGGGCAGCGCGGTGAAGGAGAAGTGGCACACCGCAAAGAGGAAGCTGGTGAGGACGATGGCCCGGTGGGGATTGTACTGGCGGGCGAAGACCCGGAAGGCCACGCCACGGAAGAACAACTCCTCCACAATGGGGATGAAGAACAGTCGCCCGGCAAATCGGAGCCTCGACTGTTCCCAGAGGTCGACCAGGTTCCCGAGAGCCTCCTCCAGGCCGGTCCGCGCCTCTACCAGGGAGATGAGCAGGTATCCGGTTGCGAGGAGGAGACTGACCGCCACCTTCCTCCAGGGGCTCTTCCCCGGAATGCCGACTTCATCCCATGTCATTCTGTACCAATAGCGCGTCAGGAGGACAACAAGCGCCAGGTTGTAGACCGGAAAGACCAGGTAGGCGATACGGACGTCGACTGCACTCCCTTTCACTGCGGCGGGGACCAAGAGAGTCGTCGGGAGCAGCCACGCGACGTATGTCCACAAGATGCCCGTGGCGGACAACGGGCGCGGGTCTGCCGATCGGGAGATCTCTTCGTCGCGATGGCCGCTGGTCACTCATCTCTCCACGAGGCCCGCTGGGCCTCGTGGAAGTGATGGTGCAATTTTCAGACCCTGCCCGGTGCCCCCTTCTCCGGGCTTCCACCCCCGGACGCGACCCAGAAATTCTGCTTGACAGCCGCCAGGCAGGCTAGTATTGTACTGACCGGTCGGTACACAACCTAAATAGAGCAATTCAGCATATGCAGGAAGAAACTTTGAAAAGTACCAAAGAGCAGATTTTGCAGACCGCTTGCCGGTTGATCCATCGTAAGGGCTTTAATAATACGAGCTTAGATGATATCCTGCGGGAGAGTGGTGTCGGCAAGGGGAATTTCTATTACTACTTCAAGAGCAAGGACGACCTCGGATATGCGGTTCTCGATCGGCTAGCCCTATGGACTTCTCAACAGATAGGCGAGGAGATCTTTGGCAGGGGAGAAGACCCGGTGGGGGAGATCTTCCACCTCTTCGATCTTGTGGTCGCCATGCAGCGGGAGGCGGGGTGCATGGGGGGGTGCCCTCTGGGGAACCTCGCCATCGAGATGAGCGATATCCACGATGGGTTTCGTCAGCGGATCGAGGAGATCCTGGCGAGCTGGCAGAGCTACATAGCCCGGGCCCTGGCCCAGGCCCAGGCGAAGGGCCAGTTGGCCCAAAATGTGCAATTGGATCGGATCGCGGACTTCATCTTTGCCGGGGTTGAGGGGGCGATCCTGGTCACGAAGGTTCGGAAGGACCTGGGCGTCCTCGAAGGGTGCTTGGACGAACTCAAGCAATATGTGCGGAGGTATCTCGTCTAATGAGACACACGGTGAGAGATCAGTCCCAACCCGCACCGGGGAGCTACGCCATGAACGCGACGATCGTAGAATATACCGATGAGAGGCCACCGGAGAACCTGTATCCGGAGCGCATTGTTTCGCCGACCAAAGGAAGGGCCTGCTGTGCCGGCAATATGGAGCAGATCGGTGGCGTGAGACGCCAGGAGACGCGGGCCTACTTTTACCGTCGGTGTCGCGCGTGCGGGTACACCGTCCGTCACTTTGTGTCCGCGCCGCCCCCCGATTCTCCCGGCGGTTCGTGGGAGGATGAGCAGACCGCCCTCCTGAAGCTGGTCGCCTAGAGAGCCTTTCCCAAAGCCCAGAGAGCAATTGTATTGACAGCGGGAGGCAGGTGTAGTATGTACCGAAGCGATTGTACCGGGGTCGTCGTGGGGGGACGATGCTGTTTATCGCTGACCTGCATCTGCACTCCAGGTACAGTCGGGCCACCAGCCGCGAGATGGAAGTGGAGTCGCTGGCTCGGTGGGCGCGGAGAAAGGGTATTGCCCTCCTCGGGACCGGAGACTTCACGCATCCCACCTACTTTGCTGAACTCCAGGCCAAGCTGACACCGGCAGAACCCGGTCTGTATCGATTGAAGCAGGGGGCGCAAGGCGTCCGCTTCATCCTCCAGGTCGAGGTCTCGAATGTCTACCACGAGGGGGGGCGGCTCAGGAAGATCCATACCCTTCTCTATGCGCCATCGCTGGAGGCGGCCGGGCGGCTCAACGCCGCGTTCGCCCGCCGGGGGAACCTCATGGCCGATGGGCGCCCCACCTTCGGTTTTTCGGTCAAGGAGCTCTGCCGGATCGTCTTCGACGTCTCTCCCGACTCCGTCATGGTCCCCGCCCATGCCTGGACCCCATGGTTTTCCATCTTCGGTTCTCAGTCGGGCTTTGATTCTCTCCAGGAGGCCTTCGACGGGTACGCGGACCGGATCTTCGCCATCGAAACCGGTCTCTCGTCCGACCCGTCAATGAACTGGCGGCTGAGTGCGCTGGACGGAATCACCCTGATGTCCAATTCCGACGCCCACTCCCCGTCAAGGCTGGGGCGGGAGTGCAACGTCTTTGCCGATCCCCTCGACTACTGGCAGCTGTGGGAGGCGGTCCGGACGCGGGACCGGCATCGCTTTCTCTACACCGTGGAGTTCTTCCCCGAGGAAGGGAAGTACCACCTGGACGGGCACCGCGCCTGCGGCGTCCGGACGATGCCGGAAGAGACGCGGGCCTACGGCCGTCGGTGTCCTGCCTGCCGAGGCCGGCTGACCGTCGGGGTGTTGCACCGGGTGGAGGAGCTGGCAGATAGGCCGCCCGGACGGGTTCCCGAGGGCGCTCTGCCCTTCAAGCGTCTGGTCCCGCTGGAAGAGATCATTGCCGCGGCGATAGGTCAGGGGGTGGGCACGATGGCCGTACGGCAGGAGTACGACCATCTGGTCGAAGCAGGGGGGAACGAACTTGCCGTCCTGTTGGAGTGTGGAGAGGAGGTGCTGGCGGCCTGTGTTTCTCCTAGGGTCCTGAAGGCGATTCTTCGGGTCCGGGAAGGGCTCTTGACGATAGTCCCTGGGTATGACGGCGTCTACGGAACGATCAAGATCCTCGGGGACGAGCTGGCGGAGGCTCCGTCCCCATTGCAGCCCGAGCAGACGGATCTCTTTTTTGAGGAGGGAGAGCTATGGCGAAGGCAAAGAGAAGGGCGAAGGGAAAGAGGAAACGAAAGGTCGCACGGGCGGTAAAGCCAAAACGGAAGCGGGTCGCGAAGGGCAAGAAACGGGTCGCGAAAGTCAAAAGGCGGGTGGCGAAGGGCAAGAAGCGAGCGGTGAAGCCGAAGCGAAAGGTGAAGGCTCCCGCCAGGAGGAAGCCGGCCCCGGAGATGGGGAGGCTCTTCCAAGAGCCTGAACCCGTGGGAGTGGTTTTCCCGCCGCCCCTTGGCCTAGATTAGGGCCGAGGACATGTAGCCTCTTATCCGTCTCCGGTCCCTCGTCGAGGGGGTCCGGGTGGCAACGGAGTTTTTTTCTGGTACCGGCCCCAGGTCGGTTCACCCGAAGAAGGCTGGACCCTTCTGCTTTTCCGGGTGGCGCTCC
>CAYSDK010000060.1:7663-10097 GCA_964429865.1 uncultured bacterium
CTCCTTGGGAGAGTTCCCACTCCTGTGCTAGAGTCTGGCTTCTGCGATGACGCGGGGTCGGAGGAGTCGTGAGTTCGAAATTTCTCGATCTCACCGGACCGGAGCGGCGGACGGTGACCGCCGGGGTGATGGTCGGGGTCTTTCTCGGGGCGATGGAGTCCACCGTGGTGGCCACGGCGATGCCGACCGTCGTGGCCAGCCTGGGCGGCCTCGAGGTGTATAGCTGGGTCTTTTCAAGTTACCTGCTCACGTCCACCGTCACCGTCCCCCTGTGGGGGAAGCTCTCTGATCTCTACGGCCGCCGCCCCTTCTATCTCCTCGGCATCGCTCTCTTCTTGCTGGGGTCCGTCGCCTGCGGTTTTTCGCGCACCATGACGCAACTCATCCTCTTTCGGGGAGTGCAGGGTCTCGGGGCCGGTGCCATTCTTGCCCTGGGGCTCACCATCATCGGCGACATCTACCCATTCGAGGCGCGCGCCCGGCTGCAGGGCTTGCTCAGCGGCGTCTGGGGGGTGGCCAGCGTCGCGGGCCCCTTCCTTGGGGGACTCCTTACGGATCATCTCTCGTGGCGGTGGGTATTCTTTGTCAACGTCCCCGTAGGGCTTGTCGCCTCCTTTATGGTTGGCCGGTCTCTCCGAGAACCGGAGCGCGAGGCGTCGCGGTCGGTGGCGGTTGATTTCCTTGGGGGAGCAGTCTTGATCGTCGCCCTGGTCCTCTTCCTTCTGGGCGTCATGGGGACCGGCTGGAGGGGTCAGGGGCGCCTCGGCCTGGTGGCTGTTGCGCTGGTCGGCTTGATCGTTTTTGGGCGTATCGAGCGCCGCGCGGAGGACCCCCTGATCCCCCTGCGTCTCTTCGAGAACCGAATCTTCCTCGCCTCCTTCGTGACCGGCCTCATGGCCGGGATGGCGATGTTTGGGGCTATCTCTTTTGTTCCGCTCTTTGTGCAGGCGATCCTCGGGACCGACGCGACGGCAGCGGGGAGCGTGCTGACCCCGTTCATGCTCGCCTGGGTCTTGTGCTCGATCTTGGGTGCTCGCCTCCTTCTCCGCTACAGGGTGAGGGCGATCGTCCTCACCGGTGGCGTGGCGCTCAGTGTGGGATTCCTCTTCTTCGCACGGCTCGGGGTTGCGAGTACCCGGCCGGAGGTCATGGCGGGGATGACGCTGGGGGGGGCGGGGATGGGATTGATGATGGCCCCCCTCCTGATTGCCGTCCAGAGCACGGTCCCCCGGAGCCAGTTGGGAGTCGCCACCTCCGTCACGATGTTCTCGCGGACCGTCGGGGGAGCCATCGGGGTCAGCCTCCTCGGGGCCGTCATGGCCCGAATCCTGCGGGGAGAGCTTCGCGCTCTCGCCGCGGGTGCGGCCGACATGAAACTCGAGGCCTTCGTGCAGAATCCGGAGGTCCTTCTGCAACCGGCTGTGCGGGCAGGCTTGCCCGCGCACCTGCTCATCGGGCTTCGGGAGGCCTTGGCCAGCGCCCTCCATGGGGCCTTCGTGGCGGGATTTTTTCTGGCTCTGCTGGCGCTGCTCGCTGCCTTTCTCCTCCCGGAGGGTCTTGCCCGGGACCATGCCCTTTCGGAGGGGACGGCGGTGTCGCAAAGGGATTGAGAGCAGTGACGACGGCTTTCGGTGGTGTTGAGGCCCTCCGGTGGCGGGAGGAGGGATTGGTGGTCGCGGTCGTGGACCGGGTCTGCTGCGTGCAAGGCGGTCAGCTTCGCGAGGTCACCCGTCGGAGCAGCCTCATCCTCACCCTCTGTTTCCATGAGGGGCGTGTGTACGATGGCGGCCGGTATGGCCAGATTTATGACACGGTTGCGGACGTAAAGGTTGTCGATCGGGAAGACTGGGTGCTGAGTCTCTGTTCGCACCGGGGGGTCCTCTACGATGCCGGGAGCTATCAGCGGATCTATGAGACGGTGAGCGGGCGCGAGGTCGCGGCGCGCCCGGGGACGGTCCATGCATTGTGCTCGTTCGGCGAGGCCCTCTACGATGGAGGGAGTTACGGCGGCATCTATGAGACCCTGGCCGGAAAGGAGATTGGCAGGCGCGAAGGCGAGGTCCTGGCCCTGGCCGCGCACGAGGACGGCCTCTTCGATGGGGGGGGCGATGGTCGGATTCATGAGACCTTGACGGGTCGGGAGGTCGTGGCCCGGGGGGGCTCAGTCCTCAGCCTCTGTTCGCATGGGGGGCAGCTCCATGATGGGACTTCGGAGGGGTTGATCTGTGAAACCATCACCGATCGCAAGCTGGCGGACCGGGATTTTCCCGTCACCGCCCTCTGCTCGCACCGGGACCACCTCTATGATGGAGGACCCTACGGGTTCATCTACGACACCCTTGAGGGCCGCATGGTCGTGGGGGGTATCAAGGCGGTGACGGCGATGGTCAGCGTGCCTCCCGATGTGTTTCGGGCCCTCTGGGCCCGTGCCCAA
>CAYSDK010000061.1:0-5784 GCA_964429865.1 uncultured bacterium
AGGGGAGGTTCCGGTATCGCTGGGCAAGGTCGAGACCGTAGCCCACCACGAACTTGTCGGGGATTTCAAACCCCCGATAGGCGATGGGGAGGTCCGCAATGCGGCGGGCCGGCTTATCGAGCAGCACACAGACCTTGAGACTGGCGGGGCCCCGGGGCTGGAGGTTGCGCAAGAGATAGCTCAGGGTGAGACCCGTATCGATGACATCCTCGACGACGAGGACCTCGCGACCCGTGATGCTTTCGTCGAGATCCTTGAGAATCTTGACCACGCCGAGCGGCCTCGCCCCGGGGCCGTAGCTCGACACCGCCATGACATCAATGGTCACCGGCAACCTGATGGCGCGGCACAAGTCGGCGAGAAAGATGAACCCCCCTTTGAGCACGCTGATCAGCACCAGGTCCTTCCCGGCGTAGTCGCTCGCAATCCTCTCCCCCAGCTCTCGAACCTTCGCCTGAAGCTCCACCTCCGAGACCAGGACTTCGGCGATGTCCTCGGCCATAAAGCCCCAGGCATCAGGCAATGGCTCCCTTGACAGGTGAGCGGTCATGGCCTATATTTCCATTGAGTCCCGAGAGGTCAGTCCGACCGACCCGGCGGGACCGGAGCCCGAGGAGGTTCCCTCCAAGCCAAAAGCAGGAGGGGAAGAGCCCAACGGAGCCGGCTGCCGACGTCGAAGGATCGGAAGGGTCACTCGGGGCTCACTGTTTTTGGACGATCCCAAACCGTTCGAGCAGCTTTCGATAATCCCGCCCGTAAAAGACCTTCAGGTTCACCGTCGGATACAGTTCCCGGACCCTGCGGATCTTTCGATTCTTCTTGGTCACCAGGTCCTGCTTCAACGTGGTCAGTTCGATATAGACGTCGAATTGGGGGAGATAAAAATCCGGGGTGAAGCTTTCGGTCACCTCTCCCTGGCCGTTCGTCTCCAGCGGAAAGTTCCGGGGCTCGTATTGCCACTCGATCTGGTAGAAATCGAGGATCCGGGCGAACTCCTCTTCGCTCGCGTTGGCAAAGGGCGCACGCGCCGCTGCGGCTCGGGCGTCCGGCACCGGCCGCTCTTCGGCCTCGTGCAGGATCTCGCGCAACCGATCGAGGAGGGACGCCGGAATCTCGAGCCGCTCCTCCCCCGGGACCCACTCCCCCCCGGGCGCCTGCCGGAAGAGCTGAATGGCGATCCCTCCCTCGGTGGCAAAGATCCGAAACTCCTCGCCGGGCCCTCGCTCTACCCGCTCGATGAGCTCCCTGCCATCCTCGATGTGCATACCCTATTCACCCGCCCCGCGCGCCCGGCGGGCACCGCGACTCCGCTTGGGCGCTGCGGCGCCCGCCAGCCCACCGTACTGGGTGTTGAGGGGGACCCTTTTTCGACACAGGGGACACTCCTCGCGGACATACGTGGGGAAGTTCTTGGTCACCAGCGCGAAAAAGGGGCAGTCGAACTTGATGCCCGCGCTCCGGTTCCACAGGGTGCCGATCCCCACCACGCGGCCATCCCGCTCTTCCACGAGCCGGATCAGGGATCGGATGGTCGATCCGGTGGTCAGGATGTCTTCCACGATCAATGCCGAGGATCCGGAAAAGAGGAAGGGGAAGAATTCCGGGGGAAGCACCACCTCCGTCTTCCCCTCCCTGCCCTTGCCCTTGACCGCGTACAAGAGCTTGGGCCGCGAGGGGTGCGCCCTGGCCACACAGTGCCCCAGAACGGTGGCGCCGATGCCCGACGTGAGGACCACGTCCACCGGGGTGGCGCCATAGTGCGTGGCGATGATATCTCCCAATCCCTCGGTGAAGCCCGCCTCGGTGGTGACCAGCCGCTTCTCCACGTACTCCCGCGCGTGCCGACCCGAGGAGATGATGAAATGATCGTTGGTCAGGTATGCCCCGGTCCGCAGGATGATCCCGCGGTTAATCCGCTCGAGAACCTCCGCCTCCATGAGCCTGTCCTCCGTCCGCCGTCTCGTGAAGCTTCACTCTCCTCACACCCCACACGTCAGAGATCCGCGGGATCGATGAAGACGAACCCGTCTGTCTGCACCTCCTCTGGCGCGAGCCGCCGCACATAGAGCGTCATCCCCAGCCGAAAGGCGTCCTCGGGGATCACGGCGCTCACCGGATCCCCCGGAACGTAGGGAAGGAGCAGGGTCCCGCCACTCGCGATCACCGCCCGGGCCGCCCGCAGCCCGTCACGAAGCCACTGAGGATCCTGCCACCCGAGCGGGTAGAGAAAGAATGGGCGGGTGTGCATCTCTGCCCCACGCCCGCGAAACGTCATCTGCATCACCGACGAGTAGTCCCAGAGGCCGAAGCAGAGCCCCCAGCCTTTCTGCGCCCGCCTCCCGTACATCCCTTGCCATCCCAAAGGGGTCAATCGATCCAGCGTGCCATGGAGCATCTCGGGATCCCAGGGTGGCGTGAAATGATACGAGCGGTAGGTTGCTTCCAAGAGGGAGGCCACCTCGTTGCTGACGTGCGGGATCCGCTCCAACCGGGTGGCCCCCGCCTCACCCGAGACAAGCGCGAGGGCGCACCGCTTGAAGGGGATACTGCCCCGCATCTCGACAAAGGATTCCGATGGCGCATTCCCCTCGATGACCAACGAATAGGCGCTTGTGATGCCCGCGTCCCGGATCCCATCCACCAGGGCGTTCGCGATCAGACCCGCGACTCCTCGGCGACGGTGGGACGGATGCACGCGCAGATCATAGAAGTAGGCCCACCGCTGTCTGATCCCGTTGACGCGCAGGCTCTTCACGGTGACGCCCCCGACCCCGATGAGGGTCCCTTCCTCCTCGGCCACGCACATGCGGAAGGACTCGTACGCTCGGGAGCGGGCAAAAAAATCGGGGGACCGATCGAAGACAAGCTGGATCGTTCCCCCCATGACGCACTGCCGATCGAGCTCGATGAGGGCCTGATTGTCCTCTTTTCGGGCATCCCGGATGACGATGTCAGAAGCCAACGGACCGCTGTACTCCCTCCTGTCCCGGCGCCTCACCACGCGCCGAGAGCCCTATCGGCCTTTTCTTATCACAAGATAGAGGGGGGGTCAAGAGCCTGACCCGACCGGCCCCGGCCGAAAGGACCACGCGATCAAGACGACCCCAAGCACCGGCAACAGTCCCGTGACCCCGAACATGGCCTGATAGCCGATCCGCTCCGCCACGACGCCCATGACGATGGGTCCGAGGCTGCTGCCGAAAACAATCGCGCCACTGAAAAGGCCCAGCACGCGCCCGCGTCCACCGGAGGGGACCTGATCCACGATCAGTGCGATGAGCGTCGGATAGAGCAGCCCGTGCGAGCCGCCGAAGAGAATCCCGATCCAGACGAGCGCGTGCGCCGGGCCCGGCCAGAGGAGAAGAAAGATCCCCGCCGCGTTGACGAGCAGGGCCGGCATGACTACCTGCCACCGCCCCCAGAGGTCCGACCAGCGCCGTCCCAGGAGCCGGACCCCGACGGCGGCCACCGCGTACGCCACGTAGAGGTCCCCCACCCGCTCGACGCCGACGCCCCTTGCGAAGGGGGGAAAGAAGGCAAAGAGCGTCCCCACCCCCACGCCGAAGATTCCCGAGATGACCAGGGGCAAGAGGACGCTCTCGCGGCTGATCCCGTCGCCCGGGTCGGAAGCGACGGGAAGGATCGGGGGTGGCTTGATGGCCCCGATCACGACCAGGCACCCGAGGGAGAAGAGAGAGGCGGAGAGGAAAAAACGCGGATACCCGTAGGCGTGAATCACCAGCTCTCCGAGGGCGGGCGCGAGGCCGATACTGACGAGGCCCGAGATCCCGAAGATGCCGACCGCCTCGGCCCGATGGTCCGGGGGCGCGATCTCGGTGATGAGGGTCAGGTTGGCGATGAAAAAGGCGGAGTACCCGAATCCTTGCAGAAAGCGCAGGAGGGAAAAGAGCGGGCTGAGCTCTGTGAGGAAGCTGAAGCCGACCGACGCGAGGCCTCCCGCCACCGCCCCGAGAAAGAGAAAGGGTTTGATCCCGAACCGCTCGACCCATCGCCCCACGAGCGGCTGACAGACGATGGCGGCGAGACTGTAGACCCCCATGATCCAGCCAATCCGGGCCTCTGACCCGCCGAGATCCGCAATGTAGAGGGGGAGGAGGTTGAAGGCGTTGATATTGCAGAAGAAGAGAAAATTGGCTGCCACCGCCTGCCAGAAGTCCCGGCGAGATATGCCGGGAGACAGGGACAGCAGAGTCACCTACCGCTCCCGACGGGGGTCATCCGGACCTCACGGTCAGCAGGTGCGGAATGAGCTCCTTGAGGCGGCGGGCCAGCCGGGGTGGACTGGCGTCCTTGCCCTTATTCAGATACAGCGCGGGTCCACAGTGCTCGATGATCCGGCGAAGGGAGTCATCCGCCTGCATCCCGGAGACGAAGAGAATCGGCACCAGGGCGGGCCGATCGAGCCCCTTTTCCAGCGCCCTGAGCGCCAGGGCGGCGACGGCGCCATCCATGGGGGCCATCAGAATATCCAGGATGACGAGCGAAATCGGGCGCTCGGCTTGGAAACGCCGGACGCACTCGGTGAGGAGCGCTGGACCGGTCTCGCACCCAACCACCTCCTTGGCGACCTTCTCCTCGACCAGCAGGTCGCTCAAGAGCTGGCGAAAGAGGAGTTCGTCGTCTGCCAGCACGATGCACTCGAGGACCGCACCGAGGGGGGTCCGGGCCGTCTCCAGGGTGAAGCCGCAGGGGGCACACCGGATCTCTGCCCCTCCCGCCACCTCGACCACGTACGTGGGGACCTCCTCCCCACAGCTCATACAGTAGAGGGACCTGGCCTGCTCGCCCCCTGTCATGAAAGACGCACCCCCTCGACGTCGATGGTGAGGACCTTCGCCTGCGCGCGAATGCCTCTGGCTGCCCAGGCCTCGACCATTTCCCGGCCAACCGTTTCGGCCTCCCGATCGACGAGGGCGACCACGGTTGAGCCGGCGCCACTCAGAAAGGCCGCCAAGGCGCCGGCCCGACGGCCCGCCTCGAAGACCTCTTCCATTCCCGGCAAGAGCGTGGCCCGATAGGGCTGGTGGAGCCGGTCCCGGGTCGCCTCATCGAGGAGACCGAGATCGCCCGCGACCAGCGCCCCCACCAGCATGGCCGCCCGCCCCACATTATAGACCGCATCGGTGAGCGGGACCTGTTGGGGGAGCGCCCGCCGGGCCTCCGCCGTGCTCAATTCCCTGTCCGGAATGACCGCGACGATCCGGATGGTCTCGGGGACCGGGATCTTCACGTATCGGACCACACCCTCTGACACGCAGCTGGCGGTCAGTCCCCCCACCAGGGACGGGGTGACGTTGTCCGGGTGTCCCTCGAAGGGGAGCGCGAGCTTCAAGACGTCGGCAGGAGGCAGGGGCCGCCCGATAAGCTCCGCCGCGCCGACAATGCCGCCGAGGCACGCGGTCCCGCTCGAGCCCAACCCGCGCTTCAAGGGGATGGCGTTCTTGAGATGGATCCGGAGACCGGGGGCGGTGACCCCGAGATGCGCGAAGGCGGCCCGGGCCGCCCGCACCACCAGAGATCTCTCCGCGTCCCGCTGGAGACGGTCCGCCCCTTCCCCTTCGACGGTCAACTCGACCCCTCGGGCGATCTCCTCCATCTCGATCGTGTTGTACAGGCCGAGAGCCAACCCCAGCACGTCAAAGCCAGAGCCCAAGTTGGCCGTGGAGCCGGGCACCCGCACTCGTATCCGTTGCCTGCTACCCATGACCGCCTATTTAACAGAGTTGTACACCAAAATCAATGTGAGGGGTCTGCGAAGGTGAG
>CAYSDK010000061.1:5884-9835 GCA_964429865.1 uncultured bacterium
ATCTTCCGCGCTCTGTCAACCTGCCTGCTTAAGAAGTGAATCCAAATACTTATTGAAATCGTCGAACTTCTGCATCATTGCCTTCTCTTGGTCCGGGGTCATCTTCATCTTCTTTTCTTTCATCATCTTCATGGTCTTTTCAAGCTTCTTTTCGGTATCCTCCATCATCTTCATTTCCTTCTCACCGGCCATGATGCCCTGTGCGGGCATGAGAAGGGCAACGGCGAGAACGACCATTCCTAGCATCTTCTTCACAGGACTCACCCCCTTTCTCGCGGGATTTGCAGCACCGATGCGGTACGGAGTGCGATCACGAACTATATTTCCCGCTCCACCCTTTGTCAAGTGCTTAATACCAGGCGTTCACGGCATCCAACCCTACCAACCCCTCGGTCTCTTAGATGCAGGAGAGAGCGGAAAGGATGCGTCCCACTGGGATAAACGCCGACCGGGGGCAAAATGTTCCCCCTTCGTCCAAGATCAGAGGAGGCGAAACAGCCACTCGGGCGTGAACCGGAGGGCGAAGGCGGAGAGGAGGGTGAAATAGTCCGTGAGGAGCAGGAGTCCTACCAGGATGAGAAAGACGCCGCTCACCCGACTCACCCAGGGGAGGAGGCGTTTGAACCGGTTGAAGAATCGGAGGAACCGACTGAAGAGCAGGGCGCTGAGGAAGAAGGGGACGGCGAGCCCGGCCGAGTAGGCCGCCAGGAGGAAGATCCCTTGGCCTGCCGTCTGCGAGGTCCCCGCCATGAGCAGGATCGAACCCAGGATGGGGCCGACACAGGGGATCCACCCCGCGGCAAAGGTAACCCCCACCAGGAAGGCCCCCAGGGTGCCGCCGGCGTGCCCCTTGAGCTCCAGGTGCCTTTCGCGCATGAGGAAGGGGAGGGCGAGCCAGCCGGCGATGTGGAGGCCGAAGAGGACGACCAGCACCCCGCCCACCCTGCGAATCACGAGCTGATAATCAAACAGGAGCTGCCCCAGCGCCGTCGCCGAGGCCCCGAAGGCGATAAAGATGGCAGAAAAGCCTGCGATAAACGCCACAGAACGCAAGAGGAGGGGACGCTGATGCTTCGGGGTGGAAACCGAGCCCTGGATCTCATCCAGGGAGAGGCCCCCCACGAAGGCGAGGTAGGAGGGAATAAGGGGAAGGACACAGGGTGAAAGAAACGAGAGGAGGCCCGCCCCCATGGCCACCAGGATCGATACCTGCGCCGCAGTCGCCACTGTCTATCCTCGCCCCGTGCTGTCCCGGCCCCGTCCCTCTTCCGTCTCCGTCCGCCCGATCATCATGCTCCATACTAACGGTCGGCGCAGGCTTTGGCAACTCTGGTCGCCGCACTCGGAATTCTCCGCATCTCTCCGTCCCTGGCGGCGTCTAACCAACAGGTGGCGCTCCGGTTCCCTCTTTCGGAAATAGCTCTTGACAACGCTGTTGTGGGTTACTATAGACGGGATACCCTTTCGTCTTCACTCCCAGCGGATGACCTGTGCGTTACACTCAATAATGTTCACGCCATCAGTCATGACTTTCGGAAAAGGTGCCTCCACCTACAAGGCGTACCTCGACAGCCCCCACGGGCGCCTCCGCCTCGACATCCTCTGGCATCAACTCCGGATCTTTATGGTCAAGGCGTGGGGGGCAGCGCCGCCCCGACTCGATGTTCTAGACGTCGGCTGCGGGACCGGAGAAGTAGCCCTCCGCCTTGCCGCGGCCGGCCACGCCGTCACGCTCCTCGATCCAGTCGAGGAGATGCACCAGCTCGCCCGGGAGAATGCACAGGCCCTCACCCCCGCGCCTGCGTTTCCACCCCGCTTCATCGCCGGGACGCTCGAAGAGACGGCCACCCTCCTCCCACATGAGACTTTCGACCTCGTCCTGTGCCATACGCTGCTCGAGTATCTCCCGGCCCCGTTCAGTGCGCTGCCGCTCCTCAGCACCCTCCTGAGGCCAGGGGGATGTCTCTCCCTGGTCGCGCTGAACCGCTGGCAGGAGCCGATGCGCCTCGCCATCCGGGACGGCAAACTCGATGAGGCGCGACAGGCCCTCGCGAACCCGGGGACCGCGGATTCCCTCTTTGGTCTCCCGCGGACGGCGATGACCTTCGAAGCACTCCGGAGCGAGCTGGAGGCTGCGGGAATCCAGGCCGTCGGACGCGCGGGTATCTTCGTCGCTGCCGACTATCTCGAGCCCCGGGATCTGGAGGACCCCTCGCATTTCAACGCGCTCCTCCGGCTGGAGGTGGAGGCAGGCGCGCACGCGCCCTTCATGGACATTGCCCGTTACCTCCATCTGTGGGGAAGGCGGACAGGATAGCCAGGAGAAAACGCCCGTGCGCATCGCCGTGGTGATTCCGGCACTCGACGAAGAGGCAGCCATCGGGGTGGTCGTGAGGGAGGTGTCGCGGGACCTCGTGGGGGAAATCATCGTCGTGGATAACGGCAGCACCGATCGGACGGCGGAGGTGGCCCGGGCCGGCGGCGCTACCGTGATCCGCGAGCCGATCCGGGGCTACGGCGCGGCCTGTCTGGCCGGAGCGCTGGCGGCCCAGGACGCCGACATCCTGGTCTTCCTCGACGGCGACCGGAGCGACGACCCGCGTGAGATGCCGGTTGTCCTCCGGCCGATCGTGGAGGGCCGGGCCGATCTGGTGGTCGGATCACGGGTGGATGGCCGGACCGAAGAGGGGGCGCTCACGTCGCACCAGCGCTTCGGCAACCGGCTCGTCACCTGGATGCTTCGGCTGCTCTACGGCCTTGCCCTGACGGACATCGGGCCCTTCCGCGCCATCCGGGCGCCGGTCCTCCGGGATCTCGGGATGGAGCACCAGACCTACGGATGGCCGGTGGAGATGATCGTCAAGGCGGCCAAGAAGGGCTATCGAGTCGTCAATGTCCCGGTGAGCTGTCGCAAGAGGATCGGGCGGTCAAAGGTGGCAGGGACGATGAAGGGAAGCCTGCTGGCCGGGTATCATCTGCTCTCCACCACCGTGCGGTATGCCTGGAGAAGGTAGGTGATGGGCTTTTCCGTCGGCATCGGCCTCACCAACGAATGCAATCTGCGCTGTCCCCATTGCTACCGGCCGGACATGGTGGTCGACCGTCTCACGCTGCAGGATGTGCGGCGGGTCTGCGACAGCATCCCGGTGAGATCCATGAACCTCGGCGTGGGAGAAAACGGCCTCCACCCCCAGTATCACGCCATCCTGGAGTACCTCTGGGGCCGCGGGATCACAACCACGGTCACCTCCAATGGCCTGAGCATCGAGGCCCTCACGGACGAGGGGGTCAAGCGCTTCCACAGCGTGGAGTTCTCGCTGGACTTCCCCACGGAGCAGGAGCATGACGCCTTCCGGGGACGCGGCAACTGGCGGGCGGTCATGGGGTCCATCGAGCGGTGTGCCGACCTCGGCCAGTCGGTCACGGTGACCGCAGTGATGATGAGCATCAACTCCGACCGATTGGGGGAGCTCGCCAGGGTCGCCGCCTCGGTCGGCGCCAACCTCCGCGTCAACATCTATCAGCCCGCGAAGACCGACCGGTTCACCTTGACGTACGATCAGTTCTGGGACGGGTTCAAGGGTCTGCTGGGCGCGGCGCGCCTCGTGACCACCACCGAGCCGGTCCTGGCCGCGGTGCTGGGCCTTGAGGGGTTCGCCGGTCCGGGGTGTGGCCGCTCCACGGTCCGCGTGGCCCCGGACGGGCGAATCCTCCCCTGTACGTACTGGCCCAAGAGTCGCCTGACGCTCGCCGATCTCGCAACCCTCAAAGACGAGATCGTTCAGGCCCCGGAGTTTTGCGAGGCGAGGCAGGTGCCGCGGGTGTGCGATGGCTGCCCCTGTCGAGGCGGCTGCGCGGGGAGGCGGGCGCTCGCCGGCGATCTCCACGCCCCCGACCCGTACTGCGCCTTTGCGCGGGGAGATCGCATCGTCATCGACTGGGAGCGGGCGA
>CAYSDK010000062.1:0-3500 GCA_964429865.1 uncultured bacterium
CTGTTCAGGACTGGGGTGGTGTGCTATGGTGATGCCTTGGTGAGGAGTTTCGGCCATGGATGCGGGGGAGGTACGCTTCATCGCGGACAGCATGCTGGGCAGGCTGGCCACGTGGCTCCGCATCCTGGGGTACGACACCCTGTATTTCCGGGATGCCCAGGACGGTCGGCTCGTCGCCCTTGCGCGGCGCGAGGGGCGGATCCTCCTGACGCGGGATACGCAACTCCTCATGCGGCGGCGGCTCTGCCCGATGCTCTTTGTCCGCCATGATCGGGTGTGGGAACAGCTGAGACAGGTGACCAGCGAGCTCGGGCTCCGCATGGGACCACGGCTGGGGAGCCGGTGTCTCCGCTGTAATCGATCCCTCGCCCCCCTCGCGAAGGCCCGTGCCGCGGGACGGGTCCCGGAGTACATCTTTCGCCGTCATGACGTCTTCTTTCATTGTGAAGGGTGCGGCCGGGTCTTTTGGGGCGGGACGCACCTCACGCACATGGAGGAGACCGTGCGGGCCTTATGCGGCTGATCTTCATGGGGACGCCGGCATTCGCCGTGCCCTCGCTCACCCGCCTCCTTCAGACGGGGCACGAGGTCACGCTGGTCGTGACCCAGCCGGACCGCCCTGCCGGCCGGGGGAAAGCGCTGCGCACGCCGGCCGTCAAGCGGGCGGCCGAGGAAGCGGGCCTTTCCGTGATCCAGCCGGTGAAGATCGGAGACGCAGAGGTGGTGGGCCGCCTCCGACAGGCGAGACCTGAGGTGCTGGCGCTGGTCGCCTTTGGCCAGCTCCTGCCCCGAGCGATCCTCGAGATTCCCCCACAGGGATGCTTCAATGTCCATGCATCCCTGCTCCCGAAGTACCGCGGGCCGGCCCCCATCCCCTGGGCGCTGATTCGGGGGGAGACGGTGACGGGCGTCACGATTATGGAGATCGTCGAAGCGATGGACGCCGGACCGATGCTGCTCCAGCGGAAGATCCCGATCGCCGCTGAGGATACCGCGGGAACGCTGGAGGATCGCCTGGCACCTCTGGGGGCAGAGGCACTCATCGAGACGTTACGCGCCGTGGAGCACGGGGAAGTGACGAAGAGTCCACAGAACGAAGCCGAGGCCACCTACGCGCCGAGGCTTCCTCCGGACATCGGGCGTCTCCGGTGGTCCCGAAGCGCGGGTGATCTCTGGAACCTGGTCCGTGGCCTCGCGCCCCAGCCCGGGGCCCACACCTTCTACCGCGGCCGACTGGTGCGGGTTCTCGGGGCGCAGCCGCTGCCCGGCGACCATCCAACGCGTGCGGGCACCATCGTTGGGGTGCGCAAGGGGATGGGGGTCGAGGTGGCGACGGGCCAGGGGACTCTTCTCCTCACCCGGCTGCAGCCGGAGGGGAGGCGGGTCATGACGGCCGAGGAGTTTTCCCGTGGCTATCGCGCGGAGGTGGGGAGTGCCTTCGTCTCCACCCGGGAGGAATCCGCGACGCCTCGCCCTGGAGATTCTCGTCCGGGTCGAGCGGGATAAGGCGTACGCGAATGTCCTCTTGGACGCCCGGCTCAGGCGGCAGAGGCTGGCACCTCGCGACCGGGGTCTAGCGACGGAGCTCACCTACGGGGTCCTGCGGCATCGCGGGACGATTGACTTTCTCCTGTCACGCGTCCTGGATCGGCCGCTTCAGGCGGTTGATCTCGACGTGAGGAATCTCCTGAGACTCGGGGCATACCAGCTCTTTCATCTGACCAAGGTTCCGGGCTACGCGGCGGTCCACGAGACGGTCCGGCTGGCCCGGCGCGGGACGGGGACCTTTGTCAATGCCATTCTGCGGGCCTTGGCGCGACGCGGTCCGCTCAAGGAAGAAGAGCTGCCCGAGGACCCGGTCCTGGCATACGCGGTCCGGTATTCCCACCCCGCCTGGCTGGTGGAGCGATGGCTGAAACAATTGGGGGAGGAGGCGCGGCATCTCATGGAGGCCAACAATCGGACTCCCCCTGTCGCGATCGGGTGGAACCCCCTCCGGGGAAGTGTGGCGGAGCTCGAGGACCTTCTCACGAGGGCGGGGGCGGAGTGGGAGGCGAGTCCCTGGGTGCCGAACGCGTATCGGGTCCGGCATGCGGGGAATCTGCTCGCCGGTGGGGGGAGGGAACGGGGGTTGTTCTGGGTGATGGATGAGGCAGCCGCGCTGGTCGTGCAGGTCTTGGATCCGCAACCGGGGGAGCGGGTCCTCGATGTCTGCGCGGGAGGAGGGGGCAAGGCGACGCTGGCCGCCATGCTGATGGAGAACCGGGGCGAGGTGGCAGCCCTCGATCTGAGCCCCCGCGCGCTGAGACGCCTGCAGGATGGGGTGCGGCGCCTCGGCACGACCATCGTGAGTCCGGTGCGAGGAGACGCCCGCGAGGCGGCGGGGCATTTCCGGAAATGGGCAGACCGGGTCCTGGTCGATGCCCCCTGCACAGGCCTGGGCACGGTCCGGCGGCGCCCGGAGATCCGGTGGCATCGGGAGCCAGCGGATATCGCCCGACTCGCCGAGCTTCAGAGCGCGATCATGGACGGGGTGGCGGACTGCGTCACCCCTGGCGGCGTGCTGGTGTATGCCGTGTGCAGCCATGAGCCGGAGGAGGGAGCGGACGTCGTGGCACAGTTCTTGACCCGGCATCCGGACTTCTCCCACGGGGACAACCTGCCGGCTTTCTTCCGAGGGGCAAGAAGCGTTCTCGTGACCGGGGGGCACGTCGCCACCTGGCCGCATCGGCATGAGACGGACGGGTTCTTTGTCGGCCGGCTCCGTCGGCACTGAGGGGTCGAGGGAACCATCATGTGGTCGAAGACCGTGCTGCGGATCTCCGGAATCGGGGTCGGACTCTTCGTGTTGTCCGTCCTCTCCGGCTACATCGCCATGAATCTCTCCCTGGAGCGGGACCGGATCGAGGTCCCGGTCGTGATCGGGTTGGAGCTGAAGGAGGCGGCCCGCCAGCTCCGGATCGTGGGGCTGCAGCCGCGGATGGCCGGTGAGGAGTACCATGGGGCCTTCCAGAAGGGTGCGGTGGTCCGCCAGAGCCCGTCCGGCGGATCTCGTGTCCGCAGGAACGTCGAGGTTCGCCTCACCATCAGTAAGGGAAGCGATGAGACGCTCGCCCCGGACATCGCGGGCCAGCCCCTCCCGCAGGCGCAGCGGCTCTTGGCGGAGCAGGGTCTGCTGCTCGGGCCTACCGCCAAGGTGCATACGAACCTGCCGACGGGCGTGGTAATCGCGCAGAACCCGCCTGCCGGTTTCCCGACGCGGCGGGGGAGTGCGGTGAGCGTGCTGGTCAGCCTGGGGGAGGAAGACCGCTTCTATGTGATGCCCAACCTGGTCGGGCAGGGGGAGGAAGAGGCCGTCGCCATCCTGAAGGAGATGGGCATTGAGCCTCGGGTGACCTACCAGTCCTTCCCCGCTCAGGCCCGACGGGTGGTGCTCCAAGAGCCCTCGTTCGGGACGCGGATCAAAGAAAAAGAGGAGGTGTCCATCGTCGTGGCCCAGT
>CAYSDK010000062.1:3600-7284 GCA_964429865.1 uncultured bacterium
ATGGTCAAGATCGCACCGGCAGTCCTCCTGGTAGACTATGGCCGCTTGGCGGAGGAGATCCTCGCAGTCGAGCAGGAGGCCGACCTGTTCCACTTCGACGTGATGGACGGCCACTTCGTTCCTGTGATCAGCTACGGGGCGGACGTGATTCGGTCTCTGCGCCCCCGGACGGCGGTTCCCTTCGATGTGCACCTGATGGTGGAGTACCCCGAGCGCTACATCGCCGAGTTCGCCAAGGCCGGGAGTGACTGTCTGACGGTCCATGCCGAGGTCTGTCCGCATCTCGACCGAACCATCCGGCAGATCAAGGCCACGGGCACCAGGGCCGGGGTGGCTCTCAATCCCTCCACCCCTCTCGACACCCTCGATCCCGTGATCAGCGATCTCGATCTCGTCCTCTTGATGTCCGTGAACCCCGGCTTTGGGGGTCAGGGGTTCATCCCCCACGTGGAACAGAAGGTAGAAGAGATGCGGCGACGGCTCGATGCGCTCAAGCTCCGCTGTGAGCTCGAGGTGGATGGAGGGATCAAGGTCGAGAACTGCGCCAGGATTGCCAAGGCAGGGGCATCCATCCTCGTGGCGGGCTCGGCCGTCTTTCAAAATCCCGATCCCGTTGCGGCCATTCGACAGATGAAACACCTGGCGAATCCATCCGCCTGAGCGGGGCAGGGAGGGCGTAGTGGGAGGAGGCATCCCGACGCGGTCCCGAGGGACCGTGACGAGGCAACTGCGGGTGAGTCTCCCTCTCGGCCTCCTAATGCTGGCCCGCCCCCTGGCGTGGGGGGCGGATCTCCAGGTGAAGCTCTCCGAGAAGCCGGTCGTCCAGGGCGACCTTCGGGGTCTCCGGGTCACGGCCGCCGAGCCGCTCATCGGGCTCGAGGCGCACTTCCGGGGCCTGAGCCTCCCACGCCGTCCGGAAGGAGGAGGAGCGTACACGATCCTCCTCGCGGTGGATCTCGAAACCCCACCCGGCCCTCATCCGATCGAGGTGAAGGCCCAGGGGAGGTCTGGACAGCAGTATCACCGCCGGGTCCAGGTCACGGTGGCGGACGGTCGATTTCCCCTGCAGCACCTCACGCTCCCCAAGGCGATGGTCGATCTCGATGCGGAGACCCTCGAACGGGTCCGCCGGGAGGAGGCGGTGCTGGCGTCGATCTGGGAGACGTGGAAAGGGGAACCGTACTGGTCGCACGCCTTCATTGCGCCCCTCGAGGGGACGCTTCAAGTCAGTAGCGCATTCGGGCTCAGGCGGATCATCAACGGTCAGCCCCGCAGCCCCCATACCGGCGTCGATTTCGAGGCGGCAGCCGGCACGCCGGTCCGGGCGAGTAACCGCGGCGTGGTGGCCTATGCCGGTGAGCTGTTCTTCAGCGGCAACTCGGTGGTCGTCCATCATGGGGGCGGACTCTTCACGATGTACTATCACCTGCAGGGATATCGGGTGGCGGTTGGGCAAGAGGTGGCCAAGGGAGACATCCTCGGTTGGGTCGGGGCGACCGGTCGCGCCTCCGGCCCCCACCTCCACTGGGGCGCGCGCCTTCAGGGGGCGCGTGTCAATCCAACGCGCCTGCTCGAGCTTTCGGTGCCCTAGTACCGTTCCAACTATGTGTGCCCAACTCGTTGTCGCACACACCCACAACCGTTGCAGCAAGGCAGGCTGGTCAAATTTGGCTCAGCACATTGGACCGGCACTAGCAGTTCCGATCACTGTCTGCGAAAGAAGAGGAAGAGGAAGAGGCCGAGCAGGGTGACGAAGAGGCCCCACAGCTTGCCGTAGAAGCGGTCCCCTCCTTGCACCCGAAGCTCGAGCCATCGGCTCACCCCCGCCAAAAGTCCCAGGGTTCCCATCACCACGTGCTGAATATGGACGAGGGAGTCGGCCCGTTCCAAGCCCCCTGCCCCGTGGGCGTGGAGGAAGAGCATCAGGCTGCCGATAACGCAGATCCCCGGGAAGATGTAGGTCCACCAGGTGCGGCGGATGCGCCCGGTCTGGCCCAGCCACTCCCCGATGCCCAGGGCGGCCACGAGGACGACGTACAGGCGATGTTGCAGGGCGTCGGCGATGGTCAAGCTTTGCCAAAAACTGATCGGCCCTAACGGCCAGACACCGGGGTCGTTCCGGAAAAAGAGGAAGATGCTGAGGCCGATCAAAGTCAGTGGCCAGGCGCGGGCCCATGCAATGTGCGGGCGGAAGGCATGGAGGAGACAGAGCAGGCCCATTACCAGGACGAATGCCCCCGCCCACTGGTGGTTGAACTCGGAATAGGCGATCGTCTCGACAGGCCGGACCGGGTTGGGGCTCGCCTTCTGGGCGAGCTTTTGCTCCCAGACCAGCTTCGCGGTGGGGCTCGAGAACTGGGGCCAGCGGGGTGTGAGCCAGGAGAAGACGGGGGCGTGGTCACTCGTTCCTGGGGAGTCCTCCACCGGATACGGGAGGGCCGTGAGGGCGCCGACCAGCAAGAGGATCACCAGTCCCAACCCCAGCTCCCCCTGCATCGTTGTGGTGAGCCGTCGCAGGAGGGGATCATCGTGTTGTTTTGTGTGCTGCAGCGCCGGGCGGAGGATCAGGAAGTTGACGGCGGCGAAGGTCAAGAGCGGGATTAGGAGCAAGAGCTTGGCGACCAACGTCAGCCCGTACGGGGTCCCGAAAAGGGCGGTCAGGCTGCCGATGTAGTGGAGGGCGCTGAAGAGACCGGTGGCGATGATGAGGCCCGCACTTCCCAGGGCAAAGGGGGAGAAACGGCGCACCGCGGTTGCGATGGTCACCGGGTCCTTGGCGAGAGGGCCGAGGAGGAGGCGCAGGTGAAAGAGCCCGCCGATCCACGTGGACACGCCGAATAGGTGCAGGCCGTCCACGGTCATCGCGAGGACCTCGCGGGTGGGGAGAGCTGCTGCGTGACCGCTCAGGGGAAACGTGGCCAGCGTGAGGAGCGCCACGCACGTCGCGGCCCCCCAGAGACGCGGGCTGGCAGGGTAGAGCGCGAGGAACCGAAAGAGGAGGGCCGTGCCGATCGCCCCCCCCATCCGCAGGAGCAGGATATTGCCGTGCGCCGTCTCGAAGAGGAGGCGTTTCACAAGGGCCAGGTCCCAGAGACTCGGCCCCTCCGGCGTAACGGCCGCCCCCACGAGGAAGACGGCGCCTGCCGTCGCGCTTGCTAAGAGGAGGCCGCTCGCCAGGCAGGCCCGCGCGATGCGTCTGCCGATCTCCTCGTTCGGGCCGTCCCCGCCCGTCGCTGAAAGCGCCGGCCGGAGCACGACAAGGAACAGGATCGGCCCGGCAACGGATCCCACGATCCCCATGAAACCGACCCCGCGGATGAGCATGTCTGCCATCTCGATCATGGGGGCCTCGATGGATCAGGGTTGAATGGAGAAGGGAAAAGCGCCTTTCGCGACGTGGCCGTCCCGCGAGAGGACCTGCCACCTCACCCGGTAAACACCGGGAGGGAGGGGATCGACAACTACCGTGAGCCGTGTCGGATCCGCTGTGTCCACGCGAAGATTCCGTGTGGGGATCGTTCTCCCGCGTTCGTCGGTGACGGTCACCGTATGGAACTGGCCTTCGAGGCGCTCGCTGAACCAGAGGAGGATCTCACCCGGCGGCGTCGTCAGAGTGGCGCCCGCCGCCGGTTGGGACCGTACCATCGTCGCGTGCGCACCGAGACCGGCTGGCATCGCGAGCGT
>CAYSDK010000062.1:7384-9702 GCA_964429865.1 uncultured bacterium
CATAATCTGATACTCCTCATGCCCCTTGCCTGCCAGGATGACCGCGTCGCCTCGGCGGGCGAGGCCTACGGCCCTGGCGATGGCCTCCGCCCGATCCAGGATGATCTCGTACGTGCATCCGCGCCGGGCCCGGCGCATTCCCGCCCTGATTTGCTCCGCGATCTGGCACGGGTCCTCGCTGGCCGGGTTGTCGGTCGTGAGGATGGCGTGGTCACTGAGGCGGGAGACAACCTGGCCGATGACCGGCCGCTTGGTCTTGTCTCGCTCTCCCGGACAGCCGAACACGGTAATGATCCTGCCCTGGGTGAAGGGCCGCGTGGTTGTCAGGAGCTGTTCCATGGCAGCTGCGGTGTGGGCAAAGTCCACGATCACGAGGAAATCTTGACCGAGCTCGATGAGTTCGAACCGCCCCGGGACAGAGGCCACGCCTTCTAACCCTCGCTTGATCGTCTCGAGATCGAGGTCCAGACAGAGACCCACCCCCGTAGCGGCCAGGGCGTTGTACACATTGAAGGTCCCCGTGAGTCCCATGTGGATGGGCGTCCGCCCGCGGGATGTATAGGCGACAAAATCCAGGGCCCGAAGGCCCGCCGTGATGTGGCCGGCCGTCAGGGCGGCCTCCCGATGGATGCCGTAAGTCAAGATGCGGCATCGGGTGGCATCGAGGATGCGCCCGCTCTGGCGGTCGTCCACGTTCACGATGGCGCACTTGGTCGGATCCGCGCCGAGCTGGCCGAAGAGGGTGGCCTTGATGTCCAGATACTTTCGCCGCGTCCCGTGCAGGTCCATGTGGTCGGACGAGACATTCGTGAACACGGCGATATCGAAGTCGCACCCGGCGACCCGGTGCAGCGCAAGGGCGTGCGAGGAGACCTCCATCACCACATGCGTGATCCCGGCGCGAACCGACTGGTCGAGGAGGCGCTGAATCTCGAGGGATTCCGGGGTGGTCAGGGTGGACCGTTCTTCCCGCTCTCCCACGCGCTGGACCACCGTGCCGATCAGCCCCGTCCGGATACCGGCCTCGCGTAGGATCGCCTCGGTGAGATAGGTCGTGGTCGTCTTCCCCTGGGTCCCTGTCACCCCGATGAGTTTCAGACGGACGGAGGGGTGATCGTAGAATCGTGCCGAGAGCAGGGCCAGGGCCTTGCGGGCGTCCGCCACGCGGATCACAGGAACGTCGACCGGTCGGGAGAGGGGGCTCTCCACGACTACGGCCGCTGCCCCCCGCTCTAACGCCTCCGGAACGTAGCGGTGCCCGTCATCCTTGAACCCCTGGATGCAGACGAAGAGAAACCCTGGCCGGATCCGCCGGGAATCGTTGCTGATCCCTTGGATCGGGACATTCCCGCCCCCCGAGGCATCGAGGGGTGCCAGGCCCTCCACGAGCTCTCCAAGGGTCTTTTCTGCCATCCGTCTCCTTTCGGTCCTCATAGCAAAGGCCCTCCCGGGTTTGCCGGAAGGGCCCCAAGGCTGCCGCGACTGCCGTTGAATGCGCGCTCGCTATCATTGTTCTTTTCGTTGGTCTTTGTCAAGGCCTTCCTGAAGAGGTCGGAGGGGACTTCCGCGTATTATCGGCCCTCGTCGTGGTTGGTGCATCTCCTCGACGTGTCGGCCGATCCGCTCCTCCGCCGGGTCCGTCTCCCGGCCGCCGAGAGACTCGATGAAGAAGACCAGGGCCCAGAACTCCTCCTCTTCCAAGGCGTCCTTGTACGAAGGCATCGGCGTCCCATCGAGGCCGGTCATCAAGGTCCGGTACAGGTCTTGAGGCGTGGCGCCGCCCTTCAGTGGCCGCTGCGTGAGGTCCGCCGGCTTGATCCGGAGGTCCCGGGCCGAAGGCCCGTCCCCCTTCCCCCCCTCACCGTGGCACTCCGGGCAGCCCGCCTTCTTGTAGATCGCCCTCCCGCTCGCAACGAGCGTGGGGGTCTTCGGCGCCGGGGCGGGGATCGGGACCGGGGCCTGCGGCTCTTCGCGGCTGAAGCGCTCGGAAAAGGACTTGATGTACTGAACAACGGCTCCGATCTCTTCATCAGAGAGGTGGTCCTGGGGGATCATGGCGGTCCCCCGGACACCGGATTTCACCGAACGGACGAGGTCGCTGTCCAGAGGCAGGGAGCCTGTCGGCGTCGATCGGAACTTGTACTTCCCCTCCCGAAAATCCCTGGGTGGCGTCTGGAACATGTGGGCGGCCATCCCTTGTCCGTCTCCCGAGAGGCCGTGGCAGACCCCGCAGTTCTCCTCATACACCCGCTTGCCGGTTTCCAGGGTCTGCTTCCCATCGGCCGCGAGGCCCTCGGCCGCGAGGAACACCCCTAGGG
>CAYSDK010000063.1:0-6539 GCA_964429865.1 uncultured bacterium
AGCGGGTAGCGCATGTAGGTGTACTGTTCTTGCTGGACGATGCTGCGGCCCCCCGTGGCCGCCGTGTAGTCCACGACACCCAGGTTGGCCTCCTCGACCTCGGGGGCCACCGCCAGGATCTCCTGCGCCGTCAGGATTGCGCCGGGCAGCTCGGTCTGGACGAAGACCTTATGGCGGCCGAGGGCCCACCCTCGCTCCTGCTGGAGCGCCCGGAGGATCTGGACGGCCACCCGGACATCCTCCGGCCCCTCGACCTTGGGCAGGTAAATCCCCGCGATGAGGTCCCCGATCGCGCGGATGACGTGGAAGTAGTCCCCCGCCGCCCACTTGGTCCGGAGATTGTTGGGCCGGACCAGGATCATCTGCCGTTCGGGGAACCGGTTCTCCGATTTGATCGCGAACCCCTGCCCCATCCGGACAAACTGCTGCTCGAGCTGCTCTGCCTTGCCCGCCGGCAGGGCATGGGTCTTGAGGAACTCCAGCTCCTCTGCCGTTATGGCCTGGCCCCGGAGCGCCCGGATCAAGAGGATGAGAACGGTGCGGGCGACGTGCTTGCGAGTCGGAGCCACCGCATCTTCGAGATCGAGGAGGAGAATGTGGGCGGGCGATTGGACCGCCTTGATCAAGAAGTACCAGTTATCCCCCGGAAAGATATGCTCAATCGATCGAGGGGCGTATTCCCACGCGAGCTGCCCTATCGCTCTATCGCGGGTCGCACACGGATCGACCCGCTTCAGGGCCTGCCACCGCTCTTCAACCTCGGCGTCAGCCTGATCCTTGTCGCCTCCGAACGCCGCTACTATCTTGTCCCAGGTTCGCTCGTCCACGGCCCCGTCCTCCAGATACCCCAAATTGCCAGGACGGTTGGTCTTCCGATATTTCTAAGCGGGCCTTGGATTGGGCACCCTTTTCTTGGCGTCGCCCTGGATGACCTGTGTTGTAGGAAATAGGCCTAGGATTATGTAAGCAAAAGGATGATCGGTCAAGCCATTTTGTTTGGGGAATGAAGCGGAGGCCTGTGCGGGTTAGGATTGGAGCTCTGGACAGTCCATGAGCTTGATCACCTGGCCCTGAAGAATACGCGCCCCCCATTGGTTCGTCACCGCGATATCGATCGGGACGATCCGGGCCCCTTTCCCCTCCTGTAAACAGCGAATCTCTTCGGGCGGCGGGGCCGTGGCGGCAAGACTAAGCTGGTCTCCAGGCTCGATCGGCCCGCCAAAGGAGGAGATCCGAGCCGACACGAGAAGGTGGCCGGGTGAACTTTCGGCCGAGGCCATCGCCATGGTCCCGAGCGCGAGGAGGGGGCTCAATTGGTGTGGGTAGAGGGGGCCGAAGAGGGCCTGGGTGGCGCGCACCAGCTCGGGGGTGATGGTCTTGGTGAAGGCCTGGTGGCGGGGAGTGGCCGGATCGGCGAAGTCGTAGACGACGGGGGGCACCGCGGGGGTGACATCTTGGGCCCAGTGTCTCAGCCAGGTGAGCTCTGCGGGGGGAGTGGGGGAGATCTCACCCGCCTTCTCCCGGTTCAGGGTCGCGGTCCCATCACAGACGACCTTGCCCTCGTGGTTGACCGCGCTCACGCAGAGCACCGCCTGGCCCCCCTCCCCGACCTCCTGCACCTCGGCCAGTGGCGTGAGACTGTCCCCGAAGTAGACCGGCGCCCGGAAGCGGGCCGTGAGGGCCTCGACAGCATAGGCGGGCCGGAGGCGCCCCAGGCTCGCCAGAACGTGACAGACGGTGAAGAGGCCATGGGCCACCAGCCCGTGAAACCGGGACTGCTCCGCATACGCCCGGTCCAGGTGATAGCGGTTCCGATCCCCCGAGGCCTTGGCGAAGGCCTGCACCATCCAGGGGGTCACAGAGACCGCATCCCCCTGGGGCCGCTCCCCGGCGAAGAAGCACTCGCCGATCTGCTCTCCCCCGCCCGGGCTCAGCGCAGCCAAGAGGCGCTCGCGGGCCCCCACGTACCTCTTTGCCTCGGCCTCCGAGAGCTGCTTGGCCTTGAGCGCCCGCTCCAGTTGTCGGTAGTAGATCCGGACCTTGTTCGCATCCACCAGCTCGTGCTGGCCGGTCACGGGGTCGGCGTAAGCGACCGCCCCCAGATTCCGCTCCTGATCGGCGGTCGCATAGAGCTCTAGGATCTCGAGGGCGCGCTCCATGCTGTTCATCCATTGTGCCCGAGACGCATTCACTGCCGGTCCCTTCGCACTCCGACGTGAGTTCCTTCTATCAAGGCGGGATGTGGGGGAAGCGGGTTGCAAGAATCGCTCCAGTCGGGGACTATCCCAATTGGGGCGGGCGTGAGTGGTGAGGGAGGGTCGGGAGGTGGGCAAGCAGTACGCCGATCAGGGCGGGGTGGCCCTGATCGGCGCACCGTGGGGAACTCGGAGAAGCGTAATTCTCGTTGCTAGCGCGCCCAGCCGGCAACGGTGGGACTTCCTGCTGGATCCGGTCTGCTGGCCCGGCTCTGGATCTCGAGATCCTCGACGTATCGTGCGGACTTGCCGTGTGCCTCCTTGAAATAGAAAGCCTGAAGCGAGTCCTGAAGGCCCTGGGTTCGGGGCAAAGCAGCGCGAGGAAGGGTTATCCTTGCGAGGATGTAAGTATCCCCCCGCTCGGCCGAGGATGTCGAGGGTCGATCACTGCCGCGGACGTCCGATCTGAAACTTTTGTCGGGCGGCGATGGCATCGAGGCCGGCGCGGGCGCGGGCAGCGGTTTCGGACGCGGGGTCGAGATCAAGCGCGTCGAGGAAGTGGTGGTGCGCCGAGGTCGCGAGGCTGGGGGAATTCAATTGCACCGAGCCTGCCCCCACATGCGCCTCGGCGGCGCCCGGTCCCTCCGGATAGTCGCGCAGATGGCGTCGGTAGACGGTGAGCGCGGAGCGGGGGTGGCCGTTCTGCTGCAGCCAGTCGGCCAGTGCAAGCGAGTCCTCCGGCTGCAGCACGCGCCGCGACTGATCGGGGGCGAGGGCGAAATACGCCTGTGCCGCCGTGGCGAAGTCGCCGCGGGCGATCGCTTGGGCAAGAGAGTGCGCGGGCGTCTCCTCGCTTTCGGCGGCAGCGGACACCGCCCGGTACTCGGGCGGGTGTCCGGTGACCTGTCGTCGGTCCATCACCCATGCGACGGCCAATCCCGCCAGAAAGCCGCCGATGTGGGCGCCGTGCGCCACCCCGCCCCCCGTGCCGCGCGCAATGAGAAAAGGAAGCAGGTTGTCTGCCAGCAGGTAGAGCCCGAGCACCACGCGGGCCGGCACCATGAACACATTCATGAAGAAAGGGAAGAGCACGAACAACAGCCGAACCGTATTGCGCGGAAACCAGAGGAAATAGAAGCCGAGGACACCTGAAATGGCGCCCGAGGCCCCGATGAGCGGCAGCGGCGACGTGAGGGCGAAGAGGGTGTGAAACAGCGTGGCCGCCACCCCGGTCGCCAGATACCAGAAGAGAAACGGCAGGCGTCCCAGGCGCTGTTCGACGTTGTCGCCGTAAATCCACAGAAAGAGCATGTTGCCGAAGAGGTGCAGGAAGCCGGCGTGCAAGAACATCGAGAAGAAAAGGGTGACCACGACCGGTGCCGCCGGTCGAAACCCGTACTGAAAGACGAAGAGATCGTACGCGGATATGTGGGAGAGAATCTCCTCCACCGGGACCCCGGCCGGCAGGATTCCCGTCACGAGGCGCACATACTCCCAGAGCGCCGGGTCGTTCGGGTCGGGTGCCTGCGCGCTGAGTGGCAGCGTGACGAGGAAATACACGGCACAGTTGGCGAGGATGAGGGCATACGTGATGAAGGGTATCCCCCGCGGGTTGGGCGCATCACCGAGTGGAAGGATCATCGTGAGGGCTCCGCGAGGAACCGGTGGGGCCTGTCCCCGGGGGTGATCGATGACAGTTCCAAGATCGACTCAGGGCAGTTCGGCAGGACGCGGCCCTATATCCGATAGCTGCTCTGTGCCCCGGCGTGGGTCCATTCGGACTCGGCGACGCGGGGCCTTTCCGCGGTGGTGTCGCCCATGGCCAGCGGCTTGGCCGCCGCGCGCCAGGCCGCCGTGCCGCCTTTGACGCTCGCCACCTGATCGATGCCCATCTGCACCAAGAATTGGGCAGCCCGGTATGAGCGCATCCCGCGCTGGCAGACAAGCATCACGGGTCGGTCACGGGGCACCTCGTCCAGACGGGATGCCAGGTCTGCCTGGGGGAGGCTCACCGCCCCGGGGACGTGTCCGTGCGCGTACTCCTCCGGCTCGCGGACATCCAGGACGACGGTGTCCGGTGGCCGGGCTTCCAATGCGTCGATGTCGATCTCCCGGACGGGAGCGGCGGAGGTGAGCATGGCCCACGCCATGTCGGCCAGGCCACGGTTGGTCGCCTCGATGGCAGTCATGTTCAGCGGCCGCGCCGGCACCCCATCGCCGAGGGTCGAGATGAAGGCCTGCCGGTCCAGTCGAGCCAGCGGATTGTACAACCGCTCAAAGCCGATGGTCGTGTTTGGGCGGCCACACATCCCCTTGCCGCACGGCCCCTCGAAGTGACCCGGGAAGACGGCCACCCAGTCCGGTAGCTGGAGCAGACGCGACACGCTCTCGTACTGGGCGGCGGCATCCCCACCGCCAAAGTCTGGCCGTCCCACGTCGCCAACGAGCAAGGAATCGCCCGTGAGCACCATGGAGGGCTCCGGGCTGCGGGGTGGGTTCACAATCAGGATCGAGATCAGCTCCGGGCGATGTCCGGGCGTGTGCAGGACACGCAGGCGCATCTGTCCGAGGGGCAGTTCGTCTCCGTCCTTGAGGGGCCGAGATGGATAGGCCACCCGTGCGGCCTCGTGCAGGCACAGTTCGGCCCCGTGCTTGGCCTGAAGCTGGCGGGCCCCCGACACGTGGTCCGCGTGGACGTGGGTGTCGATCACGTACCGCAGCCGAAAGTTCCGCTCCCGCAACAGGGTCTCGTACTGTTCTGTCTCGTTCGACGGATCGACGATCGCCGCCTCGTGCGACTGACGGGAGGCCACCAGGTAGGATGCGCACCCACAGCGTTCGTCGAGGATCTGCTTAAAGTACATCGCCTCTCCTCTGTGACCCCGACGTAAGTATTCCCCACACTGGAGAGGGTGTCAAGCCCCAGCGAGGCGAGGTTCAGATTGCTCTCCCCGAGCAGGAGGGATGACACCCCCGTGAACCGCGCATTGGCGAGGTTACCTCACCCAGATAGCTCCGAGCCAAAGCTCATAAGAGGTCAGGGCGAAGAGAGGCGCGTCGACCGGTGCCCACAGGGTCAATCCAAGTCAAGGAATCACAGGGAGAAGCGGTAGGAGGCAGAGAGGAAGAAGCCGAAGTCGCCCCCGGCATCGGCTAAGGTGAAAAGGTTCTCCGTGATCCCCAACTGGAGTCGCCAGGCTGGGGTGGGGGCCCAGCTCAGCCCAAGGGCTGGCCAGTCGGACCAGTTGTCAAGAAAGTCCAGGCCGGTGTGGCGGAACGGCGCGCTATTGGCGTTGAGCTGTCCCACGATGGCGAGCCGGGGGTTGAAACGGTACTCCACCCCGAGAATTCCCGAGAAGATCGGCTGGGGGTTCAGGCCGCTGCCCTCGAACCGGTTCCCGATGGGGAAGGTCCCGTTGAAATTCCCGTACAGACTCCACCGCCCCAGGGTCTTCTCCAGGGCGAGCCCCAATGCTACGTCCGGGCGGCCGCTCCCCAGGGCGGCATCCGGGTCGCCCGACGGAGCCTTGAATGCCAATCGTAGCGCCACTGCCGGCGTTGATGCGGTTTCGCGGAGCTGGGACGGCGCCCACTTGGCCTGGATCGCCACATCCCCCACGCCCACGCGACCTTCCACACCCTGGAGGACAGTTTCGCCGTTGCGGGTGACCAGATAGGTGAACTCGTTCTCCATGCCCTGCTGACGTTCCTCCGCCCTGATGGGCCGTTCGTAATCGATCAACCGCTCAAACCAGTCGATAAAGCCATCCATGAATCCCCCGTGAGTGGCAATGATGGGCAGGTCGATGCCCAGCTCCCACTCCTCGCCGAGGCCGATCCGCGCCTGGAGATTTGCGTAAGTCATCTCCAGGTCGAGACGGCCCTGCAGGCCCTCGCGACCCACCCCGGCCGTCAGTGTATTGGTCTCGGCGATGTCGAGGCGGAGACCGACCTGTCTGTGACCGAGGGGGACCGCCCGCTCTGGCACGAACTGGAAGAAGAGGATCTGGATGGGGGATTGATTCCGAATCGCCAGAGGGCCGTGGATTTCCTCGACGCCCGCTGCAGGGGGGACCAGGAGCGCCCATGAGGCGACGCCGGCCGTAAGAGCCCAACGGATGAGTGTGGGTCGCGCCATAATGCGGCCCTCCGCCGAATACATGACATCCCGACACATTCGACTCTTACTCGAATCACGCGGCTGTTGCAACACCTGAATGCGCCCACCGTTCCGCCGCCCCGTCATTTGGCAGTTGCGCCGGGCCCTTTGCCCCGAGTATCGTAGCCCCGAAAGCGAGGGCGATCGGGCATGGCCAGATGCGACTGGGCAATCGTGTGTGATTA
>CAYSDK010000063.1:6639-9627 GCA_964429865.1 uncultured bacterium
CCTCAACTCATACTGCAGGGAAGCGCCGAATGCAAGGGTATCATCCGCGATCAGATCATCGGAATCCGGTATGACGAGGACGTCAGAGCCAAGGGGGTGAGAGTTCTTGGATGTCTCGGCTGTTGGTGAGCTTACCAAAGTGATTCGCCGCGACGCGGTCGCCCTCTTTCTCGGGGGGACCGACGCGGGGAAGACCACCCTCATCCGTGAGCTCCATGGGCGGCTGGGCGGGCAGATCATCGATGGAGATATCGGGCAGTCGTGGATCGGGCCTCCGGCTGTGGTCTCCCTGGGGACGCCTGACGGGGTACAGGCCGGCTACTTCGTGGGGGACGTGTCGCCGCGCGGGAGCCTGTTGCAGGTGATCACGGGCATCGCGCTGATGGCCCGGCGAGCGGAACGACCCTGTCTCATCGACACCGACGGCTACATCGCCGATGGAACAGCCCGGGCCTACAAGACGGAATTGATCAACCTGGTCCGGCCTGATCTGCTGGTGCTGATGCAGCGCCGGGATGAGCTTGATTACTACACACTGTACGCCCGGAAGGGGATCGGGGTGATCGCACTCCATGTCAGGCACCAGAGCGAGAAGACCCGGGAGGAGCGGATTCGGGCCCGTGAGCAGGCGTTTCGCGACTATTTCCGGCTGGCCGAGCAGCGCCGCTTTACGCTCGGTGGCGTGTACTTCGAGCGCGGGCTCTTGGGCCGGGGGGAGCGGCTGGACACGCAAATGCTCTCGGTCATCCTGGGTCGCGAGGTCAAGGGGGCCTGGAAAATCGGCCATGAAGCGACTGTCGTCCTCGACGGCTCCCCGCAAACGCTCGGGACGGCGAAGCACGCGCTGGACGTGGATACTATCCACCTGTACCACTGGGCCAACGTGAAGGACTTGCTGGTGGGGTGCCTGCACGATGGCGAATACCGCGGGCTCGGGATCGTGAAGGACCTCACGACCGAGGACGTAACTCTCTGGACGCCGGTCGAGCGGGCGGACGTGCTGCAGCTTGGATCACTCCGCGTGGGCGAAGATGGACGCCACGAACCCGTGCGCCTCGCCTCAGACACCTGAGATCATCTCCTGAGGACCACATCTCGCTCGGCCTCACGGATCCCATCCCGCTCTCATCTTCAGGAGGGCAAAGAGTTTCGCGTCGCGTCGCGCGATGGTGGCCTCGTGGGCTCCGGGTGGATACCGATAGAATCCCTGGCCCGTCCGGGCCCCGGTGTGGCCCCGGGTCACCTTCTCCGAAAGGCTTCGCTGCGGCTCTTTGGCCGCTGACAGCTCCGGGTAGAGGTAGGCGGCGATCGCGTGAAAGGTCTGGATCCCGGCGAGGTCCATGATCTGTATGGGCCCGACCGTGGCCCACCGAAGCCCCAATCCGGCCGTCACGGCTAGGTCTACCGCCTCGGGGCTTGCGATCCCCTCCTCGATCAGGTGGACCGCCTCGCGAATCAGGGCGAACTGAAGGCGGTTCCAGAGAAAGCCGGGCACATCCTTTTCCACCCGGATGGGGATCCGGCCGATCCGGCGGACCAGGTCGCAGGTAAGGTCCACGACGACGGCGGAGGTCTGTGCGCCCCGAGTCACCTCCACCGGCGGCATCAGATGGGGTGGATTCATCCAGTGAAGCCCCACCACCCGCTCAGGCCGGGTGGCGGCGGCGGCGATTGCCGTGATGGAGAGGCCGGAGGTATTGGTGGAGAGGATAGCCTCCGGAGGTGTGCTGCGATCCAGGGCGGCGAAGATCCGGCGCTTGAGATCGAGATCTTCGGGCGCGCTCTCGTTCACGAACTGGGTGTCTCTTGCTGCCGCCTCTAGGTCGGTTGTCGTCTGGATCCGGGAAAGAGCTTGAGCGGCTGCAGGCGCAGAGAGAAGCCCGGCCTCCACCATCAACTCCTGGTTCTTGGCGATGCGATGTCGGGCGGCGGCAAGGGTCTCCGCGTTCCGTGCGTGAAGGCGCACCGTGTAGCCGGCCTGGGCAAAGTGCTGGGCAATGCCGCTACCCATCACCCCCGCCCCGATGACGGTCACCGCCTTGATCTCCTCGATCTTCATCATCGTTTAGCTCCCTCTCGAGTCTCGATGCATCTGGTGCCCTGTCCGCAGGCGCAAGACGTGCGAGGACCGTAACAAAGCCTTGACCGGATTGCAAGGCTCGCCCCCCATCGTGTGGGCGATTTTCGGTCGAGCCGCCCGCATTCCGTTCGGTCGCACACCCCCCCGGAGAATTCAGGGGACGCAGATTCTGTCTAATACTCATGGGCACTTTCGTGTGCTCAGTGCGATCTGGAACAACTTTTGCACCCGGACCTCTTCGGGGGAGTCTAGCGATGCTCGACGAGCAGGAGATCGAGGCTGGAACGCTGCTGATCCTCGCCTGCGCAGTCGGATGGAGCTTCGCCCGGATGTGGAAACCGGGGATGAACGATATCCCGCACTCGGGCTGCCTGCCCCTGGAGGAATACCTCTTGGAGAGGACCCTTCCACTGGAAGCTGATGAAACGTTTACCGTATGCGGAAGACCGTGGCTGACGCTCAAGTAGGATCAGCAGGGAATTCAGGAGTTCCAAGCGCCGTGGGGATCCCGAACTAGAGCGGTCGGAAGAAGGAGATGAGGCAAATGGCCATTATCGCGAAATGCTCGACATGCCCGCGGACCTACGTGGTGCTCGGCCAGCATTCCCGCACCATGAAGGCCGTGTGGGTCTGCCCTCGCTGCAAGCGGGGGCGTAACCTGCCCCGCTAGAGAGCCCCAGAGAATCTCGCCTTTGTCAGCCTCACACTTGCGGGATACCCCTCTGTACTCACCTCACCGGGGGTCTGCCTTTTCAATTGACAGCACACCAAGAAGGATCTATCCTCTCCCCGACTGTCGATTCTCACGGGACTGTCTCTTGAAATTGCCGAGGCCGCGAGGACTGAAGTCCCGCGGCCTTCTTGTTGAAGCGAGGGTCATCGCGCACCGGGAAGGCGTGAGGTCACCG
>CAYSDK010000064.1:0-9259 GCA_964429865.1 uncultured bacterium
AGACACCCTGCTGTTCCTCCCTTTCCTTCTTCTCCTCCATAGCAACCCTCCTTAATGGAGAAATGTAGAGACCACGACCGAGACCAACCCGGACTCTCCGAACTCTGGTGGCCTGACACCGCTGAGCAACCGGCCTTCTGGAAGGGACCCCCAGGGACATTGAAGGTGAGCAAAATTACATCACGAGCCGGGGGGGCTGTCAAGAGGGTCGGAGGGATTCGGGACCTTGGATTGACACGTAAACGTGGGGTGCAGTAGGGTACAACTGCGTGCAGGAAGGTGCAGGAAGGTGCAGCAAGGTACAGCAAGGTGCAGCAAGGTAAGGGGCGATGGGTATGCTGCTCCAAGTGAAAGATTTGCGGACACACTTTTTCACCCTGGAAGGGGTGATCAGGGCCGTGGATGGGGTCTCGTATGATGTCCGCCAGGGGGAGACGGTTGCCATCGTCGGGGAGAGCGGCTGCGGCAAGTCGGTGAGCGCTCTCAGCATCATGCGGCTCATCCCCTATCCTCCAGGTCGCATCGTGGCGGGCGAGATCTGGTTCAACGGAAAGAATCTCCTGGCCCTCACCGATGAAGAGATGCGGCAGGTGCGGGGCAAGGAGATCGCCATGATCTTTCAGGAGCCCATGACCTCGCTCAACCCTACGCTCACCATCGGGCGCCAAGTGACTGAGACCCTCGAGGCGCACCTGGAGATGCAGGCTTCCGGGGCGGAAGGACGAGCCGCCGAGCTCCTCCGCCTCGTGGGCATCTCCGAGCCCGAGCGCCGCCTGCGCCAGTACCCGCACCAGTTCAGCGGCGGCATGCGCCAGAGGGTCATGATCGCCATGGCGCTCAGCTGTAATCCCAAGCTGATATTGGCGGACGAGCCGACGACTGCCCTGGACGTCACTATCCAGGCCCAGATTCTGGAACTCATGAAGGAGCTGAGCCAGCGATTTGGGGTGGCCATGGTGATCATCACGCATAACCTGGGGGTCGTGGCCCGCTATGCGGACCAGGTGAACGTGATGTACGCGGGCAAGATGATCGAGCAGGGGTCTGCGCGTGACATCTATGAGTGTCCCCGCCATCCGTATACCCTGGGTCTGCTGCGCTCGGTGCCGCGACTGGACCAGCCCCGGAAGGCCAGACTGGAGCCCATTGACGGGCAGCCTCCCGATCTTGCCCATCTGCCTCCGGGATGCAGCTTCAGGCTGCGCTGTACATTTGCCATCGACAGGTGTGCCCACGAGGTTCCGCCGCTGATCCCAGTGGGGGCCGGGCACGTCTCCGCCTGCTGGGTGGCGGATACCCTGCATGGGAAGTGAGGGTGACAATGGGGACGATCGGCCCCCAGCCCAGCGCGAGGAGGCAGGAGGAAGCGAACAGCGAGGGGGATATCCTCCTCGAGGTGCGGCGTCTCCGTAAATACTTCCCCCTGACCTCGGGGGTCCTCTTTCAGCGACAGGTGGGCCTGATAAAGGCGGTGGATGATGTCTCCTTTTCTATCCGAAAGGGGGAGACACTGGGGCTGGTGGGGGAGTCAGGATCGGGCAAGACGACCACGGGTCGTTGTATCCTCCAGCTGGATCGGCCGACCTCAGGGGAGGTCCTCTTCGGAGGGCGGGACCTGGCGCAATTGGATGAGGCCGCGCTCCGGCCCGTGCGACGCAGGATGCAGGTGATCTTCCAGGACCCTTACAGCTCCCTGAATCCCCGGATGACGATCGGACAGATCATCGGGGAGCCCCTCCGGGTGCACGAGATCGTCCAGGCGAAGGGAGAGGTCCGCGAGAGGGTGAGGGAACTCCTCTCGGTGGTGGGGCTCAACCCCGCAATGGCGGATCGGTACTGTCACGAGCTGTCGGGGGGGCAGCGGCAACGGGTGGGGATTGCCCGGGCCCTTTCGCTCCAGCCAAGCTTTATCGTGTGCGATGAGCCGGTCTCGGCCCTGGATGTCTCGATCCAGGCCCAGATCATCAACCTGCTTGAGGACCTGCAGGCCCAGTTTGGCCTCACGTATCTTTTCATCGCGCACGACCTTTCGGTGGTCCGGCACATCGGCGATCGGGTGGCGGTGATGTACCTGGGCAAGATCGTTGAGGTGGCGCATCGTCGCGAACTCTACGAGGACCCCCTCCACCCGTATACGAAGGCCCTCCTTTCCGCCGTTCCCATTCCGGACCCGGCGGTCGAGGCAAAACGGGAGCGCATCGTTCTCAAGGGTGAAGTCCCCAGTCCATTGAACCCTCCCTGTGGCTGTGTCTTCCATCCCCGATGTGCCTTGGCCATCCCCGAGTGCAGCCAGGTCGTCCCGGAGCTTCGAGAGGTTTCGCCGAACCACTGGGTCGCCTGCATCCGGGCCGAGGGATACCAGTCGGCGCCCGCCCACTCGGGGTGATCCCACGCTGCGCATCCCCGCTTCTGCCGACATTTTCCCGCTTGCCAACAGTTGTTCCTCTTCTGTACCTTTGGACTCACGCCGGATAATCGCTGCCCGAGTTCTCGGGCCGCAGGAGGGCCAGCGGGGAACGAGGGTTCCCAAAGGCGGGGGGCGAAGAGGTCGTGATGCAGGGCGGGAACCGCAGGGAGACATGGGGAACCAAGATTGGGTTGATCCTGGCCCTGGCAGGAAACGCCATTGGCATCGGGAATTTTCTGCGCTTCCCGGTCCAGGCCGCCCAAAATGGTGGGGGCGCCTTCATGATCCCATATTTCGTGGCACTGATCCTTATGGGGGTTCCCTTGATGTGGGTCGAGTGCGCTATCGGCCGCATAGGAGGACGATACGGACAGGGCCACACCGCCGGCATGTTCGGGCTCCTGTGGCAGCACCCTTACGCGAAGTACCTGGGGATCCTGGGACTTTTCATCCCCTTCACCATCGCCCTCTATTACATCTACATCACCGCATGGACCGTCGCCTACGGGTATTTCTCCTTCATGGGTGATTACGTTGAAGTGACGAGCCGTGAGGCCATGGGGGCGTATCTCAGAGGCTTCCAAGGGGTCGAGTCAAACCAATATTTTTCCGGGGTCGGCACGGCCTATATCTTCTTCATCATCACCCTGGCAATCGGTCTGTACATTGTTCACCATGGAGTCCGGGGGGGTATCGAAACCCTGGCCAAGATCGGTGTCCCCTTCCTCTTTCTGGTAGGGGTTGTCCTCATGATTCGGGTGCTGACCTTCGGCACGCCCGATCCGAATTATCCGGAGCGCAACGTCTTGAGCGGTCTCGGCTTTGTCTGGAACCCACAGCCCGAGCGCCTGACGGACGCGTCTATCTGGCTCGCGGCCGCGGGACAGATCTTTTTCACGCTGAGCATCGGCGCTGGCTGCATTCCTACCTACGCGAGTTACATGCGTGAGGAAGATGATGTGGCCCTCACCGGGCTCTCCACCGTCAGCCTGAACGAGCTGAGCGAGGTGATTTTCGGGGGGACGATAGCGATCACCGCTGCCGTGGTCTTCTTTGGCCTCGCCGAGACCGAAGCGATTGCCAAGGGTGGGGCCTTCAATCTGGGCTTTCAGGCCCTGCCCATGATCTTCCAGCAGATTCCCCTCGGAGCTCTGTTCGGCACCCTCTGGTTCGTGCTCCTCTTCTTTGCCGCGATCAACTCGCTGGTGGCTCTCACAGAGCCGACGATGGCCCTCTTCCAGGATGGATTTGGCTGGAGCCGATGGAAATCGACTTGCGCCGTTCTTGGTGCCCTTTTCCTCGGGACGCAGCCTGTCATCTTCTTCCTCAAGCACGGTTTTCTCGATGAACTCGATTTCTGGTTGGGAAGCTTTGGGCTCGTGGTCTTTGCTCTGGTCGAGGCAATTCTGTTTGCGTGGGTCTTTGGCATGGAGAGGGGCTGGGCCGAGATCATGAAGGGAGCCGCCATTCCGGTGCCCAGGATCTTCTACTATCTGATCAAGTATGTGACTCCCCTTTTCCTCCTTTTCATCCTCGGTGCCTGGGCCATTTGGGATGCTCCGGGCAAGATCCTGATGGTGGGCGTCAACGCGGAGGATGTCCCGTATCTCTGGGGCGCGCGCCTCATGATGATCGCGATCCTGGTTGGCTTCGGTCTCTTGGTGACCGCCGCAGCCAGGCGGAAAGGGCAAGGGGGTGTGCCGTGACCATCGGCGGCTGGATCCTCCTCGCACTCTCTTGGGGCGGCATCATCATTGCGGCCTTGTACTGCATGGCCAAGGTCCTGAAGGAAAAGCGGTAGACCCGAAGGCGAGAGGATAAGGCGCCCTCCGGACGTTCAAGATCTCTCTCACCCTTTCAGGCAGCCAGCACAATTTTTGTGCCAATCGCTTGCAGTCCTCTGCGGCCTCTCGGCGTCTTCTCGGCACCCTCGGTCATTTGAGCTTTTCTCTGTTGCCTTTTCTGTTCCGTATGGCTAGAAAGGGTCGAAGGACAGTCGGCCGGCGCATGGCACGAGAGGAGGGCGTCGTGAGAGGGGGAGGTGTCCGCTGCGGAATGGTGATTGCGGGAGCAGCCACTGTCGGTGCACTCAGTCGCATCGCCGAGGCGCACGAGAAGTGGTTTCTCGACGCCGGAGCCTACCCCTTGCAGTTGGAGGAGGCCCTGGCGGCTCCCGGGGTGTGGTTCGCGATCGGGGGGCCGATCGCGCTCTGGGCCGTCGCGATGCTCCTCTGGCAGTGGCGGCAAAAGCGCTCGTTCGTACCCGGTCCCACGGCACTGGGCGGGAGGCCCGAGGCCCGGGAGGCGCTGTATGCATTCATGCCGTTAGTCCTCGCCGTCCATCTCGGTGTCCCCCTGCTGGTCAACGGCCTGAGCCAGACCCTCTTCACCGCCAGCAACGGCCTCGAGGGGATCTGGGCCCACATCCTGACCCTGGGACAGATCGGGGTGGCCCTCGGCCTGTTCTACGGTACGCCCACCCGCCTCGCCGCTATCTTCCTGGCGCTCATGTGGGTAGTGGGTCTCTTTGTGGTCGGCGTCGAGCCGATGCTCGAGGCGATCCACATCCTGGGCTTCAGCGCGTTTTTCTATTGTGCCGGACGAGGACCCTTTGCAGTGGACCGGGCGCTCTTCCCCAAATGGGATCCGGGCCCGGCTCTGGTTGTATGGGCCGTGCCGCTCCTGCGCGTGGGGATCGGCCTCAGCCTCATCGTTGTGGCGTTCACGGAGAAGTTGTTCAACGTCCCCATGGCTGTGGCCTTCTTGGCCGAGTACCCCCTGAACTTCCTCCCCGCCCTGGGCATCCCCATCACGGATGCCCAGTTTGTGTTGATGATCGGTGCCGTTGAGCTTTTCGTGGGCCTCTGCATCCTGAGTGGAGCCTTCCTCCGGGACATCATCGTCATCGCCTGGTTCCCGTTTAACCTCACCCTTGGCATCTTTGGTCCGGAGGAGCTGGTGGGGCACCTCCCTTTTTACGGGGCGATGGCGCTCTTCTTCCTGTGGGGAGTCACTGACCCGGAGAACCTCGCGGCGTGGGAGCGGGGGATCCTGCGACCGTCACTCGGCGCCCTCTTGCGGTAGGAAGAGAAGATGGAAGCCACGCCGAGGTCTTTCGTCCTGAGCAGGCAGTGAGGGGAGTCTGATGTGGGCAAGGTAACGGGACTGCGGTGCCCGAAGTGCATGCAGCGCTACCCCGTCGAGATCGAGGGGCGCCTGTGCGAGCGTTGTCACTACATCCTTGAGGTGGAGGTAGACCTCAGCAGTCTCCACGGGAAAGGGCCGGACTATTTCTTGAGTCGCGCTGAGAGGAGCATCTGGAGGTGGCGGGAGTTTCTCCCGATCGAGAAAGAAGGGGCCATCGTGACCCTCGGCGAGGGGGGGACGCCGCTTCTGCCGGTAGAGAGACTGCGTCGCGACGTGGGTGGGGCCGAGGTCTATCTGAAAAACGACACCGTGCTTCCCACGGGATCGCTCAAGGATCGCTCCAATGCCGTCGCGATCTCTCGCGCGATCGAGGAGGGGCGCGCGGTGGTGGCGGTGGCCTCGACCGGCAACGCCGCCGCCTCGGTGGCCGCCTACGCGGCCCGGGCAGGTCTTCAAAGTGTCGTCTTTGTTCCGGAGGCGACAGCCTCCGGAAAGGTGGCGCAGGCCGCCGCCTACGGGGCGCGGATCGTCCGCGTGCAGGCGGACTTCGATGGAACGGCACGCCTGTACGGCAAGGCGTTCAAAGCGTTCGGCTGGTACAGCTGTGACTCGTCAAACCCGTGGCGGAACGAGGGCAAGAAAAGCTACGCCTACGAGATCTGGGCCGACCTCGGCGGCCGCGTGCCCGATTGGGTGATCCATCCGACAGCGGGGGGAGTCGGGGCCGCCGCCTGCTGGAAAGGATTCAATGAGCTGTACCGCCTGGGGTGGATCGATCGGCTCCCAAGGATTGCCGTGGCCCAGCCGGCGGCCTGCGCCCCCGTGGTCCGAGCCCTCGAGGCGGGGTGGGATGAGATCCGGCCGGTCGAGGCGCAACAGACCATCGCCGAAAGCATCAAGGTGGGAAGCCCCTCCACCATGGCCTGGTGTGCCCTTCGCGCCGTCCGGGAGTCACGCGGGACGGCGGTGGCCCTTTCGGAGTCAGAGATCGAGAGGAGCCAGGTCCTCGTGGCAAGAGAGGCGGGGATCTTTGCCGAGCCGACTGGCGCGGTGTCTCTCGGGGCAGCCATCCGGCTGGCGGAAGAGGGGCTCCTCCGCCCCGAGCATCTCGTCGTGGCGGTGATCACCGGCCACGGCCTGAAGCAACCCCGGACCGATCTTACCCTCCCTCCCGCCATCCTGCCCGACCTTCGTCTAATCGAACAGGCCCTCCAAGCTCGATGACCGTTCACCGATGACCGACGACCGTTGACTGCGTTTATAGGGTTCCTTGGGTTTATTGAGTCTAACGCGCAGGCTAGGCGGGGAAGGTGATGCTGCAGAAGGTCACGACCCCCTGCGGATCGGGGGCCTGGCCGTAGTGGAGCAGCTGCCCGGTGCGACCTCTCATCAGGTGGAGCAACGTGTAGACGGGAGGCAGGCCGCAGATGCGGCGCCGATCCTTCTCCCGGCTGACAAAACGAAAGAACCCTTCAGGGTCGCCGGCGGCCACAGGCTCGAGCATCTGCCTGTCCTGGCCTTCAATCCATCGAAGTAAGTCAGGAGTGATCGGCCCGGGGTCACCAAAGCGGGCGCCCACGTGAGCCAGGTCGGCCCCGGCAACCAGGCAGACGGGCTTCTCTTGCGCACTGATGAGCTCGCGTAGGACCTCGAGGACATTCTGCACCCCTGGATCATCCGAGGGGAGCTGTTCGGCGAGGATCCATTCGTGAAAGGAGCCGCAGAGGATGGGGAGGATCCGGAAGGGGCGTGTGGCACCGAGGAGGTGCTGCAGGAGGATGACCTGAAATTCGATGGAATGTTCTGCCCGATGGGCGATGTCGTCCACCGCCAAGAGGTCGGGACAGCGCCGCTTCAGTTCCTCGACCAAGGCGCGGTCTGTCCGAACGGGGCCGAGGGGCGTCTCGAAGTCCTTGGCGCAGAGGGCAAAAGGTCTGCTCGTCCCGCCATGGGCCGTCCCGCAGATGACGAAGAGTTCGGCATCCGTCCGCTGGTCCAGCCGGCCATAGGCCCACGCGTATCCTGCTCCCCCCCGCATGAAATCAATATGGGGCGCGATCAGGGCGTGAATGGGATCCCTCACCGGATGCAGTGTACCGGCTGGACCTTCGGGATGCTGCAGCATCTGCTCCAGCATCTGGCCAAGCTCGGAGCCGTCCGGAGGATAGGATCTTCCGGCGAGAAAGGCTGGACGGATCGCGGCCTGCCGAAATTCCTCTTCCAGTCTCTGTTGATGCTCCGTAAAGCGGTCGCCCTCCAAGAAGTAATGCTGATCGAGGGTCGCGATGAGCTCTTCTACCTCCTCGCGGAAGAGGAGTTGACCGTGGTGGCGGACATATGCGGCCTGGATGTCCAGAATGGAATGCTTGCCATCGAAGTGTCGGAGGATCTCCACGGCCTCGGGGGGGACGAAGAGGACCGCCTCGGCGTAGTGAGTCGGGTCTCGCAGGCAAAGGACCTTCCTCCCGTTCGCCTCCGTCGGAAACGCCTCGACCGGCCTGAGCTTCGGATACTCCACTATCCCCTCGGTTAGCGATTCCGGGTCTGCTCCCGGGCCCAGTGCCGCCCCTGGAAACTGTCTCGCCGGGCGAGCTCGGTGTGGATCGCGTTCAGGACCTGCCACTTCTGGAGGGCCCACTGGGGGGCGAGGAGGAGGTCTCGAGGCGGATCCCCGGTCAATCGATGGACCACCATGCCGGGCGGGAGCCGCTCAAGAAAATCGCAGACGGTCTCGACGTACTCCGTGATCTCCAACGGGCGGTACTGTCCCTGGAGGTACATCTCGCCCAGCACCGTGTGTTTGAGGACGTAGGTGAGATGGATCTTGATCCCGTCGAGGGGGAGTGCGGCGATCGCCTGGGCGGTCGCCAGCATATCCGCCCTGGTCTCTCCCGGAAGGCCCAGCATGACGTGGGCGCAGGTGTGGATGCCCCGCCCTGCCGTCCGACGCACGGCATCCACAAACTCGGCAGAGCCGTGGGCCCGGTTGACACGTTCGAGCGTTCGATCATGAATCGACTGCAGCCCGTACTCCACAGCGACGTACGTCCGCCGTGCGTACTCCTCAAGCAGCTCGAGGACCGGATCGGGGACGCAGTCAGGGCGCGTTCCCACCACCAGACCGACGACGTCCTCGACCGCGAGGGCCTCGTCATACATGTGTCGCAAGGTTTCCACCGGGGCGTAGGTGTTGGTATACCGCTGGAAGTAGGCCAGGAACCGTTCCGCCTTGTGTCGTCGGCGCAGATTCACCTTTCCGCGCTCGAGCTGCGCGGCGACGCTCAGGGCACCCAGCGTAGAATGGCCGGAGCCCTGGTGGCAGAAGATGCAGCCGCCGATCGCTTTGCTCCCGTCCAGGTTCGGGCAGGTGAAGTGCGCATCCAGCGTGATCTTGTGGACCCGGCAGCCGAATCGGCGCTGCAGGAAGCTGCGAAGGTCGGCGTACCGCTTGGTTTGCGTTGGTGAAGCTGATATCATGGCGCCAGTATCTTACTCGACCGCCTTTGAAGGTTCAAGCACTCTGCACACAGTGCTGAGGACTGAGGACTGAGCCGGAGAACAGGACTGAGGACTGAGTGCTGAGGTTCGAGCCTCAGTCCTCATCGCTCAGTCCTGACATGGCTGGCAGCCGACGGCTGACAGCTATCGGGGAGCCACGATGCCTCGCACGGAATTTGACATCATCGTCGTTGGCGCGGGACACGC
>CAYSDK010000065.1:0-3152 GCA_964429865.1 uncultured bacterium
CCGGGAGGAATGCTGGTGTTAAACAGCGTATCATAGCCCCAGACGCGGTCGGGCGGCCGGTAGTAGTTGTTCCCCGAGTCCCCGCAGCAGCGCCAGTCCCCGGTCGCCTGCAGGCTGTGCCACAGGGCGATGATGGAGCCGCTATAGGTCAAGGTGTCTCCGTTCCAGTCCTCGAGAAAGCGGATGACATTCTCGAGCTGGCCGTTGCCCTGCCCCACGCTCGACTCTTCGTCAGGCCCCAGTGCGAAGGCGGCATTCACCGTGGTGTTCGTGGCCGGCCGGTTCGAGGTCGCCTGGTTCCCCTTGGCGTCGGAGTTGTTGGGCACCCAGTTGTTGGAGAGGACCGTGATGGCGTCGCCCAAGATCGCCGCCGGGACCTTGTTCACGGTGTTGTAGTTCCCCTGGATGTAGACCGGATTGTCAGAGACGACGCTGAACCCCTGACTCGGGAGCTGGGCGCCGTTCACCAGGCGGACCCCCTTTTGGGTGCCATCACGGGAGACATACAGGATCCCGTTGGCCGGCGCCTTGCCGCAGCTCTGTAGCCCCGCGATGTCCATCTCGGTGACGGTCATGGTCGATTGTTCACGCTTGTCATAGAAGCTCTTGGTGGTGACGTTACAGGCCGAGATGTCGACGGGGTTATTGTTCTTATCTTTGGCCGTCGTGATCCCGGCCGCGTCCGTGAGGATCTTGAGATCCGCCTGGTAGTACAGCTTGGCCGCCTGCATCTCCGGGGAGTCCAGCGCCGTTCCCTTCTCGATCATCTGATGGGAAACCACATCCGGGTTGGCCGGATCGTAGAAGAGATCGGGGATCGGCGGGATGATCTCCTGAACCCCCATGGTGCTGTCCCGGAGGAGGCCGCCGAAGGTGCTCACCGCCGCATTCATCCATTGGAGAGGCGTCCACGGGTTATTGAAGTTTTGGTCGTACTCATGGTCGAAGTTGAGGGATTGATACACCCCGGCGGTATTCTTGATCTGCGGGTTACTCCCGTGGTCCGTCGGGTCCCGCTTGAGATAGCGATGGACGTCTCCGACCGTCGTCACGTAGGAGTCGAACCTCGCGCTGCTGTTAATCATGAAGATATTGCTGTTGGCATGGACCCGGCCGTTAAAGGTCATGGGCGGGCCGGGCGCGATCTCCAGATCTACCCCTTGCCCGTAAAAGACCCCGAATTGGAAGAGGGGGATTTCCAGGTACTGCACCACCTGTGTGAGCCGGGACCGGCTCCCCCGGGGCCCCCGCACCTCGGCGGTGATCTCGTAGTCGGTCGCCTGGGCCATGAGGCCCGCGTGCGCTCCGCTGCTGACCGTTGTGGCGTACGGCGTGGGCCTGATGCGCTGGACCTGGAAGGCGCTGAAGGTGTAGTTTGGATCGGCCAGCGCCGGGGCCGCGAGGGCGGTGAGCTGGGCGTCTGTCGGGTTCGCGCTCGCGGCCAAGAGACTCCGGAGACTCACGATCCCCGACTCGAGCCCGGCCTCGGCCCCGTAGAAGGTCTGGGTCTGATTTCTATAGTTGCCGGCAATGGTATCCTCGGTCTGGGCCGTTGCAAGGAACGCTATCCCCTGGACCAACAAAACAGCCATGATCAGGAGAGTGGCCACCAGGACCACCCCTCTTTGCTCCTTCACTCTGTGCTCCTTCACTCCGTGTGTGATCTGCCGTGTCATCTCTGGACTCCTTCGTCTGAGCCTCAATCCGTTAGACTCGGACCTTCGGAGGTTGTTTATGCCTAAGAGAGAGCAGGCGGTGTGCCAAAGACCTCTGTGCGTATAAGTGGTTGATTTATAGAGACGAAAGCGGCATATCGCGTTGACGGGGGAGGGTGAGAGAAAGGGGAAAAACGGGCCACAATGTCAGAGGGTCAATTGAGGCTGGACTTTTTGTCAGGGAGGACGTTGTTCAGGCCGTAGGCTTTGATCTTGCGATACAGGGTCCGTTGAGAGATCCCCAGGAGACGGGAGGCGGCGGCCTTGTTCCCATTGACCTCTCGCATGGTGGCCAGCAGGGCCTGGCGCTCGATCACCTCCATCGAGGTCCCGACCGCAAAGGTCAGGGAGCGCTCCGAGGTGAGCTGCCGGAGGTTGCCGGGGAGGTGCTCTGGCCGGATCGCCTCGCCCCGGACCAATACCACCGCCCGCTCGATGCAGTTTTCGAGTTCCCGGACATTGCCCGGCCAGTCGTAGTCCATGAGCAGCGCGAGCGCCTCCGGCGCGATCTCCCGGACGTCCCGCTTGAGCCGCTTGCGGTACATCTCGAGGAAGTGGTCGGCCAGGAGGAGGATGTCCTCCCGGCGCTCCTTCAGCTCGGGCAGGTGGACGCCGATGACGTTCAAGCGGTAATACAGGTCCGGCCGAAATCGCCCCGCCGCCATCGCCTGGGTCAGGTCCTGGTTGGTTGCGGCGACGATCCGGACATCGACATTGATCGACTGCTCCCCCCCCACCGGCTTGACTTCCCCCTCCTGGATCGCGCGCAGGAGCTTGACCTGCATGCCGGGGCTGGTCTCACTGATCTCGTCGAGGAAGAGGGTCCCCCCATCTGCCTCCTTGAAGAGTCCCCGCTTGGTGGCGATGGCGCCGGTGAAGGAGCCGCGGAGGTGCCCGAACAGCTCGCTCTCGAGCAGGGTTTCGGTCAGCCCCCCGCAGTTGACGGCCAGGAAGGGGCGGTCCTTCCGGGGGCTGTGGAAGTGAAGCGCCCGGGCGATCAGCTCTTTGCCGGTCCCGGTCTTGCCCTGGATGAGGACCGTGGCCTCGCTCCCCTCGAGATCCGCGATGAGCCGGTAGACCTCCTGCATGCGGGGGCTCTTGCCCAGGATATTGTCGAACCGGTGCCGCTCCTCGAGCTGGCGCCGCAGGTAGAGGTTCTCTTGCCGCAGGTGCTGCTCCTCGATCGCCTGCTTGACCAGATGCATGACCCGCTCGGTGGTCACCGGCTTGGTGAGGTACGCATAGGCCCCTATCTTGATGGCTTCGACGGCCGAGTCGATCGAGCCGTGGGCGGTGGTGATGATCACAGACAGGCCAGGAAGGCTGGCCCGCACCGCCTTCAGGAACGCCAGGCCGTCCATACCCGGCATCACGAGATCGCTCATGACGAGATCGACGGGCACGGCCTGGAGGATGCCCAGGGCTTCCTTGCCGCCG
>CAYSDK010000065.1:3252-8667 GCA_964429865.1 uncultured bacterium
GGAGGCTCGGGCTACCGCATCAGGAGGCGGGCAAGATTCCCGCCGAGGATCTGGGCAACCTGGGATGAGGGGATCTTGAGCGCCTGGAGGACTGTGATCTGCGCATCGAAGATGTCCTTGCGCCAGCCTCGGGGGAAAAAGCTGGAATCCGTTCCAAAGAGGATCCGGTCCGGCCCGAGAATGTTGAGGGCCTTCGCGAAGAGGGTGGACAGATCGAGGGGGTAGGGCGACAAGCGCACCCAGTCGTTCGAGCTCGACGTATCCGCGTAGATGTTCGCGCACTGGTCGGCGACGAGTAAAAGCTCCCGGAAGTAACCGCACCCGAAGTGGGGAATGACAAAGGGGAGGTCAGGGAAGGCCTTGGCGACGCCATGGAGGTCCACCGGGTTGGCGAAGCGCATGTCGAACCGACTGGGAAGTCCGAGCTTGTCCCGGACGCCGACCTTCAGGTGGCCGCAGTGGACAAAGACGATGCCGCCATGTGCGGCGACGATCTCGTAGATGGGGTGCAGCCGTGCCTCCCAGAGATGAAAGCGGTGCATGGCCGGAAAGAGGCAAGCGCCTTTGACGCCCAGCTCGGCGAACGCCCGCTTGGTTCGGGCGGGTGCTTCATCGCTTGTGGGGTTCAGCATGAAGTAGGGGATGATCCGTTCGGGGTAGGCCCGGGCTGCCGCTGCGACCGCGTCCTCATCCCCCGGGACGCTGGCAATCAGGACCATCCGGCTGATCCCGTGTCGGTCCATCTCGGTCACCCAGCGGTCTGCGAGACGGACCGGATCGCTCTCGGGAAACTCCCAGGGGAGGCGTTTTCGCAGGGTGGGGTAGACATCGGACTCCGACGGGGATTCGGGGAGCTCCCGCGCCAGGGTGGCGAAGAACCGGTGGGAGAAAAAATGGGCGTGCGCGTCGATCACCGGGATCTGGCCGAACGGGGTGTGCATCATTTCCCTCCGGGCGATGTGGGCGCTCCCACAAAGGCGTCTGGATTATATCGGTCGCCCTTGCCCTTTGCAACGAAGTCTCACCCGTCCCAAGAGCGTTCTGGGAGTGGAACTATGAAAGGCACGCACGTTCGGCCCCTCGCTCTTGGCCTCCCGCGGCGACCTCCGTGGCCAACGGGTCCTGTCGTCGGCCACCCCAGCCGTCCTCGGAGACTTCACGCACCATTATTCCATCAGGCAGGAAACAGCGGTGGCGAAATTCTCCTCCGGGCGGCTGGGCGCCCGGCCTCCGCCACCCGTTGGCCGAAGTCCGATCGTCCGGCGTCCCGCCTTCCTCGCGAATCCGTCCCTCCCCCGGCTTCCCGCTGGGCGGCACGCGTAGGCCCCGAGCGACATTGCCGGAAGCGGCGGGGCCCCCCGGCGTGCGGCGGCCTGGGAAGCCGAGGCGCGATCCGTGCCCCGTTTCCTTGCACGGAGCGTGAACACGGAGGGACCCAGGCCGTAAGCCGCCGATCAGGGTCGCCGCGAGAGGCCAGGAGGGAGGGGCCAAACGTGCTGCTCCTCTCATCTCTCGGCAATGTCGCCCAGAGTCTGCAGGTGCTGCCCAGTTGTGCTCCTCTTGTGTCTCGGTTATGATGATCGCCGATGAGAGCCGGCGACATCCACGCGATTGTCCGCACGCTGAAACGAACAGTGCGGCGGTGGAACCCCACTGCCGTGGGACAGGTAGCCGCAGAGTCCCGTGACCCCTTCCGGATCTTGATCTCGTGCCTCCTGAGTCTCCGGACCAAGGACGAGGTAACCGGCGAGGCATCGGCCCGCCTCTTCCGACGCGCGGACACGCCGGCCACGATCCTTGCGCTTCGCGAAGCCACAATCGCCCGGCTGATCTATCCGGTCGGGTTCTACCGCACCAAGGCCAAGGTGATCCGCGGGGTCTGTCGGACCCTCATTGCAGAGTATAGAGGCCGGGTGCCCGATGACCTGGATGAACTCTTGAAGTTCAAAGGGGTCGGGAGGAAGACGGCCAATCTGGTGGTCTCGATCGGCTACGGCAAGCCGGGGATCTGCGTGGACACCCATGTCCATCGGATCTCGAACCGCTGGGGATATGTGAAGACCCGCACGCCAGAAGAGACGGAGCAGGCGCTGCGACGAAAGCTCCCCCGGCGACACTGGATCGTCTTCAACGATCTCCTGGTCAGCTTCGGCCAGAACATCTGCAAGCCGATCTCGCCCTTCTGTAGCCGCTGCCCCGTCGAGCGGTACTGCGCCAGGGTCGGGGTGACGAGGCACCGATGACCGATGACCGATGACGGACGACCGATGAAGAAAGAGCGTTCACCGTTCACGGTTCGCAGTTCACGGGCGCCAGGAGGGAGTAAGCTCTGGGTGCTTCTGCTGCTCGTGCTGGTGGCCGCCGCTCCGACGTACGAGGAGATCATTACGGCGGGAGCGCTGCTGGAGCAGGTCCGGACCCTGGCGTCGCCGGCAATGGCGGGCCGCGGGGTCGGAACGCCTGGGATCGAGAAGGCCGCGGAGCATATTGCTAGGGAGTTTCAACAGGCGGGGCTGAAACCCGGCGGAACGCAAGGGTACCGGCAGACCTTCGAGGTGATCACCGGCGTCCGGGTGGGGCCCGAAACCCGAATGCGTGTGATCCCGGAGGAACCTGACCCGGAGAAATCGGAGGCCCTTGCCAAGACCCTCTTTACCCCCTTTGGCTTCTCCGAGGATGGCGCCGCTGAAGGGGAGGTCGTCTTTGCGGGATACGGCATCACGGCGCCGGAACTGCACTACGATGACTACGCCGGCATCGATGTAACAGACAAGATCGTCCTCGTCATGACCCATGAGCCACGGGAGAAGGATGAGAAGAGCCCCTTCCGACATCCCGACGCCTATCGGTATACCGAGGTGCGTTACAAGGCCATCAATGCCAGGGAACACGGGGCCAGGGCCATCATCGTTGTAGAAGACCCGGTAGGTCATACGGATCAGCGGGAAGAGCTGTTCGGTATCCGAGGCGTAACGGGAGGGAGCCGGGCCGGAATCATCGCGGTGAATGCCAAACGGTCTGTGGCTGAGCGCCTCCTCAAGCAACCCGGCAAGACTTTGGTCCAGTTACAGCAAGCCATTGATCGGGCTTTGACCCCTCAAAGCTTCGTGATCCCACGGTCCCGGGTGGCGGTCCAGGTCAAGCTCATTGAAGAGCGAGGGACCGCCGCCAATATCATCGGTATCCTCCCCGGACGGGATCCGGTCCTGCAAGAGACCGCCGTTGTCGTGGGCGCGCACTACGACCACCTGGGTGTCGGAGGAGAATACTCTCTGGCACCCTCACAGTACGGTGAGATTCACCCCGGCGCCGATGACAATGCCTCGGGGACGGCGGGGGTCATCCTCCTCGCCAGGGCCTTCGCGAAATCCGGCGGAGCCAAGCGGACCCTGATCTTTGGCGCCTTCTCCGCCGAGGAGATGGGGATCGTGGGCTCCTCCCATTACGCCAAGCATCCCCGGATCCCACTGGAGAAGACTGTGGCCATGATCAACCTCGATATGATCGGCCGCCTCAAGGACCGGACCCTCTATGTCTTCGGGGTCAAGACGGGGAAGGAGTTTGCCGACCTGCTGGAAGAGGTGAATCGCGACCGCACCCTGATCCTGAAGCTCGGTGGGAGCGGGTATGGCCCTTCGGATCATACCAGTTTCTATGCGCGAAAGATTCCGGTCCTCTTCTTCTTCACCGGGCCTCACGGCGACTATCACAGACCTTCAGACACGGTGGATAAGGTGAGCGGCGAGGGGCTGGCGGCGGTGTCCCGTTTCGCGTACCGGGTCGTCGCACATCTGGCCAATCGCGGCGAGCCGGTCACGTATGTGCGGGTAGAAGAACCTCCAGGGGGAGGAGGGAGTGGAGGATACGGGGCCTACTTTGGGTCGATCCCCGACTTCGGCTCCCCGGACGAGGAGGGCGTCCGGCTGACCGGGGTCCGTCCGGAAAGCTCGGCGGAGAAGGCGGGTCTTCGAGAAGGGGACGTCATCGTGCAGTTGGCCGGGGTCCGCATCAAGAATCTCCACGACCTCGCGTACGTCCTGCGCTCCAAGCGGGCTGGCGACACGGTCGAGGTCGTGTTTCTCCGCAGCGGCCAGGAGCTCCGGGCCACCACCACCCTCGAACAGCGCCACTAAGCATGCCTGACGTGATGCCCGGTCCATTCTGCGCATCCTGTCTTTCGTTTGGGGGACGACGACTCGACAATTGCACGCACATTGACACGAAGCAGTGGTTACCCGGCCGCTTTGGTATCACTTCCCGTGCGCCGCATAGATTCCGCGACCTGCCTCAGCACTCACGCTTCGTAAAAGCCTTCGGGTTCCGGGAGGCCGGCGAGGCGGAAGGCCCGTTTGCGGGCAAGGCACTGGGCGCAGCCCCCGCAGTGCCGCTCCCCTCCCAGGAGGCAGCTATAGGTCTTCGAGAAATCGACGGCGAGGCTAGCGCCCAGAAGGACCACGTCGTGCTTCCGAAGCCCGATCAGGGGTGTCGCGATCTCGAATCGCTTGTCGAGGGTCACCGCCATCGCGCGGAACGATTCGATGAATCCCTGGGTGGAGGCGGGGTGATCTTCGGTGTCGTCACGGTTGATCGAGAGGCAGATGCGCGTGCAGAGGCGCTCGTGCGCGTAGGAGAGCGCGATCGCCAGGATCACGAGGTTTCGGTGGGGAAAGGGCACAGCGCGGTCTTTTCTCGCCCGTTGCCGGAAACCCTCGCCCAGCGAGGACGCGTCGAGTGTCTCCAGGGTCAGGCCCCGGGCCTTCGCTTGCGCCTCGCAACTCAAGCGCTCCATCCGCGCGCCACGCTGGCCATAATCGATGTGCACCGGGACAACGGTGAAGCCCTCCTTGACCTCCCGGGCCACGAGCGTCGAGCTATCGACGCCTCCGCTGAAGAGGACAAGACTTCGCTCTGCCGTCATGCCCTGCTGTCCCAGGTAACGTCCGGCGTTCCCCGCCGCGTATTTTCGTAGCGAGCCATCACGAAGAGCGCATCCGAGAGTCGGTTGAGGTACTTGATGGCGAAGGGACCCACGGCCTCCTTTCGACTGAGGGCGATCACCAGTCGCTCCGCCCGGCGGCACACGGTGCGCGCGACATGCAGGTGGGCGGCGCCCGGTGAGCCGCCCGGCAGGACGAAGTTTTCCAGAGGGCTGAGTTCCGCCGACAGGCGATCCATCAACTGCTCCAGGGCATCGACGTGGCGCTGCTCGATCTGCGGCACCTTGAAGCGTGCTTTGTCCTCTTCCGGAATGCACAGGTCGGAGCCCAGGTGGAACAAGTCGTTTTGGATCCGCGCCAGCTCCCGGTGCAGACCCGCATCGACTCCGGTTGCCATCGCGGCGCCGATATGGGAGTTCAACTCATCGACCGTGCCGTACGCCTCGATGCGCGGCGAATCTTTAGGAACGCGTTTCCG
>CAYSDK010000066.1:0-5624 GCA_964429865.1 uncultured bacterium
TGGCACCGGACTTGCTTATTAGGGGCTGTGCGAACGGCGAGGTAAGGAAGGAAGGGAGGAGCCAGGCCATGGGATCACCGAATCAAGTCAACTTCCGCTCGGGGATGTATCGTTGCGTGGACTGTGGCTACGTGATGGCCGTGAATAAAGGCAGCAAATTTCCCCGCTGCCCCGTCCATCCTTACCCGGCCGTGTGGAATTTCGTGCGTCCGATCGAGCCGCAGCAAAACGCGATGCCGCACTCCCACTACTAGTGCCGTTCCAACCTATTGCCCCGAACACGGGCTGCTCCTTCCCTCCTCTGGCACACCCTTTGCTAATACCCTTGACTGGAAGGGGGCGCAGGTCGGACTGAGCAGCGCGAAGGGGTGCCGATGGCGGAGGAACGGGCAGAGCGGCGGCGACATCCCCGGGTGAATGTCGGGGGCAGGACCCAGGGGAGGGTGAATGCCGTCCATGACGTCTCGCTCCTGGATATCAGTCTTGGCGGAGCGCTGATCGAGCACGCCCAGGTTGTCCAACCCGGCATCGCCTTTGATCTGGTCCTGACCCTCGTGGGAAAGAAACTCAAGCTCAGGTGTCGCGCGGTCCAGTCGGTGGTCTCCCGCCCGGAGGGGCAAGCCAAGGGGGGGCAAAATTTGATATACCGCACCGGACTCGAGTTCCTCCAGCCCGGCGCCGAGACGCGACAAGTTATCAGTGACTACATCCGTTCCATCATCGACGATGAGCAGAAGGGCGGCGCGAACCAGCCGGACGTGGCTGGGCCCCTGGAACAGGGCCGCCTCCAACCAGAACGCACGCCGGGCAAGCGGTCCCAACGGCCTTGACATCCCCCCCAGGGCGGTCGATACTTAAGCTAAGAGGGAACGGGACCATGGAACCGGGGTAGGGATAGCTCCTAGCCCACCTTCGGCAGCATCGTTGGTGCACTTGACATCCAGACGCCTTCCCGGGCGGAGCACGGCCCGGGAAGGCGTTCGCTTTTTGAGAGACGAAAGAACGTGAGGGGACGGCACGGGACCGGGGCGGAGGGAGGTGGGGACCATGGCCATGCCACCGACCTGTTTGAAGTGCGGATCGATCCTGATGGGGTACGGCTGGGACAAGGAGATGAACTTCCCGGTGTATTTCTGCACCGAGTGTAGCGTACCAGAAAAGGCCGCTCCGAGGGCCGGGGTCGCAGAGAAGGAGGCGGCCTAGCCTCTAGCAGTAAGAAACGCCCCTAGCAGTCCCGGTCCCGTGCAATCCTTGCGAAAGCTATCGAAGCCACCCTTCACACCAGAGAGCCCCCGGCGCGTCGTGCGTCCTTGCCTGTTTTGGGCGCGCCGTCCCCCAAGCCGCCGCGTTTTTCCCTTGACGGCTTCCTACCATATATTGTATTCGTTGTCGAGATGCCCCCAATAAGTCGTGGACCTGGGGTCTGAGGTACAGGCCATTCACACAGGAGGGTTCATGGGCATTGAAATCCTGGGGTTCGTCGTAGCGATCTGCGGTATCGCAGTGCTGGCGAACTGGGTCGACCGCCTGCGCTAACCGGCCCGACGAGCTTTGAGCCCAACGAGGCGCGCCGCTGACGGCTGTGCCGCCCCGCACTCATCCCAAAGCTCTGTCATCTCATGGGGCACGCTGTGACTCGGCACCTCATCGGCGGTGCCGACCCTCCCCTGCTCTTCAGGGGTCAGGTCATAAAAGCACGAGTCGAGGTGTTCCTGGATCTCGTCCCAGAAGGGGCTGACAACCTCTTGGGAACAGAAATAGCAAACCACGCAATACATGGCCATGTGTACGCCCGCCTTTGCTCCGCGCTAAGCCTCTAAGCCATTGATGTTGCAAGGGGTGTGCCGCGCGCCCGAAGGGGCCTGAAATACAGGCGGGGCCGGGATCGTCTCTATAATAGATGAACGGTCGAAGGACGTCTCTGGGATGACAGGCTGTGCGATGAGACAGGAGGAGAGGGGCCGATGAAAAGCCGCGGATTGAGACATGCGATAGGGATAGGGGCCTTCCTGATCGGGCTGGTGCTTGCTCTGCCGGGTCCGGCGGCCGCCACCGGATTCATCCACGCCCAGCGGCACGGTTCTTCCACTCATGGCTTTCAACAGCACCGGTTCGGGTACTTCGGGTACCACCAACCCTATTTCTTCCGTGACCATCGCGGGTTCCTCCACCGCCATCACCACTTTGACCACGGTAGTCGCTTTTACCACCCCGGGTTCTTCCACCCCCAGGGGTTCTACGGCGGCAGCCGGACCATCTTCATCTGGCGCTAGATCTCCGCAAGGAATCGCGTCGCGCCGGGCCGGGCCTTCGGGCCCCCCGGCGCTTTTTGTTTCCCACGCCCCTCCCGTCGAAACGATCCCACGGGGGTTTCGCCCCGCCAGGAGATCGTTGACACCGGGAGATGCTGCGGGCTACAGTCTTGATCCCTGATGCGGGGCCGAGGAGAAGGTGAATGTTGTCCCCTGGTCATCCCGATCCTCAGTGGATGAGGGAGGCAATCCGGGTCGCCAAAGAGTCCAGAGAGCGGGGCGACTACGCCTTTGGGGCTGTCCTCGTCAAGGACGGCAAAATCTTTACTGCGTCGGGCAACAAGGTCATCACGTACCGCGACCCGACCGGCCATGCAGAGCTCAACTGCCTCAGGAAGGCTGCGATGAGGGAGGGGCACCGACACCTGAGGCCGGGCGCGGTACTGTACACGACCCACGCTCCGTGCCCGATGTGCCTGGCTGCCTGCGTGTGGACCAAGCTCTCCGGCCTCGTCTACGGAGCCTACCAGAGGGACATTCGCGCCTGGGCCAAGGAACATGCCAATCCCACGTATACATGGAGGTCGGTATCCGTTGAGCCCGAAGAGATGTACCGGCAGTTCCTCTGGGAAGCGCATCCAGACCTCGAAATCGTGGGAGGATTCCTGGCCGACGAGTGCAGGGAGTTGTTCCACGATTGACACCGGCGCTTGTGGGAGCGGAAGGAAGGGTAGTGTATGCCGCCCCGTGAGAAGGGGTTGACGGGGTCCATCACTTGTGTTACACTCCTCCTCGGAGGTGACACCGATGCCAACGACCAACCCGAGGGTGAACGTCGTCTTCGAGCGGCCGGTCTACGAGACCCTGCGACGTGTGGCAAAGCGGGACGGGGTCTCGCTGTCGCTCAAGGTCCGCGACCTCGTCCGCCAGGCGCTCGAGGCGACCGAGGATGTGGTCCTGGGGGAGCTCGCTGAGGAGCGGGCCCGCTCGTTTGACCGGGCGAAAGCCGTCAGCCACGGCGAGGCCTGGGGGCACGCGAAAAAGCGGCGGGTGAGCCGCCCCTAGATGCCCACCTCTCTCCTCTACCATCCGCTGGTGGCGAGCGAAGATATTCCGGCCATTCCCCGCAACCTGCAGCGCCGCCTGGCCCGCGCCATCGAAGGACGGCTCGGCACAGCCCCTGACCGCTACGGCGAACCCCTCCGCGGCCCGCTCCACGGGTATCGGAAGTTGCGCGTGGGGGATTACAGGGTCGTCTACAAGATTGTGCGGCACGAGGTGTGGGTCCTCGCGATCCTCCACCGGAAAAGAGTATATGACCTGGCGCAGCCCCGCCTCGGGTGGCACCCGTAAGAGTGTCGCCCTCGCCGCCACGGCTCGGCTTAACACCCAAATTTTCTCCACGGGGCCGATCACCATGGACCCGAGTCACACGAACAAGCCCAAACTGAAATCCAGGTTCGATAAGGCGCTCCAGTACGCCTCGGACGTGCATCGAACCCAGATTCGGAGAGGCAGTAACGTGCCGTACGTCGCGCACCTCCTGGGGGTGGCCGCGCGCGGTCGATCCTCGCCGACCACCGCCGCGTCGGCGACAAGGTGTGGAAGCGGTTCACCGGGCGCAAGCAGGGCACCCTCTGGTACTACCGGGAGCTGGTCAAGGCCTTTCGCGAGGTCGGCCCGCACCTGATGGCCGAGGAGCTGGGCCGGGTCGTGACCCAGCTCGAGCGCCTGGCATCCAGGCAGCCCGCAAAGCGACGGGCTTCGCCGCGCCGGCGGCCCAGCGCAGGATGAGTAAGGCCTTCGTCCCGATCTAGTAGGACGCTACCGTCCTCGGATGATCCGGGCGAGGACATCGTAGAAGCGCTCACGGCTCTTCACCAGGACGATCTCGACTTGCCGGTTATTTTCTCGAACGCGGTAGGCGATCCGATACTCGGCTTTCCCGAACTGAAAGTGATGCGAACGTATACCCTGGAAAGGCGAGTGTAGGGCCGGCGCGGCGTAGGGCGATCGGGCGATCTTTTGGGCTTCTTCCTTGATGCGTTCCTGAAGGGCGGAATCTAGTTTCTTGTACAGGCGGTGGGCAGAAGGGGCGAGGACGACGGCGTACGGCTTACCACTTTTCAAGCGGGATGCCCTCGCCGCGGTCCAGCTCCTTCAAGGAGCGGCGAATGGTTGCCTGTGCCTGGCTGTCAAGGAGCAGCTCCAGGGTCTCCAGTTCTTCGGGGGTGAGCCCCTTAAGGATGGAGGCCAGGCGTTCCAGATGGACGATGCCACCCTTTGCCAGGGCCTTGAGTGCCTTCGACATAGATGCCCCTCCTTGGGGCGCATTATACGGGTTGGCACCGGAACTGTCAAACTCGCGCCCGGCGCCCTATCGGAGGGCGCAGTGCTGAGCACCGCCGTGAGCCTTGCCGTGAGGCCTGTCGAAGGGCTGTCGAAGCATTGCGCCCGGGGGAGAAGGGGTGACCTGCGACGTGGCAAAAAAGAAGTCATTGACAGCCAGGCCTGAAAGATCTACTATATTTTCGACTACACATTCTCACGGATCTGTCCTTTGACCTTGACGAGGCCGCGAGGACTGAAGTCCCGCGGTTTTTTTTGTGCTAATCACGGGCGAGTGGGCGTGCCACGACGGGAGGTGAAGGAAGGATGGCGGAGTATCGGCGGCGTGATGACCAGGGGAGCGAGGCGGGTGCGTACCCCTCGCATCGCCGTCCCCTCGAGGTCATCGTGGACGAACGCGGGGTTGAATCGGCGCTCCGCGCCTTCAAGCGCCTCGTGCTGCGTGACGGCATCCTCCGGGATTTGAAACGGAAACAGAGTTATGAGAAGCCAGGGGAGCGGAAGCGGCGTAAGGTTCGCGAGGCTGCTCGTCGGCGTCGTAAACAAGCGGCCCGCGCCCTCAGGCGGAACGATGGCCGACCGTAAGAGCGCGGTTTGGCCTGGAGCAGCACCAATGATCGGTATCGAGAAAAGGAGACAGAGGCATGGGATCGAAAGTGTTCGTGGGGAATCTCCCCTTCAGCGTGGATGAGCAGCAACTCCGCACGCTCTTTGAGGAAGGTGGCCGCGAGGTGCTTGAAGTCAGTATCGTCATGGATCGAGATACCGGACGCCCCCGCGGCTTCGCCTTTGTGAACATGGCCCGCCAAGAAGAGGCGCAGGCGGCGATCACGGCCCTGAACGGGCGCGACCTCGGGGGGCGCCCCCTCACGGTCAACATGGCGCGCGAGCAGCAGCCCCGGGGAGGCGGCTTCGGCGGTGGCGGCGGCCGCCGGGATCGGTACTGATAGGAGAGAGTCCAGCAGTATTGGGGGCACCGGGAAGGCCCCTGAGCCTCCCCGGTGCTTTTTGTTTACCCTGAGC
>CAYSDK010000066.1:5724-8622 GCA_964429865.1 uncultured bacterium
AGCCAGGCGGGCTAGGGTATTGGCAACCTTGAGGCGGTGGTGAGAAAGCGGGGCACGGGGGCCAGGCTGGGGGGCTAGTCCGTGCAACTCTCTTTAGCGTTGGTGGAAGGGACTTGCGCCTTCGCTAGATCGCCTACTACCACGAGGATGCCTCTATCTGGATGCAGGTATTTCAGCGCAACCCGCTGGATATCCTCGCGGGTTACCGCCCGAATAATTGCGGGGTATCGATCGGGATAATCCATCCCCAAACCGTACAGCTCAATCGCCGCCAGAAGGCTCACGACGCCATAATTGGTATCGATCCCCAGTGGAAAACTCCCGATCAAGTAATCCTTCGTCTCCTCGAGCTCCTGCTCGGTGACCCCTGCTTCGACGATTGCCCGCACTTGGTGCATGACCTCCGTGACGGCGGGGGCCGCCGTCTCATTCTTGGTCTGGAGCCCAACCACAAAGGAACCAGGAAGAAGTCCAGCCCTGAGGGAGCTATACACGTGGTAGGCCCAACTCCTCTCGTCCCGGATGGTGCGCATCAGGCGCGAGGTCATGCCCCTGCCGCCTAAGATCTGGTCCATCACCGATAGGGCGTAATAATCCGGGTTGCTGCGTGCAATCCCCACATGTCCCCACATGATGTGGCTTTGGGTGATCGCACGGTCGATCGTCACCAACTGCGGGCAGGATGGGGGTGCAACCGCTGAGGATGGAAGGGCCGGAATCTCCTTCCTGTGCCATCCCTGAAGATGTCTATCGAGGGTGCCCTGGAATTCCTCTAGGGTGATATCGCCCGCTGCGATGACGATGCTGTTGTTGGGGACATAGGTGCGTTTATGAAACTCGACCAGATCCTGCTGCGTGATGCTATCCAGGCTCTCCTCGGTCCCCTCCACCGGCCGGCCATATGGATGGTCGCCGAACAGGGTCGCGGCAAAGGCCTCCCTCGCCACGGCGCCAGGATATTCCCGCTTCTGTCGGATACCTCCTTTGAGCTGCCGGGTCTCGCGCGCAATCTCTGCTTCGCGGAAGGCCGGATGGAGGAGGACATCTGAGAGAAGCTCCAGGCCCAGATCCAAATCCCGCTTCAGCACGGTGAGGGAAAGGGTGGCGCGGTCTTGGGACGCAGACGCATAGAGCATCCCCCCCACAAACTCAATGGTCTCATTGATCTCCGGGGCCGTCCGGCTGCGGGTACCGAGGGGAAGGAGCCTCGCGGTGAGGTTGGCGAGCCCCGCCTTGTCTTCGGGCTCCCATAACGACCCCGCCTTCAACAGAACCTGGACCGTGACAATGGGTACACTAGGTCGCTCCGCTACCAACAGCGTCAACCCATTTGTGAGCTCGGCGCGTCGGCCTAAGGGGGCAGCCTCAGCGTTCGGATGGGAAAGGATGGAGAGGTGAGAAAGGACCAACACAACCGGAAGGAAAATGCCCCACCACCCGCCGAGGCCCGTATGAGAGGTTCGGTCCTGTCTCATGGTGACTCCCCTGCCGAACTCCCGGTCTGCCCTTCGACCCTCTGCGTCTCGGACTTGTGAGGCAGCAGGATCCCCACCGTCTGATTCTCCGGCGCAAAGTACTTCCGCGCCACCTGCCGGATGTCCTCGCGGGTCACGGCGCGGACCCCGGGCAGGAAGGCCTTCCAGTAGCGCCACCCAGCCACCATCTCGTACGAGCCGAGCTGCGAGGCGAGGCTCATGATCGAGTCCTGCGCGAACAGCACATCGGCCTCGAGCTGGTTCTTGGCCTTTTGCAGCTCCGGTTCCGAGACGAGTTCGGTCTGAAGCTTCTCGATCTCGGCGTACAGCGCCTGCTCGAGCTCCGCCACCGTCTTGCCCGGCAGCACGCTGGCGTAGAGGTAAAAGAGTTCGGGGTCAACAGTCAGCCGGGAATAATAGGCCCCGGCATGCAGCGCGAGCTGCTTTTCGTACACAAGGTGGTGGTACAGCCGGGCACTCTTGCCACCGGCCAGAATACCCTCCAACACTTTGAGGGCATAATTATCAGGATCCGTGAGGTTCGGGACATGATAGACAGCGGTCACGGAGGGGACTTCCGCATCGGTCCGCTTGAGGATGACCCGCCTTTCCGACCTTTGGGGCGGCTCGAGACTGCGGACACTGGGTGGCTCGGGACCCCGCGGAATGGAGCCGAAGGCCTTGTGGATCTTTGGGAGGAGCTCTGTGCGGTCAAAATCTCCGACCACGAGAAGGACCGCGTTGTTCGGGATATAGTACGTCTTGTAAAAGGTGTGGATGTCCTCGCGACTCAGCTGATGAATATCCCCCATCCAGCCAATGACCGGATTCCCATAGGGATGGGCGTCAAAAGCGGCCGCCTGCAGCTGCTCCGATAATGAGCCTGTCGGATCATCCTCTGTGCGCAGCCGTCGCTCTTCCATGACCACGCTCCGCTCCCGGTTCACCTCGTCAGGGTCCAGCAGCAGCTCGACCATCCGATCCGGCTCGAGCTCCAAGGGGATGTGAATGCGATCCGCGGCGATGGTCGTGTAGTAACCGGTATAGTCCTGGGTGGTGAAGGCATTATCCTGCCCGCCGTTCCGCAGAATGATCAGGTTGAACTCTTGGCCGCTGATCATTACAGTCCCCTTGAACATCATGTGCTCGGTCAGATGAGCGAGACCCGTCCGGCCCGGCTGTTCGTTGCGAGATCCCACCCGGTACCACACATGAAAGGTGACCACGGGCGCCTTGTGCTCTTCCACCAGGAGCACTCTGAGCCCGTTGGCCAGGGTCGTCTCGAAGACTTCCAGCTCCCTGGCGCCAAGCTCCTGCGCCAGCAGACCCAGAAGAAGTAATACCAGGGCAGCGAAAATCGTGCGCTTCATCAGGCCCCTCACAAGACCAGCCTCCGGCGGATCGCCCAAGAACATCCCGTTGA
>CAYSDK010000067.1:0-8463 GCA_964429865.1 uncultured bacterium
AGAAGTTGTTGATCCCCAAACACCTCCTGCAGAAGCCCGCCGAATAGCACGCTGGCTTAGTTGCGTTGCTTGTTCGCCTCACACCCCTCTGTCGGCCCGAGCTGTGTCGCTGTACAATGAATGCATGTGTGATAGCATCCCTTGCCAGACGTGAGGGAGCGGAGGACCGCCTCGACTAGGCATACAGTCATGATTTGCAAGGTGCATTCTTGCGCCCGGCCATATGGCACACGCCTTGCTCGGCTCCGTAGTGGCTGTCCTCGCTTCATCACGTCTAGGCGGAGAAGTGGAAGGGGAAGATGCTGAGGGAAAGTGGATTTCTGAGACGCCTGCGCAAAGAACTCCCGGTGTGGGTCCAGCAAGGCTGGGTCAGGCCGGGGAGCGAACAGCAGATCCTCGACCATGCCGCCGCCCACCGCGGCCCCGGCGTTCGATACCTCCCCCTAGCATTTTCGATTCTCGGGGTCCTGCTGCTGGGTGCCGGGGTCATCACCTTCTTTGCCGCCAACTGGAGTGTTATGCCCAAGGTCGCCAAGCTCACCCTTGTCTTCGGCAGCATGGGGCTGGCATACGCAGGGGCGGGCACTGCACTGAAATATCGAGAGGCTCCGCAGCTCGGCGAGGCGCTGCTCTTGCTCGGCGTGATCCTCTTTGGGTCCAACATCATGCTCATCGCCCAGATTTACCACATCGACGCCCACTATCCGAACGGGGTCCTGCTCTGGGCCCTGGGCGGCATGGTGACGGCCTATCTCATGCACTCTCAGCCCGCCATGATTGCCGGCATCGCGCTCGCCGTCCTGTGGACCGGGATGGAGACCTTCGGATTCGACCGGAGTTTGCATTGGCCCTTCCTGATCCTATGGGCCTCGTGCCTTCCCGCCATCCATAAGAACAGATGGATGCCCGCCTCACACGTGGCTATGATCGGCCTCCTGCTCTGGAGCTGGTTTGCCTTTCAACATCTCATCTGGTCAGCCCATGCCTGGGGGAGCGGCGTGCCGCTGTATCTCATGCAGATCTACTTTCTGGCCTCCCTGGGGATTTTTGTGTTGGGCATGGTCATGGCAACGGATCGACAGCTCGCCTCGTTCGGCGTGGTAGTCAAACGGTATGCAGCCTTTGCGGCGCTGGTGAGCTTTTGCGCCCTGACCTTTCCCGATCTTCAGCGGGGGTTGGAATGGCGGGCGGGAAGCGGTCGGTTGCACGGCACCGCTCCTGGCCTCTGGGTTATCGTCACCGTCGTGGTCCTGCTCATCGTGGTCGGTCTGGCCGTATGGCACAGGATCCGAACGACAGGGATGGAGAGGCCGGCGTATCTCAACTGGGGGAGCGGGCTCCTCGGCCTGGGTATCGCCGTCGTCCTTGCCAATCTCTTTTTGAGCGGAGAGCACGGCGGAGAGGTCGCCGTCGTGTTCAATCTGCTGTTCCTGGCAGGACTCGTCTGGCTCGTCTACGCCGGCATGCATGCCAATGATCGGTTCCTGGTGAATGCGGCATTCCTGTTTTTCGGTTTGGGGTTGCTGAGCCGCTATTTCGATACGTTCTGGACGCTGCTCAATCGGTCGTACTTCTTTATGGCCGGCGGGCTGCTCCTGATCGGCGGCGGGTATCTGCTCGAAAAACAGCGGCGGAAGCTGACTGCCCGCATGCAAGGCGCCCAGGCTCAGGGTGGACGGCCATGAGGATCACGCTGCGCCTCATTATCCTGATCGTACTCCAATTCGTCGTCCTGGCGTCGATGATCGCCATGAAGCAGTGGACCTTGAGCACTGGCACCCCTATCGTGCTCGAGACTGAGCCAATCGATCCCCGTTCCCTCTTCCAGGGAGATTATGTGCGTCTGAACTACACAATCAGCACCCTGCGCCTGGCCGAGCTTTCCTCGGACCGTCCGTTCAAGGAACACGAGCGGATCTACGTCCTCGTGAGGAATGGGGATCCTTACTGGGAACCGGTCTCGCTCCATCACGAACGGCCCGGATTGCCGCCCGACCACGTCACCCTCAAGGGGACGGTAATGCGCGCGGGGAACAGGCGGTGGAACCGGCAGTCGCAGTCGTGGGAAGCGACCGAGCACCTGATGGTGCGGTACGGCATCGAGAATTACTTTGTCCCGGAGGGTGAGGGCCGAGACCTAGAGCGTCTGAAGCCGGGAGAGAAGATTTCCATCCGTGTGGCGGTGGATCAGTTCGGCAATGCTGGGATCAAGGCCGTGTTGGTCAATGGGCAGCCGCGGTACACCGAGACCCTCTTCTGATCCCCCCACCCCCTCCTTGGCGCTTTCGACGACCTCCCGCTTTGGCCGAGCGTTCCCGTGGTGTAGAATGGTGCGGTTATGCGGTGGCTGGTAGACGGGTACAATGTGATCCGGCATGCACCAGCCCTGGCCGCCCGCGAGCAGGACAGCCTGCAGGCCGGGCGCGACGCCCTCTGCCGTCTGCTCGCCGCAGCCGCCCGCTCCTCAGGCGACCAGTTCACCGTCGTGTTCGACGGCGCTCGCGGAGGGGGGACGGCGTCAGGCAGCAGGGGCGTGCGCGTGGTCTTCTCCCGCGCCCAGGAGAGGGCCGATGATGTCCTGGCGCGTCTGGCGAGTGCGGGAGTCGCCGTGGTCTCGACCGACCGCGAGGTTCAGAAAGCGGCTGCTCGCGCGCGGGCCATCGCCATCACCGCCGATGACTTTCTCGCCCGCGTCCTCGCGCCCCCCAGCCCCGACCGGGGCGAAGAAGACGACGATCCCCTGCCGGCACCGAAGAAGGGCAACCCGCGCCGCCTGCCGAAGAAGGCCCGTGCCGCCGCACGAGCGCTGAAGCGCCTCGGCCAACCCACGAGAAGGTTTCCATAGACAGATTCCGCCGGATGAGATTCCTAGGGCAAGGGCGGGACGGAGTCGTCGATTTCGAAGCCGTGGGCCTCGATCATACGATGCGTGTCGGCGGCGGTCTGGCCTGGCGTGGTAAGGTAGCCGTTCACGAAGAGGGAGTTGGCGGGGTAGAGCGCGAGGGGCTGCATATCCCCGAGGTTGAGTTCCCGGCCTCCGGCGACCCGGAGCTCCTTGGCTGGATTCACGAAACGGAAGAGGCAGAGGGCCTTGAGACAACGCTCGGGCGTAAGCTGATGGTTCCCCTCCAGGGGCGTCCCCGGGATCGGATGGAGGAAGTTGACCGGAATCGAGGCCACATCGAGTCCCCGAAGGCTCAGGGCCAGGTCGATGACGTCCTCGTCCGTCTCACCCATCCCGATGATCCCACCGCAGCATGTGCTGAGGCCCGCCCGCCGGACATTCTCGACCGTCCGCACTCGGTCGTCATAGGTGTGGGTGGTGCAGATCTGGGGATAGAAGCGCCGGCTGGCGTTCAGGTTGTGGTTCACGCGCTCGACCCCCGCGTCCTTGAGGCGCTTCGCCTGATCCTCGGTCATCAGGCCGAGGCAGCAGCAGATGTTGATCTCCACCCGCTCCCGAATCTCCCGGACAATCGAGGCGAGACGATCGATGTCCCGGTTGCTGGGCCCCCGACCGCTCGTCACGATGCAGTAGCGGACGGCCCTGGCGGCCTTTGCGCGATAGGCACCCTCCACGAGTTGCGCTCGGGAGAGCAGAGGATACTTGGAGATGGGAGCTTTCGAGATGGCCGACTGTGAACAGTAGTGACAGTCCTCGGGGCAGAGACCACTTCTCGCATTGATCAGCATATGGAGGTGCACCTTGCGCCCGCAGAAGCGCTCACGGACGCGAAGGGCCGCCTGGAGGAGGCATTGAAGGTCCTGCGCAGGGTCGCTGAGGACCCCAAGCATCTCCTCCCGGCTCGGGACCTCTCCCTGGATCGATTTTTCTGCAAGTTCGTGGTAGTCCACGGCACCCATCCATAACAGATTCCCGCACAAAAGCCAAGGGATTTTGGTACACTAAGCACCTGTGGACACAGCGCTTCTCGAAAGCTTCCGTCTCCGTTACCCATTCGCCCTCGATCCCTTTCAGGAGGAGGCGATCCGCTGCATCCTGGAGGGCGATTCGGTCATCGTCTCGGCACCGACCGGCGCCGGGAAGACCCTCATCGCGGAGCTCGGGATTTACAAGGCGCTGGCCACGGGGAGGCGCCTTGCCTACACCACTCCCCTCAAGGCCCTGAGCAATCAGAAATTTGCCGATTTCTGTAAGCAGTACGGCGCGGAGTTCGTGGGAATCCTGACGGGAGATGTCAAGGTCAACCCGGGCGCCCCTCTTGTCGTGATGACCACCGAGATCCTCCGCAACAAACTCTACACCCACTCTCTGGAGGATATCGCCTACGTGGTGCTGGACGAATGTCACTACATGGGAGACGAGGGACGAGGCACGGTGTGGGAGGAGATCATTATCAATTGCCCTCGGGAGATCCAGCTCATCGCGCTCTCGGCCACCGTGGGCAACATTGACGAAATCGCGGAGTGGATCAGCGGAGTCCACCGGCCCATCAGGGTCGTCGTGCATCAGTGGCGTCCTGTCCCACTCCACTACAACCTCTGTGGTCCAAAGGCAGAGATGGTCGAGGTCGATGGGCGTTCCCGGGCTCAACTGTATCAGGCGGTCAGCTCCTGGAGGAGCATCCCCCGGGTTCGCATGCGGGGACGCCAGGATCGGGAGCGACGCACGAGGCCCGTCCGGTGGCGGGTAAGCCCGTTGGCCCTGGTCCCGAGCCTGAAGACGCGAGGGTGGCTTCCGGCCATTTACTTCATCTTCAGCCGGGCCGGATGTGAAGAGTCCCTCCGACGGTTTTTGGAGGAAGGGCTCTCCCTGTTGGACGCCAAGCAGCAACAGGAGGTCGATGAGGCGATTGCGACCTTTGTCAGCGAGAATCCGACCCTGGTGAGTAAGTCGGAACTGAACGCGTTGATCTTCGAGGGGCTTCGTCGAGGGACGGGGGTGCATCACGCCGGGATCCTTCCCGCCCTCAAGCGTCTGACCGAGACGTTATTCGAGCGGGGGCTGATCCAGGTGGTCTTTGCCACCGAGACGATGAGCCTCGGCATTCATATGCCGGCCAAGAGCGTCGTGATCCAGACCCTGACCAAGCGGAGCGATGTCGGCTTCCGGACCTTGAGCCACAATGAGCTGACCCAGATGGCCGGCCGCGCCGGCCGGCGAGGCATCGATCCTGAAGGCAAGTGCGTTATTGGCCTCGACGGCCCGGAGGCTGTGGAAGAGACGCTGCATCTCATCCGGAAGCCATCGGAGCCCATCGAGAGCCGGTTCCGGATCGGCTACAGCTCTGCCACCCTGCTGCTTCTCACCTACAAGGACCCTCACGATATCCGTCGCAATATCGAATCCAGCTTCGGTCAATTCCAGAATCGGAAGCGGATCCGGGCGATCGAGGAGCGGCTCAAAGGACTCAGGGAGGGGCTTGAAGAAGGTCGGCGGGTCGATCTGCCCTGCTGCACGGTCGAAGAGCTCTTCGCCTATCAGGAGAAGCGGCAAGAGGTGGAGGCGCTGAGACAAGAACTTCATCAGTTCCGGATAGCGGAGGGCCCGGTGGCCCGGCGGCGGAGGCGACGGGGGCATTTTCATCGACGGGCAGAGGAGGGCAAGACCGTTTCGGTCCAGGACTACCTGGCGGCCAAGAGACGCATGGAGGAAAAAGCAGCGGCCCTCGGATCCCTGTCCTGCCACAGCTGCCCGGAGCGGCGGCGGCTGGAAAAGCTCCTGAAAAGGGAGCGACGGCTGAGCGAGACCATCCGGACCCAGACGGAAACCCTCGAGCATCTCCAAAATACGTACTGGGAGCAGTTTCTGCGCGTCGTCGAGGTCCTCAAGCACTTCAACTGTTTGCGGAACGGAGCCCTCAGCCACGAGGGGATGTTGGTGGCCTCCCTGCGCCACGACAATGAGCTGTTGGTGGCCCGGGTCGCTTTCTCGGGAGCGCTGAGTGGGCTCAAGGCGCACGAGATGGTGGCCGTGCTTTCCTGTCTCGTGGAGGAGCCTCGCGAAACCGAGGCCCATTTCGCCCGACAGCTGCTCAAGCGTGAGCGGCACCTCAGAGACCGGATCCGACATATGGAGATGTTGGCCCGGGAGGTGATGGACGTCCAGCGGGCGCATCGGGTCTTCCTCCCGGTGTCCCTGCACACGACCTACCTTGCAGCGGCTTATGAGTGGGCGGCGGGGGAGGAGGATTGGCTATACTTGGTCGAGAGCCAATACGAAGGCCATGAAGGAGACCTGATCCGGGCCTTTCGGCGCCTCATCGATCTTTCGCGACAACTCCTCGAGTCCTCCGAACTGCCGCCGGCGCTCCGCGATGATCTGCGTGCGGGGGTGCGGGCCCTGGATCGAGGGATCGTCCTCGAGAGCGCGATGATATAGACGCGGACAGCAGTGTTCAGCATAAAGGGGTAGGAGTCCCGTGGGCAACCTCGTGTTTGCAGATCAGAGGGGACGGATCGCGGACCACCCGACCCTGGAGATGGGTGGGGCGTCCGGAGGCGACTGGGTCCGCGTCCCCGACAAGGAGCTGATCGCCTTGCCTGAGGGGGCGCGCCTCTTTACGATGCCGGGGGCGCACCCGGTCGGGTGGAATACGGCGCTCTGCACCTTCGAGGCGATCAAGGCGGTTGGCAGGCGGGAGGCGCTGGCGGTGGCGGCCTTCCTCCCCCCGGGGTATATGCGAACCCATCTGCCGGCTACCTTCTCTCCCGATCCCTCCGCGGCGCCCTACCTGCCCCTGTGGGCCTATACCGCCGTGGGGTGGCGGGACGGACAGTTCGTCACTGCCGCGGTCCGGGTAGATTCCATGGACCACCAGGAGCCCTGGCAGTACGATGATCGGATGCTCCTGCCCCTCATCGAAAGGCGCCTGGCCCTACAGCCGAACAACCGCGTCTGGCACCAGATCAAGCGTTGCGCCACAGAGTACCACTGCCTCTGTGCCAAGAACGGGTTCTACCGGCGATGGGAGGCGCCGCTCCCCATCGCCTTCGCCTGTAACGCGGACTGCGTGGGCTGCATCTCGCTCCAGCCCGACGGACTCGTTCCGGCGTCCCATGAGCGCGTGGCCTTCGCACCGACGCTCGAGGAGCTCTGCGCGGTGGCGCTGCCGCATCTGACCGAAGCGGAGGAGGGCATCGTCAGCTTTGGGCAGGGCTGCGACGGAGAGCCCCTGTTGCAGGGGGACCTGATCGAGGCGGTGATTCGGCGCGCGAGGGCTGAGACCGACCGGGGAACGATTCATCTGAACACGAATGGCTCCCTGCCTCGGGTCGTCGAACGCCTGTGTCAAGCGGGCCTGGACAGCATTCGGGTCAGCCTGAACTCGACCCAGCCCGACCTTTATGCGGCCTACTATCGGCCCCGGCACTACGGCCTGGCGGACGTGATCGCCTCGATCCGGACGGCCAAGGACCTTGGCTGCTACGCCGCGATCAACCTGCTGGTGTTCCCCGGAGTCTCGGACCGGGAGGAAGAGGTCGAGGGGCTCCTTCACTTGGTCGCCGAGACGGGGCTCGACCTCATCCAGATGAAGAACCTCAACATCGATCCCCGCCGGTACCTGGAAGGCCTGCCCCCACGCCGTGGCCGGGCCATCGGGATGCGGGAGCTCTTGCGGACGATCCGGCTCGAAGCCCCGCAGATCGACATCGGATATTTCAACCGGCCCAAGGAGCATTTCGACCGCTCCTTCTCGCGGGCACTTGTATTCTGAGATGGCAATCCCGATTTATGAAAGACAGAAGGGCTTCTTCCAGCGGGCGTATGAGGCGGGGGAGACGCCCTGGCCACGCTTCAGGCCCACCCCGGCGGTCGTGCATCTCGCTCGGCGCCTCAGGCGCGAACGGGGACGGGCACGGGTCCTCGACGTCGGCTGCGGCGAGGGGCGCCACATGATCTGCCTGGGCCAGGCAGGACACCGGGCGGTGGGCGTCGACTATGAGCGGCTCGCCCTGCAGAAGGCCCGCGCGCGACCGGATGCCCGGCCGATCCGACCACACCTGACCTTTGCGCTCGCCGATGCCTTTTGTCTCCCCTTTCGGGAGGCAAGCTTTGACGCCGTGCTCGACTGTGGCTGCTTCCACCATGTGAAGAAGGCCGACTGGTCCCGGTACCTGGCCAGCCTCACGGCGCTTCTGAGGCCCGGCGGCTACCTTCACGTGACCACCTTCAGCACGCGCTTCAAGCACGACCCGGGCGAGCGCCGCAGCCGGAACTGGCTCGTCCACCGGAATCACTACGACCACTTTTTTCGCAAGACTGACTTTGTGCGGATCTTCGGGAAGAGGTACGAGATCCTGAAGATCGAGGAGGAGCGCCAGAGGCTTCATGCCTTCTGGCACGTCCTCTTGCGCAAACGCTAATCGATGACCGACGACCGCCTACCGAGAAGGGCCTTCAGTCCTTTGCGGTCATCGGTGATCGGGATTAGCCGCCTTCGACGCGAGGCGTGTACTCTCGGCGAGGTTTGGGCGGGTGCGTGAACAGGGTGTGGGCGA
>CAYSDK010000068.1:0-7899 GCA_964429865.1 uncultured bacterium
CCTAGGTGCCGAAGCGCCGCTTCCGTTGCTGATAATTGCGGATCGCCCGGAGAAGATCGATCTTGCGAAAGGCGGGCCAGTAGGCGTCGCAGAAATAGAACTCACTGTAGGCGCTCTGCCAGAGGAGGAAGCCGGAGAGGCGGAACTCGCCACTCGTCCGGATGATGAGATCCGGATCGGGAAGATCATACATATAGAGATACTTGCCGATCTCTTCGGGCGTGATCTCTTCTGCAGCCTGCTCGAGGGAGCTCCCCCGTCGGGTCCGATCTCTCAGGAGCTGCTTGACGGCATCGGCGATCTCTTGCCTTCCCCCGTACCCCACGGCAATATTCAGGTAGAAGTTGTTGTAGACATGGGTGGTCTCCTGGGCCTGTGCGATCGCCTCTTGAAGAGATGGGGGCAGAAGCTCCAGCTGCCCGACCGCCCGGACCCGGACCCCTTTCCGGTGGATCTTGGGGTCCACCGCCACCTCCCGCATCTTTGACTCAATGAGACCGAGAAGGCCGGAGAGCTCCGCGTGGGGGCGGGACAGATTTTCGGTGGAGAGGACATAGATGGTGATGATGTGGATCTGGAGCTGTTCCAGCCAATCTAACACCTGCTCCAGCTTATCCGCCCCCAGCCGATGCCCTTCGAGCGGATCGGCCAAGCCGAGTTCCCGGGCATAGCGTCGGTTGCCATCCAGGATGAGACCGATGTGCCTGGGCAACACGCCGCGCTGAACTTCCCGGAGGAGCCGGCGCTCGTAGAACCGATACAGCAGTGTGATCGGATCAAACATCATCGAGCAGTCACCCTCGGTGCCCTGCCGGCATCGCCTCGGGAACACTCCGGGCCGCCGCGGACCCTCGCTGGACCAGCACCACCCCCGTCACCACCAGGGCCCCCCCGAAGAGCTGGGACCAGTCGAGCGCCTCCCCGAGAAGCGCAAACCCGGCGCCCGCAGCCACCACCGGTTCCATCGTGCTAACGATGCTGACCTGGGTGGCAGGCAGGTACGTGAGGCCAAAGGTGTACAGGGCAAACGGAAGCACGGTCCCAGCGGCACCGATCAGGAAGAAGATCGCCCACAGGCGAAGGGAGTACCCCTCCGCGAGGAGACGCCACGGCGGTGTCACCATCCACCAGAAGAGGGTCGCGAAGGCGTACGCGTATGCCAGCAACGTCCACGCAGGGATCCGCGCCACGGCCCGCTTGGTGAGCAGCGTGTACCCCGCAAAGGCGCACGCCGAGACGAGCCCGCTGATCAGGCCCGGAAGATTGAGCCGGAGGTGCGTCGGATCGTACCCTTTCACCATGAAGAAACAGCCGCCAACGGCCAAGCCCAAGGCGAAGAGTGTCATCCATGTCAGGCGCTCCCTCAAGAAGAGGACGGAGGCCAGGGCGACCAGGATCGGCGCCATGTATTGGAGGAGAATGGCGGTGGCCACGCTGGTGAGGCTGATGGTGTAGTAGTACGTGACGTTAGCCATGGCCAGGCCGGCCACTCCCACGAGGGCGGCCAAGGGCACATCCTGCAGCGGCAGCCGCAACTGCCGCTGATCCCACACGAGGAGCCCCGCCACGAGAACAAGGACAGCGAGGCTCGAGCGAATAGCGGTCAGTGGGAGAGGACCGACCTCCTCTGCGGTGAAGAGATACCGGGCCACCGTCCCCATAAGCCCCCAGGCCGTCGCAGCCCCGAGGACCATCAGGGTGCCTTTTACGTGGCCTTTCCATTGAGTCATCGGCCTTCGAGGAGTCGTTCGAGAACCGCCGCCAGGGCCTCCAGCGTCATGCCCCCCTGGGCCACGGCCGCCACGGTGCCATCGCGGGCAAGGAGGAAGGTGGTCGGCGTCCCCTGAATATCATAGAGCCTGGCAATCCGGTCGCCCTGATCGTGTCCGACGGCATAGGGGATGCGACGCTCCCGGACGAATCGTCGAGATTCCTCCTCCGTATCCCAGATACTCACCCCGAGGAACCTCACCCCCCGGTCCCTGAACATCTCGTAGGCCTTGATGAGGACGGGAGACTCCCGCTGGCAGTGCGGTCACCAGGAGGCCCAGAAGTTCAAGAGGACGACCTTCCCTCGAAAATCTGCCAGTCGAACCTTCTCTCCCGAAAGCAGAGTCAGGGTGAAATCAGGTGCCGGCTTTTCCACGGCCACCTGAGGGGAACGCGCATCCGCGCTCCCGACGGGACCTGCCCCCCAGACGAGGCCAGCCACGACCAGCACACACAACACCTGTCTCACGTGCATCCGGCATTTGAGGCGCGACACAGTCTCCTCCGCGTGCAACCAGGATTCCAGGTGTGGGAAACTACCACAGAATTCTGGACTCTACAACAAAAATGGGTCACGGGTTTCGGCTTGACACACCCGTCCCTTCCCGCTATAGTGAAACGCCGTATCGGGGAAGGCCCCCAGGGAGTTCGGGGGGCTCCCGCACGTGGTCGCCATGCCCAAGAAGCCACCGAGCAGACAATATCCTCATTCCCAGGTATCGGGGTGAGGCACCCCTCCTGCGGGTTTGTTCGAGGTTCCTGCCCTCCGGTTCGACCCCTTTACAGGAGAGGAGTTGAATGAAAAAGACGCACCTTTTTGCCCCAGGGCCGACCCCCATCCCTCCCGAGGCCCTGCTGACCATGGCCCATCCCATCCTCCACCACCGGACCCCGGAGTATGAGGCGCTCCTCGCCGAGGTGCGGGAAGGTCTCAAAGTGCTGTTCCAGACGACCGAAGAGGTCCTCCTCTTCGCCGCCTCGGGGACCGGAGGGATGGAAGCGGCGGTGGTCAACACCCTTTCGCCGGGCGAGAAGGCGCTGGTGATCCGAGGTGGAAAGTTTGGAGAGCGATGGGGAGAGATCTGTCAGGCCTACGGCGTGAACTTCACGCCGATCGACGTCCCCTACGGGAAGGTGGTGGATCCCAGGCTCGTGGCCGCCGCCCTGGAGAAGGATCCCCAGATCGCCGTCGTCCTCAGCACCTATAGCGAGACCTCGACGGGGGTCCTCCACGATATCAAGGCCATCGCTGAGGCCGTCCGAAAGACCCCCACCCTCTTGGTGGTGGATGCGATCACCAGCCTGGGGGTCATGGACGTTCCCATGGATGATTGGGGATTGGATGTGGTGGTCGCCGGCTCGCAGAAGGCCCTCATGCTGCCGCCTGGCCTGGCCATGGTCGGGGTCAGCCGGAAGGCGTGGGCGGCGGTAGAGCGATCTCGCCTGCCGAAGTATTACTTTGACTTCGCGGCGGAACGGAAGCACCTGCTCAAGAACCAGTCTCGCTTCACCCCGGCCATCTCACTGGTCGTCGGACTTCGGGAGACCCTCAGGATGATCCAGAGTGAGGGGCTCCCCAATATCTTTCGCCGCCACGAGAAACTCGCGGCCGCTATGCGGGCGGGGATCACTGGCCTCGGTTTGGAGCTCTTTGCCGAGCGACCGAGCCCCGCGGTGACCGCCGTGCTTGTCCCGAAAGGGATCGATGGTGGTGCAATCCTCAAGACGCTCCGGACAAGGCATCAGGTGATCATCGCGGGTGGTCAGGGATCGCTGAAGGGGAAGATCTTTCGCCTGGCCACCATGGGGTACGCGGACTCGTCGGATGTGGTCGTTGCACTCTCGGCGCTGGAACTGACGCTCTCGGAGGTGGGGTACCCGGTGAAACTCGGTGATGGCATCCGGGCTGCCCAGGAAGTCCTCCAAAGACAGTAGGAGACCAAGGGGCTCAAGGATGGAGAGACCGATGCAAGTCCTGATCACCGATGACCTTTCCCCCAGAGGTCTGGAGGTCCTTCGCCAGAATCCCAACATCCACATCACGCTCCAACCACGGATCTCACCCGAAGAGCTGCTCAAGGTGATCGATCAGTACGACGCCCTGATCGTTCGCAGCGCCACGAAGGTGACTGCCGAGGTGATCCAGGCGGGGAAGCGGCTCAAGGTGATCGGTCGCGCCGGCGTGGGCGTGGATAACGTCGATGTGGAGGCGGCCACCGCCCAGGGCGTGGTGGTGATGAACACTCCGACGGGTAACACCATCACGACCGCCGAGCACACCATCTCGCTTCTCCTGGCCCTCGCAAAGCATGTGCCCCAGGCGGCGGCCTCACTCCAGGCGAGGCGGTGGGAAAAAGGGAAGTTCCTGAACGTCGAGCTGTATAACAAGACGCTGGGGATCATCGGACTGGGGCGGATCGGCTCGGAGGTCGCGAAGCGGGCGAAGGGCTTTGCCATGCGCGTCATCGCCTACGATCCCTTCATCTCGGCCGAGGTCGCGAGCCGGATCGGCGTCGAACTCGTCGATCTCGATGAGGTCTACCGCCAGGCAGACTTCGTTACCATTCACGTCCCGCTTGGCCCCGACACGCACCACATGATCAGCCGCGAGACCATCGGCCTGATGAAGCGGGGGGTGCGGATCATCAACTGCGCCCGGGGGGGCGTGGTGGACGAGGAGGCCCTCTACGAGGCGTTGGTGAGCGGACACGTGGCCGGTGCCGCGTGTGACGTCTTCGAAAAAGAACCGGCGACCGCCAGCCCTCTCGTTTCCCTGGAGAGCTTCATCGGCACCCCGCATCTCGGAGCCGCCACCGCCGAGGCCCAGGACAACGTGGCCGTCGCTATCGCCCAGCAGGTGGCGGATTTCTTGACCACGGGGGTGATCCGGAACTCGGTGAACACGCCGTCCATCGAGCCGGAAATCTTGGCCAAGATCAGGCCCTATCTCACCCTCGCGGAAAAGCTCGGACGGCTCAACTCGCAGCTGGCCGAGGGGCGGTTCCGGGAGATACGCATCGAGTACACCGGAGAGGTCGCGACCTACGACACCTCGCCCCTCACGGCGACGGTGGTGAAGGGGGTGCTCGATCCGATCATTTCAAGCACCATCAACATCGTGAATGCCCTGCCCTTCGCCCGACAGCGGGGAATCCGCGTGGTGGAGTCGAAGAGCACCGAGGAAGAAGACTACGCGAGCCTCATCTCTGTCATCATCCAGACCGACCGAGGGCAGCACCTCGTGGCCGGGACCCTTTTCAGCCGACGAGAGCCTCGGGTGGTGAGGATCGATGAATTCTCTCTCGAGGCCGTGCCGGAAGGGTATCTCCTCATCTTCTCCAACCTGGATGTCCCGGGGGTGATCGGCAAGATCGGTACCCTCCTCGGACAGAATCAGGTTAACATCGCCGGCATGGTGCTCGGCCGAGAGAAGCCGGGCGGTCAGGCGGTTTCGGTCGTGAACGTCGATAGCCCGATCCCCGCGCCGGTCCTCGACCAGATCCGGCGGATGCCCAACATCGTCTATGCCAAGATGGTGAAGGTCTGACGTGATCCCGACGGCCATTCCCAAAGGGGTCCGCGTCCTCCCCCCGCCCGAGGCGGCCCGCCTCCGTTGGATCCAGAAGAAACTCCTCACGGTCTTCCAGCGTTGGGGTTTTCGGGAAGTGCTGACCCCGACCTTTGAATATTTGGAGGTCTTCGCCCACGAAGAGGGAGACGGAGTCTACGGGAAGACCTTTAAGTTCGTCGATCGACAGACCGGGCTTCTCCTGGCGCTGCGGTCCGATCTCACCCCCCAAGTCGCGCGCATGGTGGCCTCCACCATGCGGGATCATCCCCTGCCCCTACGCCTCGCCTACTCCGCCTCGGTCTTCCGGCATGAGGAGCCCCAGGCGGGACGGCAGCGGGAGTTCTTCCAGGCCGGCGTGGAACTCATCGGTTCGGATCGGCCCGAGGCGGACGCCGAGATGATCGCCATGGCGGTCGAGGGATGTCAGCAGGCGGGCCTTCGACACTTCCAGATCGACGTCGGGCAGGTGGAGTATCTCCGAGGCCTACTGAGCGCCCTCAACCCGCCCCCAGAACTTCGCCGCAGGATCCTATCGGCGCTGAGGCGGAAGGACGCCGTGGAGCTTGAGCTGACGCTGAAGCCCCTGCCGGCCGAGGCCCGATTGAAAGAGGGGATTCAGCACTTGACCGCGCTGTACGGTGGGGAGGCGATTCTCGAAAAGGCAAAGGGTTGGGCGGTCACAGAGCAATCGCGATTCGCCCTCGAAAACCTGACGCAGGTCTATGCCGTCCTCAAGACCTACGGCCTGGCCGACCACATCATCATCGACCTTGGAGAGACCTACGCCTTTGACTATCACACCGGTGTGGTCTTTCAGGTCTTCACCGAGTCGCTGGGCTATCCCATCGCAAGCGGCGGCCGTTACGACAATTTGATCGGCCAGTTCGGCTATCCCTGCCCCGCGACCGGTTTCGCTTTCGAGCTGGAGAAGGTCCTGGCCGCCCTAGAAACGGAGGGCATCCTCCCGCGCGATCAGGGGCCGCACTTCCTCATCATCGATTTCAATCCGGACAAGCGTCAGGCTCTGCGCATCGCCCAGACGCTCAGGAGCAAGGGCTACGCCGTCGCCAGGGATATCATCCGGCGCGATCTCGAGGGGTCACTGCACTATGCCCAGGTCAGCGCCATCCCCCGGGTGATCATCCTAGGGCTCGAGGGAATCCCCGGAGACCGGCTGACGTTGCGAGATCTCACCACGGGGACGGCGACGACCTTCTCCGTCGCTGAGTTCTGCCAGCAGGTCACGGATGGGACGGTGCAATGGCCAACGTGATTGTGGTCGGGACCCAGTGGGGCGACGAGGGCAAGGGGAAGATCGTTGACGCCATCAGCGAGTCATTCGACGCCGTGGCCCGGTACCAGGGGGGGAACAACGCGGGGCACACGGTGGTGGTGGGCACCGAGAAGGTCGTCCTGCATCTCGTCCCCTCGGGCATCCTTCGGAAAGGGAAGATCTGCATCCTCGGCAACGGGGTGGTGGTCGATCTTCCCGGCCTCACTCATGAGCTCCACCAGCTTGGTCGCCTAGCCGTGAAAGCGGAGGGACACCTATACATCGGGAAGAACGCGCACCTGGTCCTTCCCTATCACAAGATCCTGGATCAAGAGCGGGAGAAACACGCCGCCCGTCCCCTCGGCACCACCGGGCGCGGAATCGGTCCGGCGTACGCCGATAAGGCGGCCAGAGTGGGGATCCGGATCGGGGACCTTTTCGATCCGGCCCTCTTCCACGAGCGATTGCGCGTCAACCTCGCCGAGAAGCAGGTTCATGCTCCGATGACAAGCGCGTTGCACTCTCTCGACGCCGAGGGCATCTTTGATGAACAGATGGCCCATTTCCGTGAGGTCCAGGGTTTCCTCGTCGATGCCTCGGCGACGCTTAACAGGATGATCGACGAGGGCAGGAAGATCTTGTTTGAGGGGGCGCAGGGGACCCTGCTGGATGTGGACCTGGGGACGTACCCGTATGTCACCTCGAGCAGCGCGACAGCCGGAGGCGCCTGCATTGGAACCGGGGTTGGACCGACCCGGATCGACGGCGTCTTGGGCGTTATGAAGGCCTACACCACCAGGGTGGGCGAAGGTCCCTTCCCGACGGAACTCAAGGACAGTACCGGTGAGGAACTGCGCAACCGCGGCCGAGAGTACGGGGCCACGACAGGGCGGCCCAGGCGGTGCGGGTGGCTCGACGCGGTCTCCCTCCGATATGCGGTCCGGGTGAACGGCCTCAGCACCTTGGCCCTGACAAAGCTGGATGTCCTGGACACTTTCCCCGTATTGAAGATATGCCAGACCTACCGCTACCGGGGTCAGACCCTCAAGGAATTCCCCAACGAGGTCGACATCCTCAAGGAATGCCAACCGGTCTACGAAGAGATCGAGGGCTGGCAGGAGCACACGGTAGGGTCCACGTCCGCCGCGGAACTGCCCAAGAAATGCCACGCCTTCCTGGATCGCCTTGAGCCCATCCTTGGGATCGACATCTCGATTATCTCCACGGGCCCTGAGCGGGACCGAACCATCCTCCTGCCCACCCCCACCCTGAAACAATGGGGCCT
>CAYSDK010000069.1:0-6331 GCA_964429865.1 uncultured bacterium
CCGACAGCGGTGGCTCGAGGCAAGACGGCTTCGAATCGCACGCGTCCCGGGGGCCCGTCCCGAGGTGCCACCTCCCCTTGACAAGAGGGGGAAACTTGTTAACGTATACCGGAGCACTGCGAAGTCGAGTTGAACGCGGACGGGACGCATGTCACCAAGGAGGCGCGATGGCAAGCGCATTGGACAAGAGCATCATCTCGCGACTGGTGACCGGCCTCCAGGCCACGCCGGCGGTAAAAAGGGAGATGGTGGAGACATTGGGCAAGCTTCTGCAGGAGCTTCAGCAGCCCCACGTGACCGAGGCGGAGGCCGAAAAACGGCTTCGAAAATGGCTGGAATCGGCGCCGCCCCATGCGGCGACAGTCCTGCAATCGGTGATTCTCGGGTCGCGCTATCTCAGGATCGTCTCTGAAGATTCCTGGGTCTACAAGGTATTCAGCACCCTCCCGACGCCTGCCCCGCAATAAGGCGCGGTTGTTTCCATGCGGCAGCTTTCCTCTTACTGGGCTCGGTGCTGAACGCTTCTCTTAGCCTTTGCCCTCGGGGGTCGCGGGCTTCCTGCGCAGGTGCAGCTCGATCTGGGAAGGATTGGTGCCTGCAATCTGGAGGCCCACGGGGAGGTTGATGTTCTTGGCAGAAATGCTGTAGCGCTTGAAGCCAGCGCTGGCCCTGTTCAGGTCGATAGAGACCTGGAGCTGGCTGGGATCCAGGAAGTTCAGCATCATCCGCGACCCTCGCACTCGGACTTGCACCTCCTGAACCCGATTGTCCTCGATGCTGAGATCCTTTGGGATGTTGACGAAGACCACCGGGATCGAGATCCCCACCTCGTCATTCTTTTGTCCCACCAGGACGAATAAGAGAAGGCTCACCCCCACCACCGTCGCCAACTTGGGACGCCAGTTCCGGGTGATGAGGGCGATGGCGGAATCCGGCCGCTTCCCCGTGTCCCCCCGCGCCCCGAGCCGCGCGGTGAGCCAGGTGAGCAGCTCGGTGGCATTATCGATGAGGTGGATCGTCCCTCCCTCCACGACCGAGACCGTCCCCCGCTCCTCGGAGACGGCCACGGCGAGCGCGTCCGACTGCTCGGTAATACCCACGGCCGCCCGGTGGCGGGTCCCGTAGAAGTAGGCGAGCTGCGGATTATCCGAGAGCGGGAGCACACAGCCGGCGCGATAGGCCTTCCCACCACGGACGTAGAGTGCTCCGTCATGGAGGGGGGCGGGGTCGGCAAAGATCGTCTCGAGCAGCTCTTCGCTGATCTGGGCGTCGATCAACGTTCCCGGACTTTTCAGCAGCGGTTCGACGAAGTCGTTCCGCTCGAGCACGAAAAGTGCGCCGCGGCGCTTGGCGGCAAAGGCCATGGCGGTTTGGGCGAGGGTGGCCAGGGTCTCCTCCCGGAAGCGCACCTGGCTTCCCCAGCCCAGGAGGGTCGTCAGGGGTAGGCTGGGGTTGACCTGCTCCAGCATATGGCGGATCTCGCGTTGAAAGATCACGATGACGAGGATAAGGGCGGCGGCCCAGATCCCTCCCAGGACCCACGATGTCAGAAACAGTCCGGCGGCCTGCGCGGTGAGATATCCGAGTCCCAAGGCGACGATCCCCGCCAGGATCCGCATCGCCCGTGTGCCACGAATGCGAATGTAGACCTGATACACGATGAAGCTCATGAGGGCGACGTCGATGGAGTGACGCCAGGGCAGATCCCACACGAGATTCCCTACCCAACTGAACACGGACTCAATGAATTTTGCAATCTCTACGCTGACGTTCATCCCTGTCCCCAGGACTCCGAGGATGAAAATGAGGAGAATTCAAACAGATCATACGAGGCTTCTTCACAGGTGTCAACCCAGCTAAAGTGCAATTTCCGAGCCCAATATCCGGCGCTCCCTCGATTGGCGCCCTGCGGAGGAGCGCAGAGAGAGGCACCCGCGCCCGCTTACGGCTTGGTCGGTGATTCCCCGGGATAGTTGCAGGCGATGGACCCTGTGATGAAGAGATGCTGGGGGTCGCCTATGATCGTTTCTTTGAAGGTTTCCTTCCTCTTGCCGCCGTGATGGGGGCACCGTTCGCATTCGTCGAGGGTCACCTTCAACCCTGCCATTGGGCAGTTGACCAGGAGGAAAGTGCCGGTATCCTCGATGACGATCCACCGCATCGCTCTTTCTCCGGCCATTGCTTGGCTCCTAACGTTCTCCCATGAAAAGGTCAAGGGTTGTGACCTGAGCGGAGCTAAGGTCGGCGACGCGGACTCGGTGAGTATTGGTGTCCGCGATGTAGATCCGGTCCTCGACCACACTCAGCCCTCCGGGCTCGGAGAACTCGGCATGCTGCCCGTCCCGCTGCCCCGCGTGACCAGTGCCGAAGAGGGTCTTGACTGCCCGCATGGTGGGGTAGAGGACCTTGATCTTGTGGTTGTAGGTATCGGCCACGTAGACACGGCCCCCGGCACAGGAAATCCCCAGGGGGTGCTGGAGTCGAACCTCCTCACCGATCCCGTCCTGGTCCCCAAAGATAAAGAGCCCCTGGCCGACCAGGGTGCGCAGCCTCTCAGCGCCATACAGATCGATGGTGCGGATCGCACTGATCTCACTGTCGGCGATGTAGAGTGCCTGCCCGTCCGTCGAGAGCCCGCTTGGCTGGGCCAACGCCCCTTCCAGACGAGGCCCGTCGATGATCTGCTCCTTCCCTGTCCCCGCGTAGAGCGCGAGCTCCGCCGTAGCCAGGTCCATCACCCAGATCTGGTGGCAACCCGCCATGGCGATGTAGAGCTTGCCGTCCACATGGCACAGGTCCCACGGGGAGTTCAGCGACATCTGCCGAGCCGACCCACGTTCCCGGATGACAGAGCCCTGTCGCCCGGTGCCGGCGGTCGTCTCTACCGTCCGGGTCTCGAGATCGAGACGGCGGATCAGGTGGTTCTCCGTGTCGGCGACGTACAGGGAGTTGCCGGCCAGGGCCAGGCCCTGCGGCGAACGAAAGGTGGCCTGCTCGAAGAGTCCGTCCGTGGCCCCCATCCTCCCCATCCCTGCGACCTCGAGAATCTTCCCGCTCAGATCGCTGATCAGGATCCGATGGTGTCCCGTATCGGCGATGAAGAGGCGACTTCTGCCGCCATCGGCGAGGACCTTCCCGGGAAAGGCGAGAGTTGTCTCGGGCATCTGGTCCCGGTGGAAGCGGACCGGGTCTTCCTTCAGCGTGCCCTTCTTCCGGTGCTCCTGGATCAACGTGGCGATCATGTGGCGGAGATGATTGCCATGCCCCTCGCCGGCCACCGTCGCCACGATGTATCCCTGAGGGTCGATCAGTACAAGAGTGGGCCAGGCGTGAACCGCATAGCTCCGCCAGATGAGAAACTGGTCGTCGTTGACGACCGGATGGGCCAGCCCGTGGCGCAGGATGGCCTGTCGGATATTTTCTGCCTCTCGCTCGTTCGGGAATTTGGCCGAATGGATCCCGATGATGACCAGTTCAACAGGAAAGGCCTGTTCCAGAGCATCCAGCTCTGGGAGCACGTGCATGCAGTTGATTCAGCAATAGGTCCAGAAATCCAGGAGGACCACCTTGCCCCGAAGCTCCTTGAGACTCACGGGCCGGTCACTGTTCAGCCATTCGAGGCCAGGGGGAAAGTCCGGAGCTCGGACCATCTGTTGGATCGTCATATCATCGTGCATTCTTTGCTCCTACATATCAACTACTTATAATATATTTATTCAAGTATATTATAGCTTGTAATCTGCCCCTGTGTCGATGCCACATGCGTCGGGTGGCCAGTTACGGTTTCGCTTATCGTCTAGTTTTCTCGAAGGGCGTTGTCGATGGCCTGCCGAAAGACCGGAGTGGGAAGGGCGCCGCTCAGGAAGACCCCCTGAATTGTATCATCAGATCTCGTCTTGCCGACGACAAAGCTCGGTGTCCCTCGAACACCGACTGCCACCCCATCGTCGAAATCCTTCTGGACCTCGGCGGCGTACTTGCCGCGGTCCAGACAGGCATCAAAGGCTGTGCCGTTCAAGCGGAGGCTCCGTGCATGCGTCTTGAGGCTCTCGATCTGGAGTGCCTGCTGATTCTGGAAGAGCAAGTCGTGCATCTCCCAGTATTTTCCCTGGTCGCCGGCGCAATGCGCTGCCTCGGCTGCTTTGCGCGCGTACGGATGGATCTGGTCGAGGGGAAAGTCCCGGAAGACGTAGCGGACCTTCCCTGTCTCGATATACTCTGCCTTGAGAATCGACAGGGTGGTCTCGAAGAATCGTTTGCAGAAGGGGCACTGGTAATCCGAGAATTCGATCATGGTGACCGGCGCGTCTTTCTTTCCCATGATGAGATTCCCCGCGATGGTCACGCTGGCCACGGCCGAGCCAGGCTGGGTCGGTTGGGGACGCCCCTGCGAGAGATGCTGGTGAATGAGCTTGAGATCTTCCCGGATTACTCCAAGCTCGGCCTTGATCTTTTCAAGATCACCCTTGAGGGCGTCGAGCTCGGACTGGGAACCGGTCTGTGACTGCGCCAGGGCCGGGGGAGATCCGAGCCTCGGGCCCTGGCTGCCGATGATCGTGAGGCACAGAGCAACAATACAAAGTCTCCAGTTGATCGACCTCATCCGCTCCCTCCTCAGCCCCGCTGCTTCCATCTCTCTCTGCATTTCTTTACCTATCAAGTATCCCCGGTTGATCAAGGAGTGTCAAGGCGGCATTCTGCTTTTCATGCCAGGAGGGGCGGGGTATCATGCGGGTGGCGAGTTCTCCAGGGGTTGGGAGCAGTGCTCTCACGGGTATTGACTCACGGGAGGGAAGATACACTGAAGCTATCCCGGGAAGAAGTGTTGTGAGACCGCGTGTGGCCCGGACAGCCGGGCTGAGGGGCCGTGGGATTCTGGCGGCGGCGCTCGTAGGCACCAGGGGGGTGGCCGACGCATGGAGAATCCTGTCCCCGTTAATCGAGTTGTATTATTGGCCCGGCCATGCTACTCTCTGCAAGAGTGGGCAGCGATCAACAATTGACTTGAGAGGAGGTCACCATTAGCGCCAAAGTGTTCGTCGGGAACTTGAGCTACGATACGACGCAAGGCGAGCTCGAAACTCTTTTTTCTGAAGTGGGCAAGGTAGTAGGGGTATTCCTGCCAGCCGACCGCATTACCGGGCGTCCAAGAGGATTCGCCTTCGTCGAATTCACCGACGAGGCGGATGTCGCGAAGGCCATTGAGAAGTTGGACGGCTACGAGCTCAAGGGTAGGAGTCTCCGTGTCAACGCAGCGGAGGAGCGGCGGCCGCGCTCACCGGCCTTTGCTGACACCGGGTCATTCGGCATGCCTCGCGGTCGAGGGGAATTTAAGCGAAAGGGTAGTCGTCGCAACATTCGCGCCAGAAAGCGTAGCCTCTGAGCCCTTCGTCCATTCCCTCATCATCACCGTATCCTGCAACGGGGAAAAAGGCACCTGCCCGCGCTTCCCCAATCTTCTGATTGGGCGAGCGCCGCGGAGGTCCAGATGTTCGCCTTCCTTGCGGCGCTGTGTGCTGGTCTTTTCGCGGGGGCGGCAGGCTATATCTCGCTCGTTGAGCACTGGGCGCGGCTGCAAGCCGGTCCGTCCGTCGCCCTCGCGCAGTTTCGTCCCGGGTTCCCTCGGGCCCGCGGCATTCAGGCGTCGTTGGCTGTCATCGGAGGTGGCAGTGCGCTCATTTCCTGGCTGGCGGGCGGCGGGGCGTCCTGGCTGGTCGTGGCCTTGCTCCTCTTTGGCATTGTAGGCTTTACGCTCGTCTCTATCCGACCGGTGTACAACGCACTTCTTGCGCCATCGCTCAGGGCCGAGTCCCCGGCGGCACGGGAACTTCTCGTGCGGTGGGGTCGCCTGCACAACATCCGCAGCGCGCTCGGTCTGCTGGCCTTCTTGATGGCGCTGCGATCGCTCTAGCGGGCCTCCGTCTAACGAGCGGCTGTACCTGATCGTTGGGGATAAACGCCCCACCCCTACTGGTAGTATTTTTTCTTGTCCACCCATCCTATATGTAGTAGTATTAGCTCCCGAAGGCCATGGGGGCCTGACCGCTAACAAGGGAGGAGGAGTGAATGGCGAAGGCGAGAAAGAGGAAAAAGGCTACAGGGTCGAAGAAGGCGTTCGGAGGCTATTCGATCAGCTTCAAGGGGCGCGAGGACACGCTTGAGTCGGTCTTCGGGAGCGCCCCTATCGGACCCTCGGTCATGACGAAGAAGCTCTGGACGTACGTGAAGCGGAAGAAGCTCGGCAAGCGCCGCTGAGGCGCCTGCGCCTGTCCCATCGCTCTCTGGCGGCCCGCGTCCGGCGGGCCGCCGTTTTTCTCACAGACGCCACCTC
>CAYSDK010000069.1:6431-7859 GCA_964429865.1 uncultured bacterium
ACGTGGCGGCTGTGGTACGACCTCGAGGGCGAGGAGCATTTCACCTATGGCGTCGAGATGAGCGACTGGAACCGCATCGTTCCGTTTGCCGAGGACTGACGCGAGGTCCATCGGCCTCCCGCCGCCTCACGACCGAATGGCTCGGCTCGCGCGCTGATGCGTTGACAACCCCCTTACCTTTGCGATATTGAAACGGCTGAGGGTTCAAGCCTGCCCTCAGAAGGAGCCACGACCATGGGACAGATTATCCCGTCTAGCCTCTCTAGCCTCCTGATGCTGCTCTTCTGGGCGAGTGTAGGAGCGGTAGCACTCGTCATAGTCGTGTGGATCCTGCGGTGGCTGTTGGGAGTGAACGAAATCTTGAACAGGCTCCAAGCCATCCGTGACGAGCTCCAAGTCATCCGCGAGCAGCAGAGTACTGCAAGACCTTCCTCCGCGGGCAGACCCGATCTACCCCAAACCGAACTGTCCCACGTCGATATTCAAATTCCGGAGGATTGGCACCTCGGCCGGCGTGGCGAATAGATCGACCAGCATTTTCAGGGACAGGATATCGCATTGCGCAGGGCATAGATAGCCCGCATTCGGATGTGCATGAGGTAATTCCGAGTTACGCGACAAGTGACGTGTCACGCATGAACACGCTTCGACAGTTTGGACACCCGGCCACCTATCCCAAGGTCTTGTCTCTGCTGAGGCTGAAGCCAGGGAGCCGGATACTCGATGTTGGCGCCGGTAGCGGTTACTTTTCCAGGGAATTGGCGAGAGCCGGTTACGCTGTGCGTGCGACGGATGCTCCTGACGGACAGGTTCAGTTCGGAGCAGAAGGAGTTCCGTTTAGCCCCTGCGACCTCAACGGCCCGGGAGATTTGCCGTTCGAACCGGAGTCTTTCGATGCGCTGGTCTGTATCGAAGTTGTGGAGCACCTTGAGAATCATTACGACCTCGTCAGGAAGTGCCATAGAGCGTTGGTTCCCGGAGGTTTCTTCGTCATTACGACGCCGAACATTCTCAGCCTCGCATCACGGCTCAAGTGTCTGCTTTTCGGTTCTTATCCCCTGTTCGGGTACCAATATGAGATGTGCCATGCAGGGAGATACTTTCGACCTCAGGCTCATATCTCGCCGTGCAGCTACTGGCAGCTAAGACATTCACTTCACACAAATGGCTTCCGCATCGTATGCGTCGCGACGGAGAAACTGAGGAGGTCGAGCTTGTTGCTTGCGCCCTTGATTCCACTCATCTGGTGGTGCACCTGGAGGGAGGCTTCAAAGGGCGAGGAGAAGTTTGGAGCGGAACACATCGCCCACAACAAGGAGGCGGCGGGGCACGTGTTGAGCCGTGATGTCCTCTTTGGGAAGTCGTTGATTATTTATGCTCAGAAAGTGTCCAGCCCCTAATGCCACCCCATAGAGCGCCTGGGAAGGG
>CAYSDK010000070.1:0-7780 GCA_964429865.1 uncultured bacterium
GATTCTGCTGCAACAGCACCCTCGGCCCCTCGCTCCGGGGCTCTCGCGGCGACCCGATTCGGCGGCTTACGGCCCGGGTCCCTCCGTGTTCACGATCCTTGCAAGGAGGGCGGGCATGGATCGCGCCTCGGTTTCCCAGGCCGTCGCCAGCCGAGGGGACCCCGCCGCTTCCGCCAATGTCGCTCGGGACCTGGAGGGGCTGTCGCCGTGGCGGGACCCCGGCCGCACGCAAACCAGTTTCCGCCTTCCTCAGGATCTGCTTCCCTCGCCGGTTCCAGGCATCCCCCAACACCCAACACCCGGCTCCGAAGCATTGACCCTCCCGGGTGTTCAGGGTATGTTGCTCAAAAGCGCACTGGGCAGAGGTGTGGGGGCGTTCGATGGGATCTACGGTCGATGTAAGGGTGTGGAGGGAGCACTGGCAGGATGAGGGGGACGCGGCCTACCTGTACCGCCCCCTGGCTGCCATCGAGCCCGACCAGAAGTGTGCTGATGTCTACCGACGCCTCGCCCTGGGGTTGCGGACGTGTTCACGCCGAGAGGCAAGGAATTTGCATAGGGATCAACTGGGCGCTTTCAATGAGGCCGCTATCTACAATGTCCCTAAATACACTGTGCTGTGGCGGCTGCGTATCGGAAAGCGAGCACGATGAAATTTAACTACGAAAAGCTTTGCCGCTCTTGGAATTGGGAAATTCCCACCTACTACAACATCGGCCGTGATTGCACGGATAAGCACGCCAAAAGAAAATCCCACAGAAATAAAATCGCCTTGTACTGGGAGAATGAAGAAGGCGAGACTCAACAATTTACCTTCGCCGACCTGGCAAGGCTTTCCAACCAAATGGCCAACGCCCTCCGTGCGCTTGGATTCCGAAAGCGCGACCGTCTGCTGATCCGCCTTCCCAACCTGCCCGAGTTTCCCCTGGTCTTCCTGGGAGCGATGAAGATCGGGGCCGTCCCGATTCCAAGCAGCACGATGCTGACCGCAGAAGAGGTTGCCTTTCTGCTGGACGACAGCCGACCGAAGGGTGTCGTCACTACACCCGAATTGTACGAGGCCGTCGAGGTCAACCGCGGTCAAAATAAAGCACTCAAGTCTGTCCTCATCGTCGGGAATCGTGTACCGCCCGGGTGTGTGAGTTTTTGGGACGTGGTCAAGAGAGGTTCTGCACATCTGAACGTCCCGGAGACCAAGGCGAATGACATGGCGTACATCTGTTACACCTCCGGGACGGCAGCCTTTCCAAGGGGTGTGGTCCACGCACAGCGCGCGCTCATCGGACATGATCCTGCGGCCCTCTACTGGCAGGCGCTGAAGCCCGACTATACCGTCATGCACGCAGGGAAACTCAACTGGACGTACACATTGGGCACAGGGTGTCTTGACCCGTGGCGTCGCGGTTGCTCGACGGTCATCTACGGCGGAGAGCACGACCCCAAGAAATTTTTTGAGCTTATCGCGAAGTACCGGGTGAACGTCTTTATGGGTGTTCCTACCGTGTACCGACAGATGCTTCGTGTGGCAGACGAAGTCGACCTTGACCTTTCGAGCCTTCATCATGCCCTGAGCGCCGGTGAACATCTGAGCGAAGGGCTCTTCCTCGCTTGGAAAGACCGGCTGGAAGTAGAACTCCATGACGGACTGGGGATGAGTGAGTTCAGCTACTACCTTTCCAATATGCCCGGAATGTCCATCAAACCCGGCTCGCCAGGAAAACCGCAGCCCGGACACCGCTCTCTGCTCGTTGATGAAGCGGGGAAAGAGGTCGCTGGTGGACAGACGGGAGTCCTCGCCACTCCCAAGGACGATCCGGGAATCATGCTTCACTACTGGGAGAGGCCCAAAGAGACCGCCAAGATGTTTCGTGGAAAGTGGTTTATCAGCGGCGATTGTTTCACCAAAGATGAAGACGGGTATTTCTGGCTGGTGGGAAGAGAGGACGACATCATAACCACTTTCGGGTATCGGGTGTCACCCGTGGAGGTCGAAAGAGTTCTCGGTGGACACCCGGCGGTCCAGGAGTGCGCCGTCACAGGTATAGGCGTGGCTGAAAGCAAAACCATCACCGCGGCCTTTGTCGTCCTTCACCACGGAAGACATGACCACGAGAAACTCCAGCAGGAGCTGCTGGAGTATGCCCAGAAGCGTCTCGCCAAGTATAAATGCCCGCGAGAGATCGTATTCCTCGAATCCCTTCCGAAGACTGCCAATGGAAAGATACAGCGGAAGGTGCTGAGGGAGAGCTGGAACACGAATGAGATGTCGCACCACGCCATTAGGGGCGATAGGTAAGGAATGGGTGCTACAGAGGAGATGTCGATGAGTACGAAGAAACCCCATCTGAGTTTTTTTGAGAATGTGTCGTTCAATTTCGAGAAGGCCGCGGTCTTCACGCCGCATCCCCGAGGTCTGCTGGGCGTCATCAAGGCCTGTAACAGTGTCTATGCCTTTCAATTTCCCGTCCGCTCTCAGCGAGGCTATGAGGTCATTTCCGGCTGGCGGGTTGAACACAGCCATCACAAGCTTCCGGTCAAAGGGGGCATACGATATTCCGAGCAGGTGGATGAGGACGAAGTGAAGGCCCTCGCCGCCCTGATGACCTACAAGTGTGCAATCGTGGACGTACCTTTTGGTGGCGCGAAGGGGGCGGTGAAGATCGACCCGAAAAAATACACGCCCCACGAGGTGGAGCAGATCACCCGGCGGTACACCGCCGAGCTGATCAAGAAGAACTTCATCGGTCCCGGAGTGGACGTGCCCGCCCCCGACTATGGAACCGGACCGCGAGAGATGGCCTGGATTGCGGATACCTATACGGCGTTCCACCCAGGGCAGATCGATGCCCTGGCGTGCGTGACCGGCAAGCCCATGTCATCGGGAGGCATTCAGGGAAGGATGGAGGCCACCGGGCGTGGGGTGTTCTTCGGTCTTCGGGAGGTCTGCGGTTACGAAGAGGATATGAGGGGCCTTGACCTCTCCAAGGGGTTGGAGGGAAAAAGGATCGCGGTCCAGGGGTTAGGAAACGTGGGGTATCACGCCGCAAAGTTCTGTCAGGAAGGGGGATGTGTTCTCGTCGGAGTAGCCATGCCCGAAGGCGCCATCTACAATCCCAAGGGATTGGACGTGGATGGCGTGCTGAAGCACCGGCAAGAGACGGGTTCGATCCTGAACTTTCCCAGAGCCACCAACCTCGCCAGCAGCGCCGACGTCCTCGAGTGTGAGTGCGACATTTTGATCCCAGCCGCTCTCGAGAATCAGATCACCGAGGCTAACGCCCCGCGGATTCGAGCGAAAATCATCGCGGAAGGGGCCAACGGTCCCACCACGGTGGCTGGGGAAGAAATCCTCTTGCAGAAGAAGGTGATGGTGATCCCGGACATCTACCTGAACGCCGGTGGGGTGACCGTCTCGTATTTTGAATGGCTCAAGAATCTTTCCCATGTTCGGTTTGGGAGAATGGGCAAGCGGTTTGAAGAGACGGCCTTCGAGAAGATGCTGCGGGCCGTCGAGACGGCGACCGGAAAGACCTTTTCCGAGGCCGAAAGGCGCGTCATCGCCCACGGGGCCGACGAGCTTGACCTGGTCAATTCCGGTCTCGAGGAGACCATGATCAACGCATATTGTGAGGTCCGCGAGATATGGAAGAGTGATCGAAAGATCCCGGACCTCCGGACGGCAGGATTCATGAGCGCCATCAACAAGATCGCCGTCTCGTACGAGGAGATGGGGGTCTTCCCGTAAGCGCATGAGGCGTGGGCGATGACCACCTGGATCTGGACGGGGCTCCTCGTGTTCGTGGTGCTGATGATTGTGCTGACCCTGGGGGTCTTCCATCGGAAAGCCCGGAAGGGACTGACCGGCCTAGCCGTGCTCACCTATAAGAACGCGAGGAGGGTCGTGATCTTGCTCCTCGGCAGCAGCGTGCTGCTGGTCGGTGTGGCGATGATCATTCTACCCGGCCCGGCGATTCTTGTGATCCCCGCAGGCCTGGCGATTCTCGCAACGGAGTTTGCATGGGCCAGAGCTCTCCTCCACAAGATAAAGGATAAGGCGCGGGACCTCTCGGGCGCCGCCAACATTTCTCCAAAACGACCCGACGGCGAAAGTTGACGAGGTGGCCCCCCTCCCGTCCTGTTCCTTCTGCACAGGCAAATTCATTCACCACGGGAATCAATCATCAAGTCCGCAATCCATGTTTGCGGAGGGAACAATGGAAATTCGATTCTGGGGCGCGGCGCGGACGGTCACTGGCTCGATGCACCTGCTGACGATCGGGGGAAGACAGCTCCTGCTGGAGTGCGGGCTGTACCAAGGCAAGCGCAGCGAGGCATATGATCGCAACAAACACCTCCCGTTCAACGCCGCGTCGATCGAGGCGTGCATATTATCGCACGCGCATATCGATCATTCCGGTGTTCTCCCCGTGCTGGCGAAAAACGGGTTCGAGGGACGCATATACGCCACGTCGGCGACGCGTGATCTGTGCGCCGCGATGCTGCTCGACTCGGCGCATATCCAGGAGAGCGATGTCCGCCATGTCAACAAGATCCGGGCCCAACGGGGCCAGCCGCCTTTCAAGCCCCTGTATACGCAGGCCGACGCCGTCGCAGCGCTCACGCACTTCGTCAGCGTGGAGTACCATCACACATTTGAGCCGATACCCGGCGTGCAGGCCGTGTTTCGGGACGCCGGGCACATGCTCGGATCGGCCATGGTGATCCTGGACATCGAAGAGGAGCGCCGCAAACGCCGGGTCGTGTTCACCGGCGATCTCGGCCGTCCGAACCTGCCGATCCTGCGCAACCCGGAATCTGTCGATCGCGCCGACGTGCTGATCATCGAAGGAACCTACGGTGGCCAGATCCACAAACCGATCGAGAGCGCACAGGGCGAGCTCGCCGACGTTATCTTGCGCACGGTGAACCGCGGCGGGCTGGTGATCGTCCCCGCCTTTGCCGTCGGAAGGACGCAGGAACTCGTCTATGATCTCCACAAACTGTTCCAAGCGAATCGCCTGCCGTCGATACCGATCTACGTCGATAGCCCGCTGGCAGTCGATGTGACGGAGGTGTTCCGACGGCATCCCGAACTGTACGACCCCGAGACGTTGAGGTTCATGACCGATCCTCATGGGCGCGATCCGTTCGGGTTCTCACGGCTGACCTATGTTCGCGATGTCGAGCAATCCAAGGCGTTGAACGATCGCCGCGAACCGGCGGTGATCATCGCGGCGTCGGGCATGTGCGAGGGGGGACGTGTGCAGCATCACCTCAAGCATCATATGGGCGACCCGCGCAACACCGTGCTGTTCGTGGGGTATCAAGCCGAGCATACGCTGGGCCGGAAGCTGCTGGACGGCTGGAAGCGTGTGAAGATCTTCGGCGACGAATATGATGTGGGGGCCGAGATTGTGCGGCTGGACGCGTACAGCAGCCACGCGGATCATGGCGGGCTGGTCGGTTACGCGCGCAGCATGGTTCAGCGGCCGCGACAGACCTTCATCGTGCACGCCGAGATGCAGCCTGCCGAGGCATTGCGCGACGGGATGCGCGGGATTGGGCTGGAGAACGTGATGATTCCAGATCGGGGTGATATGGCGGAGATTGAATAATGGGGGACACGTGTGTTCATCTGCAAAGGCAGATGGATCACCGGTCGGCGGAGGCGGCAACCGCCGCTGTATCGATCAGAATTTTTTGCGCCTGGCGTTCTCGAGGTATAGGATAGGACGCGAGCCTGGGCCGGAAGTAGGCGATGGGACAGATAGCCTTTCTCAGGGATCTGGTGGCGGTCTTCGGGGTGTCGACGCTGGTGGTGTTTCTTTTCCGCCGCCTGCGGCAGCCGACGATCGTGGGTTTCCTCGCCTCGGGCGTTCTGGTGGGCCCCTATGGGTTGAGCCTCATCGCCGATGTGGCTCAGGTGGAGTTGTTGGCCGAGATCGGCGTGGTCCTCCTCCTCTTCACCATCGGCCTGGAGTTCTCGATCTCCAAGCTCGACCGGCAGATGGTTCTGTGGGGGGGGAGCCTCCAGGTGGTGGGGACCATCCTGCTCATTTCAGCAGGGGCCTGGGTTCTTGGCCTGCCGGGGGAGCAGGCGGTCTTCTTCGGGTTCCTCCTTGCCCTGTCGAGTACGGCCATCGTCCTCAAGATCCTGATGGACCGAGGAGAGATCGACTCACCGCAAGGCCGCTTTACCGTCGGGATCCTCCTCTTCCAAGATCTCTGTGTCGTTCCCCTGATGCTCCTCACGCCACTCCTGAGCGGCAAAGAGGCCTCGAGTCCGGTCGCCATCCTCTGGGTGCTGAGCAAGGTCGTCTTCACCGTCACCCTGATCTTTTTCCTCTCCCGTTTCCTCGTCCCGAGGATCCTCTTTGAGGTGGTGAAGCTCAGGAGTCCGGAGGTCTTTATCATCTCTATCATCCTCATCTGCCTGGGGACCGCCTGGGCCACGGCGCAGATCGGCCTCTCCCTTGCCCTGGGGGCGTTCCTCGCGGGAATGGTCATCGCCGAATCGGAGTATTGCCATCAAGCCCTCGCGAATATCGTGCCCCTGCGGGATAGTCTCAGCAGCCTCTTCTTCATCTCGGTGGGGATGTTGATGAATGCGGGCACCCTCTTGGCCTACCCGCTTGAGGTCGCCGGGACGCTTTCGGCTATCGTGATCGGAAAGACGGTCGTGGCCGTCGGGAGCGTTCTGGCACTTGGGTATCCCCTTCGCGTGGCTGCATTGGTGGGGTGCGCGCTCGCCCAGGTGGGAGAGTTCTCCTTTGTCCTTTCTCGCGTAGGATGGGAGTGGGGGCTCATCACTCCACAGGTCAATCAGTATTTCCTTTCTGCCTCGGTCGTCAGCCTTCTCCTGACCCCGTTCATGATTGAGGTGAGCCCGACGCTCGCGCGGCGGGTCGGCCGCCTGCGGTGGATCGAGCGGAGGTTTCCGGGGCGGAGCTTCCAAGACGTTCGGCCTGAGGGGGTGGAACTCCGCGACCACGTGATCATTGTGGGGTACGGTCCCACCGGTCGGAACCTCTCCCGGGTCCTCAAGGCGACGCAGGTGTCCTACTGCATCCTGGAGATGAACGGTGAGACCGTGAGACGGATGCGGAAGATGGGGGAGCCCATCTATTACGGGGACGTCTCGAGCCGAGAGGTCCTGAAGCACCTGATGATCCAGCACGCTCGATCCCTGGTGGTGGCCATCTCTGACCCTCCCTCGATCCGTCGGGCGGTCCGGCTGGCCCGGGAGCTCAATCCCCACCTCCACATCGTCGTCCGGACCCGGTACGAGGTTGAGATCGACGAATTACACCGTCTGGGAGCGGATGAGGTGATCGCAGAAGAGTTCGAGACGTCCATCGAGCTCTTTGCACGCGTTCTGCGCCGTTATCATGTCCCCCGGGCGGTGATCGAAGAACAGGTGGACAAGGTACGGGGGGAGCGATACGAGATGCTGCGGCAGTTTCAGGTGCCTCCACTGCAGCAGGCGGATGTGGCGCGGCTCTTTGCGCAGGTCGATATGGAGACGTACCTGGCCCGAGAGGCGGCCTCCACCACGGGGAAGACCCTTGGCGAGCTGCACATCCGGCATCGGACAGGCGCCTCGGTGGTGGCGGTGATCCGGGACGGAAGGGTCTGGGCCAACCCCGGGCCGGACCACCGGATCGCGGCGGGGGAGGTGCTCGTCCTGGTGGGGAACCGGCAGCAGGTGGAGCGAGCCCTGGTCCTCCTCGACCACGGGGAGGGAAAGGTGGGTGCCGGGGACGGGGAGCACACCGTGAAG
>CAYSDK010000071.1:0-7646 GCA_964429865.1 uncultured bacterium
CAGCAGGATGCCTTCGCGCAGGCCGCCGTCGCTTACCGTGAGCTCATCGAAGCCGAATAAATCCAGAATCTCGCGCGTGAGCAAGGTGCCGGCCACGATGACATCCGCCCTGGCCGGCTCGAGGCCGATGATCTCACTGCGCCGGCGGAACGGAAGGGAACAGAGGCGGTCAAGAAGCTCCTGGATCCGCTTTCGGGACAGGCGGTGGCCCGTCACGCGCTCGCCATCGTACGTCGTCATACGAAGGTCGATCGCGGCGAGGGTAGTCGGCGTGCCCGCGGTCGCAACCAGGATCGCCGCCGCCGGGATATTCAGCGATGGCGGAACTTGCCGGATGCTCTGGCGAATCGAGGTGGTTGCCGACTGGAGTTCCTCCGTGGAGGGCGGGTCACCTTTCAGATGGGCCTCGGTGAGCTTTACCACGCCGATGGGGAGGCTAACGTATCCGGTGACCTTTCCCTGCTCAAACGCAGTGAACTCGGTGCTGCCCCCACCGATGTCCACGATCAGCATGGTGGTGTGGTCCGGTCCAAGGGCGTGGGCCACCCCGAGGGCCGTCAAGTTCGCCTCGACTTCTCCTGAAATGACCACGAGATCGATCCCCGCCTCTCTCCGAGCGCGGTCGAGGAACTCCCCCCGGTTCTTGGCTTCTCGAGCGGCACTGGTGGTGACTGCAAGGACCTCTTGGACCCGGTGCTCCTTGGCCGTCTGGGCAAAGCGTTGAAGCACCCGAATTGTGCGCTCCATGGCCGCAGGGCTCAGCGTGCCGGTCTCCTGGAGACGCTCCCCCAGGCGGGTGATGAACTGCTCCTGAAAGACGGCCCGATAGGTCCCATCTGTGTCCGCATCGGCAACGAGGAGCCGTACGGTATTTGTTCCCACGTCGATCGTCGCGTACCTGCCCACTGCTCACCACCTATCGGCTTTGGCGAGGGGCGATGCCGGCGCCAGCCGCCCCTCGCGCCGCGAGTCCTGCCACCGCGGCAGGGTCCGGCCTGACCACAATCGTCTTCTCCTGCGTGATCAGGACCGTCCCGGCCTTGCTCCCCTTTGACCGCCTGACAAAGCGGACAGCGGTGTAGTGGACCGGGACTTTTCCGGCGTTCCGGGCCTTGCTGAAGAAGGCGGCGAGCAGCGCGGCCTCGCGTAAGGTTCGCGGAGGGACCGTCTGTCCCTTCGGGTTTCGGACGACCACGTGCGAGCCGCCGTAGCCTTCGACGTGGAGCCACAGGTCGTGGGGACGCGCCAGGCGAAAGGTGAGATGTTCATTCCCCGCGGAACTCCGGCCCACCAGGATCTCCCGGCCATCGGTCGAGAGGTAACGCCGCGGCTCACGCTGTGCCGCGCCCTTGTCCTGAGACCGGGGCAAGGGCGGTGGCGGCTCGAGCCGCTCGAGCCTATGGGCTGTCTTCGCTCTATCCACGGCCTCGGCGGTCTCTGCCTGGATGACTCTTTCCAGGGCCGACTCCCATTCTTTCAGCTCCCCTTCGGTCTCGCTGAGCCGGCGCTCGATGACGGGCAGTCCGCGCTTCACCTTTCGGGCCTGCTTGAAGTATCGCTCGGCGTTGGCATCGACCGAGAGGGCCGGGTCGAGGGCGATCGTGAGGGGCCGGCCGGTCTCGGCGTAGTAGTCGGGGACGGCGACCTCGGCGAGGCCGCGTCCGATGCGCTCGCGGTGGACCCGGAGGAGTTCCCCCTTCCGGCGGAGCTCCTCCCACCCCCGCGCCTTCGCCAGGTCCGCCAGAATCTTCTCCCGCCGCCGCGTGAGGCGCCGAATCCGCTGGCGGAGGAGCCTGCCGTAGCGCTGCTGTGTCACCTTCCACTCATGCATCATCGCTCGACTATCTTATCCGTGAGCGGGCGGCAAGTAAAGGGAGAGGGTGGCCGGTCCCGGGCGTCGTTCACGTTTGACAGACGGCGAAAACTGCAGTAAATTAACGGTTACGTCGGGAAATCTCCTCAAGGGGGTCCGTGGCGTTCGACGAGGATCCTCGATGCGGCATCGGTGGCCTTCGCCGGGTGGCCTGGAATGGTTGGGTCCCAATGCTCAAGAGCATGACCGGGTACGGCAGGGCGGAGGGTGCCACAGCCGCTTACCTGTACACCGTCGAAATCCAGACCCTTAACCACCGGTTTACCGACATCCGGATGAAACTCCCCCGGACCTTGGCGGCCCTGGAGCATGTGCTACATCGCGAGATCCGCGGACGGGTGCATCGGGGTCGCTTCGACGTCCACGTCACCGAAAAGCTGCACGGCGAGCTGCCCCGGACGCTGCGCATCGACCGGGGGGCCATCCAGCAGTACGTCGCGGCCCTCAGGGAGCTCCAGCGGGAACTGGACCTGCGCGGCGAACTGACCATCGAGGCGCTGATAGGGCTGCGGGATCTCGTCGGCCTGGAGGGCGCGGAGGTGGATCTGACGGAGGCGGAGGCGCTCGTCGGAGGACTGCTGCATCAGGCCCTGGATGAGGTCGAGTCGATGCGGAGGAAAGAGGGAGAGCATCTGGCCCGGGGTCTTGCGGTCGGCGTCAGCCAGATCGAGGCAGCGCTTGGGATCGTGGAGGCCCGGGCGCCTCACGTGGCAGAGGCCTATCGGGCTCGGGTGCACGAGCGCGTCACGGCCCTGCTGGGCGCCCCGCTGTCCGATCCGGATCGGCTCGCGCAGGAGGTGGTGCTCTTCGCGGACCGGTCGGACATCACCGAGGAGTGCACGCGGCTCAAGAGCCACCTCGCGCAGCTCCGGACGATCCTCGAGGGAGGTGGTCCCCATGGTCGGCGACTGGAGTTTCTCTTGCAGGAGCTCCACCGGGAGGTCAACACCATCGGGACGAAGGCGGCCGATGCGGTCATCTCCCCGGCCGTGGTGGAGATGAAGGCGGACCTCGAGCGACTGCGGGAGCAGGTCCAGAACATCGAATGAGGGTCCCGGGGGCCGAGGGAGGTGAGGGGCGTGGCGACCGAACTCCTCAACGTAGGCTTTGGGAATATGGTGGTCGCGAATCGGATCGTGGCCATCGTCAATCCGAGTTCCGCCCCCAGCAAGCGGCTCAAGGACGACGCCAAGGAGGTCCGAAAGCTCGTGGATGCCACGAACGGGCGCCGCACCCGCTCCATCGTGGTGACGGATAGCGACCACGTGATCCTCTCGGCCATACAGACCGAGACGTTGGCCCAGCGACTGACGGGGGACCAGGGAGACAAGGAGTCGTAGATGGGGGATCCCCGTCGGCTCCTGGTCGTGGTCTCTGCCCCGTCGGGCGCGGGAAAGACCAGCCTGTGTCAGGAGGTGGTTCGGCGGATCCCGGGTCTCGCCCACTCTGTCTCGTATACGACGCGCCCCTCGCGGGCCCACGAGGTCGGGGGTCGGGACTATCACTTCGTCGACGAGACAACGTTTCAGCGTATGGTCACGGCTGGGGATTTTGCGGAGTGGGCGAGTGTCCATGGCCATCACTACGGCACATCCCGGCTCCTGCTCGAGACCCATTTTGGGGCAGGGCAGGATGTGATCCTCGACATCGACACTCAGGGGGCCGCGCAACTCCGCCGGACGTATCCAGATGGCGTGTTCGTGTTTCTCCTGCCGCCGTCCTGGGAGGTGCTGGAGGAGCGCCTGCGGAGCAGGCAGAGCGACGCCCCCGACGAGATCGAGCGCCGTCTCCGAAGGGCCCGGGAAGAGATGAAGCGTTATGGCGACTACACCTATGTGATTATCAACGATGTCCTGGAGCGGGCGGTCACTGATCTGTCCGCCGTTATTGTGGCGGAACGGCATCGGAGCTTCCGCCTGAACTCTCGTGTGCGGGACCAGTTAGGCATTTGACGAGGAGGGAGAGGACCGATGACACAGGTACCCCTTGAGGACCTCATGGATAAGGTCGACAGCAAGTATCGGCTGGTGATCATCGCCGCAAAGCGAAGCCGGCAGCTCAATCAGGGGACAGCGCCCACTATCCAGTCCAAAGGGTATAAGCCGACCTATATCGCCCTGGAGGAGATGGCGGCGGGCAAGGTTGAGTACACTGCGAAGCCGCTTGAGGAAGTGGCCAAGGCGGGGGTCTTCGCAGAGGCGGTCAAGCCCGCCTGGTTCAGGGAAATCGCCCCCGAGGTGGTCACGGCCGAGGGAGAGACGGAAGAGGAAGAGGAGCAGGAAACTGAAGAGGCGGCCCCTGCTGAGGCGGAAGAGGAGGTGGCGGAGGTCGTCCCCACGGAGGCCGAAGTGGAGTTCGTCGATCTCGACCAGATAGAGAAGGCGAAGGAAGAAGAGGAAGAAGGATAGGGGAATCGCATCCCGGTGGAATGAGTGATGATGATCAGCGGGGTCATCCTGGCGGGGGGACAGTCCACCCGGATGGGCCGCAACAAGGCGGTCATCGAGATCGGGGGAAAACGCCTCATCGACCGATTGGTTCATGGACTGCAGGGGATCTTCCCAGAGGTCATCATCGTGGCGAATACCCCGGGCCTGTACGATGACCTCGGTGTGCGGATCGTCCCGGACCTCATCCCCGATAGGGGGTCCCTGGGCGGCATCTACACCGCCACGGCGACCGCCACGCACCCGTGGGCCTTTGTGATGGCATGCGATATGCCGTTCTTCAACCCGGGCCTGATCCGGCATCTCGCGACCCTGACCCACGGCTGGGATGCGGTCGTCCCGTACACCGGCGATTGGGAGCCCCTCTTTGCTCTGTACGGCAAGACCTGTCTTCCCGAGATGGAGCGCCTGATCCGCTCCGGCGATTTAAAGATCGCGCGGTTCTTTCCCTCCGTCAGGGTCCGGCAGGTGGGCCTGGACGAGCTCGGGCCTCACGATCCCCAAGGGCTCAGCCTCTTTAATATGAATACGCCAGAGGAGTTCGCCCGGGCCGAGGAGTGGTGGCGGCAGCTCACAGCGACGGCGTAGCATGCTCATCCTCGCTGCCAGATACCTCCTCCCGGTGAGCCACCCCCCGATCCGTGACGGGGCCCTCCTGATTGAAGGAACCCACATCCGCGCCGTCGGGCCGCGGGTGAGTCTCCGCAGGCAGTATCCCGGGCCGGCGGTGCGCGATCTGGGGGAGGCGATCCTCCTCCCCGGCCTCGTCAACGTCCACACCCATCTCGAACTGAGTGCCCTTCGTGAAGACGTCTCTCCGGGTCATTCCTTCGTCGACTGGGTCTTAAATCTGCTCCAGCGGAAGCGCGGCCTCTCCTGGGAGGCGTATGCGGCCGCTGCGGAGGCGGGGGCCGCCGAGCTCACCCGGTCCGGGACCACGTGTGTCGGCGACGTGACCGCGACGGGGGCGAGCCTTGCCGGATTGCGCAAGAGCGGCCTCCGGGCAGTGGTCTATCGCGAGGTGATCGGCCTGGACGATGCCGGCGCCGAGCAGATTGCCGAGACCCCCTTCGCGCATCTGGCGGCGATGCGGGAGGAGGTCCAGGGGAGTTTGCTCGAGGTCGGCATCTCTCCCCATGCCGCCTACAGCGTCTCGCCCGGGCTCTTCCGCCTGTGTCGTGACCTCCAGCAACGGTTGGGACTCAAGGCGGCGATCCATATCGCCGAGAGCTCAGCCGAGGTCGAGTATCTTCGATCGGGGACGGGCGAGATCCGAACGCGTCTCCTTCCGGGGACGGGCTGGGGTGACGTTCCGCCGCCGATGCTCGGGGCGACGCCGGTCCAGTATCTGCACCACCTGGGGTTCTTAGATCCGCAGTGCCTTGTGATCCACGCCGTCCACCTCACAGAGGCCGATCTCGAGATTTTGGCCCAGACCCGGGTCGCCGTTGCGCATTGCCCCCGGTCCAACGCGTATCTCGACGTGGGCAGAACGCCGCTGAAGGCGCTCCGGGATCTCGGGGTTCCCGTGGGCCTCGGCACTGATTCGCTGGCGAGTGCCGAAAGCCTCAGCCTCTGGGACGAGATCCGTTTTGCCCATCAGGCGCATGGCGGTCTGCTGTCCCCCGCAGAGTGGATCCGGATGGCGACCGCGGGGGGCGCCCGGGCCCTGGGTCTTGACCGCGAGATCGGGACCCTGGAGCCGGGGAAACGGGCCGATCTGACCGCCCTCGCCCTGGACGGACCGGAGGCCGACCCGTATGAGTTTCTGCTGCACGAGGCGAGTGCCGCGAAGGTCCTGCTCACCACGGTGGACGGGAGACCGCGGTACGAGAGGGAGGTGTCGTGAGACGACCCCGGGTCGGCAAGGTCCGCTACATCAACTGCGAGCCGGTCTATTCCGGGATCGAAGAGGGGGCGGTGGAGGCCGGCTGTGATCTGATCGAGGGGACTCCGGCGGAGCTGAACCAGATGCTCGCGCGGGGTGACCTGGATGTCTCGGTGATCTCTTCATTAGCCTATGCGCAGGCTCCAGGGGACTTCCGGCTCCTTGCGGACCTGGCGATCGCGTGTGACGGCGCGGTGGGGAGCGTGCTCTGCGTGAGCCGAGTGCCGCTTCAAGACTTGGATGGCGAACGCATCCTCGTCACCCCGGAATCCCTCACCTCGGTCTATCTGCTCCGGCTCCTGCTCCAGCGAAGCTACGGGGTCCGCCCGGTCTACCTTCGGGCGGAGGTCCCCGAGGAGTTTCCGGCGGGGGTCGCCGCGGGTCTGTACATCGGGGATCCGGCGCTGCGGGCGGATCATGCGCGCCGGTACCCTCATCACCTCGACCTGGGGCAGGGGTGGAAAGAACTCACCGGCCTCCCATTCGTCTTTGCCCTCTGGGCGGTCCGGGAGGAGTTCTACCGGGCGAATCCCGAACGCACACGGCGACTGCATCGCGCACTGCTCGCGTCGAAGGCGTATAGTCTGGGTAGGGTCGAGGCCCTCAGTGCCGCGGTCCATGGCCGGGTCGGCATCAGTGAGGAGGCCTGCCTGAACTATTTTCGCAAGCAGCTCTCCTTTGATCTCACGCCGAGGCACCTGGAGGGATTTGAACAGTTCCTCCAGAGCCCGGAGCTCGACGGGCTCGTCAGCCGTCCGGTTCCCTGGCGGTTTGTGGAGATGGGATGACGGAGTTTGAGGCTGTCCGGCGAGTCGACCTCCTCATCTTCGACCTGGACGGCACGTTGGCCGATACGCGGGCCGATCTCACGGCGGCAGTCAACCACGCCCTGGAGAGGCTGGCCCTTCCCCCCCTCTCCATGGAGCAGGTCTGCCGGTACGTCGGCGATGGCCTGGAGAATCTCCTGAGCCGGGCGCTGGGACTACAGCACGGTGACCTTGTGGACAATGCGGTGAGGCTCTTTCGAGACTATTATGGACTGCACCTGCTCGATCGGACCCGGCTCTATTCCGGAGTCCGGGAGACCCTCGAGCATTTCCGCGGGAAGCGAAAGGCCATCGTAACCAACAAGCCGCTCGCTTTCAGCGAGCGCATCCTCGCAGGCCTCGAGATCGAGAGCCACTTCGAGGTCGTCCTGGGCGGCGACAGCACAGTTCAGCGTAAGCCGCATCCGGAGCCTGCCCTCAAGGTCCTGACCCTCATCGGAGTCGATCCGCGGCTGGCCGCCATGGTTGGCGACAGCCCCGCCGACATCGAGATGGCGAGGCATGCTGGTCTCTATAGCGTCGGCGTGACGTACGGCCTACGATCCGCCGAGGAGGTTCGGGCGGCGGGGCCGGATCTGCTGCTCGAGAGTCTGCCCGAGCTCCGGCACCAC
>CAYSDK010000072.1:0-7569 GCA_964429865.1 uncultured bacterium
TCCCCGTCTTCGACGCGAGGGCCTGGATCTTCGGGACCCATTCCTGGAGTTCGCCCTCCGAGTAGAGGTAATCGTAACGCTCGGCGGCCTCCTGATGCTTCCACCACTTCTCCGCGGCGCGGCCGTGGAAGCGCACGTAGCCCACCTCACTCGTCGCCTCCACGACCTTGGGCGGGAGCCGGGGGAGTTCCGGCTCGTCCACAGCGCAGAGCCCCATCTGGTGGGTGCGCAACAGGTCGAGGGTCGCGGGGGCGTACCAGGAGGCGTTGCGGAACTCCACGACCAGCGGGAGGCCTTCCAGGGCCGCGCGCAGGCGGAGGAGATGATCGCGGTTCTCCCTTGTGCTCCAGAAGCTATACGGAAACTGGGCCAGGACGCACCCGAGGGCCTGTCGATCCTCGAGGGGGCGCAGCGCCTCGCGGAAGGCCGGGGCTGCCGCATCGAAATTGTCGCGCCGGTGGGTCATGTCGCCATGCGCCTTGACGGTGAAGGTCATCTGGCCGCCCGCATTTTTGGCCATCGCCTCGAGCGTCTTCGCGCTCGGCACCTGGTAGTAGGTGTAATTGATCTCCAGGGTATCGAAGCACTGGGCGTAGAAGGCGAGCATCTCCTGGTCGCGGAGCCTCTCCGGGTAGAAGGCCCCCTTCCAGTCTGCATACTTGAATCCCGACGTCCCGATCTTGATGTTGTCCTGGTTCAGGCTATGCCCTCACTCCACCCGGACGTGCCAGCGCTCGTACAGGGGCTCGGGGATTTCCAGGAGGAACCGGGAGGGCTTCAGGATGAGCTCCCGCCGCCTCAGATCCGTCGTGCGCAGCGGGTGGCAGAGGGTAAGCTGATTCTTGGCCCTCGTGCTCGCCACATAGAAGAGGCGCCGCTCCTCCTCGAGTCCCCCCTCCTCGCGAAGGGCGGCAGAGGAGGGGAACCACCCATCGACCAGCCAGATGAGAAAGACCACAGTCCATTCCAGGCCCTTGGCCTGGTGGATGCTGGAGAGGATCAACAGCTCATCCCGCGGTTCATCCCAGTAGACGTCCTCGCCGGTGATGGCACCGAGGAGCGACAGTTCCGTGAGGAGAGCCTCGAGGGACTCGTAGCGGAGGGCGAAGATGGCCAGTTGCTCGAGGTCCTCCACCCGGGAGGCCCAGTTGGGGTACCGCGTCTTCAGGACCTCGCGATAGCCCCCCTCGAGCGCCGCGGCAATCATCTGGGCCGGGGCGTGAGGGAGGGCGAGGAGCGTGGCGAGCAGGGTCAAAAACTCGTGGAAGCCTTTGCGGGCCCTCGGTTGAAGCACCCGCGCAATGGCCCCGAGGGCGTCGAGATCGATAGGCTGGCTCTGCCCCGCCACCGCCCGCCAGATCTCGTCGGCGGTGGCGTTGCCGATTCCCGGATGGAGCTTGACCGCCCGCTTCCAGGCCAGCTCATCCCGCGCGTTGGCCACGATCCTGAGATACGCGAGGATGTCCTTGACGTGGGCCTGCTCGTAAAAGCGGAGGCCCGAGCGGATCTCGAAGGGGATGCCGCGCCTCGTGAGTTCCAGCTGCAGCTGGATGCTCTGGTAGTGGGCCCGGTAGAGCACCGCCATTTCGCTGAGAGGGATCCCTTCATCGCGAAGCTCCAGGATCCGTTGGGCGACGAAAGCGGCCTGCTCCTCCTCGTCGGTGAGGGCCGTCAAAGCCGGCCTCGACCCGGAGGATCGGACCGCCCGTAACGTCTTGTGGTGCTGGTGGACGTTGTGGGCGATGCTGGCGTTGGCCAGCGCGAGCACCTCGGGGGTGCTCCGGTAGTTGGTCTCGAGTTTGTGGACGGCCGCGTCGGGGTAGCGTTCGGTGAAGCGGAGGATGTTGGCGTAATTCGCGCCGCGGAAGGCGAAGATCGACTGGGCGTCATCCCCCACGACCATGAAGTTCCGGTGCCCGGAGGCGAGGAGATCCAGGATCTCCCCCTGGATCGCGTTCGTGTCCTGGTACTCATCGCACAGCACGTGGAGGAACCGCCGGCGGTAGGTGTCGAGCGCCTCGGGGTGCTCGCGGAGGAGGCGGAGCCAGAGCGAGAGGAGGTCATCGTAATCTACCAGGTTGTCCTTGCACTTCCGCTCTCGATACCGGCGGGCGATCTCGAGGATCTCCGCCTCGAAGAGGGTGAAGAAGGGATACCGCTCCTCCAAGACCTTCATCAGCGACCGCCCGGTGTTGATGACGCTCGACAGGATGTCCTGGAGGACATCCCCGCGCGGGAAGCGGTGCCTCGTCACGGCGATCCCGAGATCGGCGACACAGGCCTGGAGAAGCTCCTTGGCGTCCTCGCGGTCGAGGATGGTGTAGCCGCTCGTGAGGCCCACGGCGGGTGCATGGCGGCGGAGGATCAGGTTGCCGATGTGGTGGAAGGTGCCCCCCCAGACCTGGCGACTGTCGCCGCGGGCCACCTCGGCCACCCGGCGGAGCATCTCGCGGGCCGCCTTGTTGGTGAAGGTGACCAGGAGGATGCGGGACGGATCGATCCCCTGGTCGATGAGGTAGGCGACCCGGTAGGTGATGACCCGCGTCTTGCCGCTCCCCGCGCCCGCAATGACGAGATGCGGACCGGGGCCGGCGGTCACCGCCTGAAGCTGCGCGGGGTTGAGCTGGGCCTCGTAGAGCGAGAGGTCCACGGGGGCCTTGGCCGTCTTCAGGACGTATTCCTTCACGGGAGTCGCCTCGCGTCGGTCAGTCGAATCGGCCTGGCTCGTCCCGGCCCCTCGGGCGTCTCAGCGGTCTGCCGAGCAGACAGGCCCGCACCGTTCGGCTGAGCAGCCCTGAGCGCGTCGAAGGACTCACGGTCGAAGCCTTCCAGGATCACGCGGGTTCAGCAGGCGCAGTCGGAGGGAGCGATGAGGGGCGGGATCACCGTTTCCGGAACTGGTAGACGGTCTCCCCGGGCCGAACCAGCCCCAGGTCCCGCCGGGCGACCTCCTCGGACTGGGAAGGGTGCCGGCGCATCGCCTCGACCTCCTGCCGGAGCCGGGCGTTCTCCTGCGTGAGGGCTTCGATCTGCTGCTCCAGGTGCGCCTTGAAGCGCCCCATCTGGTAGAGCTGGAGCAGGCTGCGATCCCCGAACAGCGACAGGAGGAGCAGGAGCCCCAGGAAACAGAGGAGGAGAAACAGGCCGGCCCGCGGCCGTCTCCGGTGCAACTCCAAGGGATCTGCCCCTTCGGCAGGCTCAGGGCGGTGACCCCGGTTGAACCGCTTAGGCATCACCGCCCCCTCAACGGGCGAAAGGCGTCCACCCCGGGAAAGCGGGCCGCCGCCCCTAACGCCTCTTCGATGCGGAGGAGCTGGTTGTACTTGGCCGTGCGGTCCGTGCGGGAGGCAGAACCGGCCTTGATCTGGCCGGCGTTCACCGCGACGGCCAGGTCCGCGATGGTGACATCCTCGGTCTCGCCGGAGCGATGAGAGATGATCGTGGCGTACCCGGCCCGCTTGGCCACGGCGATCGTCTCGAGGGTCTCGGTCACCGTCCCGATCTGGTTCACCTTGATCAGGATGGCGTTGGCGAGTCCACTGGCGATGCCCTCGCGGAGGAGGGCGGCGTTGGTCACAAACAGGTCGTCCCCGACGAGCTGCACCCGGTCCCCGAGGGCACCCGTGAGGAGTACCCATCCCTCGAGATCCCCCTCGGCCATCCCGTCCTCGATGGAGACGATGGGATACTGCTTGACCCATCCCGCATAGAACTCCACCATCTCTTCCCGGCTGAGCTCCTGTGTGGTCTCGGCCACGAGATGATACCGCTCTCCCTCGTAGAACTCGCTGGCCGCCGGGTCGAGCGCGACGAAGACGTCCCGTCCCGGGCGATAGCCGGCCCGGGTGACGGCCTCGAGGATCAGCTCGACCGCCTCTTCGTTCGAGCGGAGATCAGGGGCAAAGCCCCCCTCGTCCCCGACGGCGGTGCTGTAGCCGCGGCTCTTCAACACACCCCGCAGGCTCTGGAACACCTCCACGCCGATCCGGAGCGCCTCGGCAAAGCGCCCACCGGCGACCGGGACAACCATGAATTCCTGAAAGTCCACGGTGTTGTCGGCGTGTCTTCCCCCGTTGAGGATGTTCATGAAGGGGACCGGAAGGTCGCGGGCATCGGCCCCCCCGAGATAGCGGTACAAGGGCAGGCCAGCCTCGTCGGCCGCAGCCTTGGCCACGGCGAGCGACACCCCGAGAAGGGCGTTGGCCCCGAGCCTTCCCTTGGTAGGTGTCCCATCCAGCCGGCACAGGGTCTCGTCCACGCGGGACTGGTCGAACGCCTCCGCGCCGATGAGCGCTGGGGCGATGAGGGTGTTCACATGCTCCACCGCCTTCTGGACCCCCTTCCCCGCGTAGCGCCGTGGATCGCCATCCCTGAGCTCCACCGCTTCGCGCTCGCCCGTGGACGCCCCCGAGGGGACTGCGGCCCGGCCAAAGGCTCCGCTTTCCAGGCGGACGTCAACCTCGACGGTCGGGTTGCCCCGGGAATCCAGGATCTGGCGCGCATGCATGTGGAGAATCTGACTCATGGGAACGATCTCCTGGGCCCTATCATCGGGGCTACGCACTGTACACGAGTTCTTGGCCCGCTGCGATGAGCCGCTCGAGATCCGTGGCGTTCTTGGCTTCCACATACAGCCGAACGACCGGCTCGGTCCCCGACGGCCGGATCAGGAGCCAGCTCCCATCCTCGAGCAGAAGCTTGGTTCCGTCCTTCCGCTCGACCGCTGCGATCCTCCGGCCGATCAGCTCACGCGGGGGCTCCTCGAGCTTCGTGAGGAGGCGTGCGCACTCCTCAGGCCTCAGGGTGAAATCGATCCGTCGGGAGAGGATCGTCCCGACCTGGGCGTACAGCTCGTCGAGCAGCTCCCTCAGGGATGTCCGCCCCCGGTGCGCGACCATCTCGGCCACGAGCAGACAGGCCAGCACCCCATCCTTCTCCGGGATGTGCCCCCGAATGGTGAGCCCGGCACTCTCTTCGCCGGCCAGGATGACCTTGTCCTGCAGGATCAGCTCACCGAGGTACTTGAACCCGACCGGGGTTTCATACACGGGGACGTGGTAATGACGGGCGACCGCGTCGAGGAGATGCGTGGTCGCCACCGTGCGCGCGACGCCCCCCGGTGCCGGACGCGTGGTGAGCAGGTGCTTAAGCAGCAGGGCCAGAATCTGGTTGGCGCTCGGGACCGTGCCGTCGCTGTCCACGATGCCGAAGCGATCGGCGTCTCCGTCCGTGGCGAGGCCGAGGTGGGCGCGCCGCTTGACCACCCGTTGCGTGAGGTCCTGCAGCCGCGTCGGGGTCGGGTCCGGAGGGCCGCCCCCGAAGAGGGGATCCCGCCAGTCGTGGAGCATCTCGACCTCGCATCCTGCCTCCCGGCAAGCGGCGTCCAGGACCCCCCGCCCGGTCCCGAAGAGGGGGTCCACCACCACCTTGAGGTGGGCCCGGCGGATCGCCTCGTAGTCCACGAGACTCTGGAGGTGCGTGAGATAGGGCGGGAGCGGATCGATCATCGTGAGGAGTCCCGCCTTTTCTGCCGCCTCGATCTCTATGGTCTCCACCTGGACATTCGGCAACCGCGCATTCGCCTGGGCCTCGATGAAGCGGGTCACTTCGGGCAGGGCCGGGCCCCCGGCGGCCACGGAGAATTTGATGCCGTTCCACTCCGGCGGGTTGTGGCTGGCGGTGATGGTGATCCCTCCGCCCGCCCGCCGGCGCCGAATCTCGCAGGCGACCACGGGGGTGGGTGTATCCCGTTCGCAGAGGAAGACCCGGATCCCGTTGGTGGCCAAAAGCTTGGCCGCCTCACCCGCGAAGCGTTCCGACAGGAAGCGGGTATCGTACCCGACCACGATCCCCCGCCCCTCGAGCCCCGCGGCCTTGAGGTGGTCGGCGATGCCCTGGACGACGGCCATCGCTCGGGGCAAGGTAAAATCGTCGGCGATGACGCCGCGCCAGCCGGACGTCCCAAACTGAATCCGCGTCATGGCCTCCTCACACACACGTGCAGTGATTGTCGGCAGTATAGGGACGGTCCCTCGGCACTGTCAAGGTGAAATGACTTGCGAGAAGCCCTGGAGTTCATTATACTTACGGAATCCGCGGAGCAGTGGAGTACGCAGGGAGCCGGGAGTGGCCGACGAAAAGATCTTGATCGTCGATCCTGACCAGGCCGCGCGTCGGCGGCTCGCAAAGGTGCTGCGCCAACGGGGTCTTCAGCCGGTGGAGGCCTCCGGCGGCGAGGAAGGCCTGAAAGAGCTCGCCAAGGACGAGTACGCGATCGTCTTCCTTGACTTGGCGGGGGCAGGACCCAAGGCAGTCGAGGTGGTGGGGCGGATGATCGAGTGCAAACCAGAGCAGGCCATCATTGTGCTGGCGCCTCCCGCGAGCGCGGGTGCCAGCGCTGCCCTGGCGAAGGGGGCCTACGCGGCTCTCGCGACGCCGCTGCAACCGGCCGACCTCGAGATCGGGCTCAGGAATGCCCTCGAGCGATATCAGCTGTTTCGCACCAACACCCGTCTCCGCCACGAGACCCTGCAGGATGACCTGACGGGGGTCCTCAATCGTCGATATCTGGATCGATATCTCGGCGAGGAGATCGAGCGGTCCCGCCGGTACAAACACCCCTTCTCTCTCCTCTTTTTCGACCTCGATCACCTGAAGCACATCAACGACCAATATGGGCACCTGTCGGGGAGCAAGGTGCTGATAGAGGTGGTGAAGGTCATCATGATGCAGCTCAGACGGACCGACAAGATATTCCGGTTTGGCGGGGATGAGTTTTCGGTGACGCTGCCCGAGACCGATCAGCGAGGGGCGGTGGAGACAGCCCACCGCCTTCGCCAGGCGATCCGGGCCCATCGGTTCCACCCGGTGGAAGGGGCCGAGGTGTCGCTCACCGCCAGCTTCGGGGTTGCCACCTATCCTGAGGACGGGGAGACCGGAGAGGATCTCTTGCGCCACGCCGACGAGGCGATGTATCTCGTCAAGACCGGGACCAGGGACGGGGTCGGGATCAAGGAAAAGCGATGAAGCGCCTGAGCATCCTGGGCTCCACCGGCTCGATCGGCATGCAGGCCCTGGAAGTGGTCCGCGCCCACCCTGAGGCCTTCGAGGTGGTGGCGCTGGCGGCCGGGCGGCGGCTGGACCTCTTTGCCCAGCAGGTCCGGGAGTTTCGGCCGCACCTGGTCTCGGTGGCGAGCCGGGACGGGGCGCAGGAGCTTCAGGAAAGACTACGCGGGCTTCCGGTGAAGATCTGCTCCGGGGAGGAGGGGTTGAGCGAGGTTGCGGCTTACTCCGATGCAGAGCTCACGTTGCTGGCGGTCGTGGGGGCGATGGGACTCAAGCCGGCGCTGGCGGCGATCCGGGCCGGCAAGGACGTGGCGCTCGCCACCAAGGAGGCCCTCGTGATGGCCGGGGCACTGCTGACGGCTGAGGCCGCGGCCCGAGGGGTGAAGCTCTTGCCGGTGGACAGTGAGCACTCCGCGATCTTCCAGTGTCTCGAGGGGGGCGGGCGGGGGGCGCTGAAGCGGATTATCCTGACCGCCTCGGGGGGAGCGCTGCGGCAGGTCCCGA
>CAYSDK010000073.1:0-6722 GCA_964429865.1 uncultured bacterium
CTTCAAGCCTTGCGCCGTCTAAGTGAAAATAGGGCGACAGCGTCATCAGCCGCGGGTCGTCGACCGGACCACCAACGGTAAAGTGGTACAGGCTTTGAAAGTCATCCCCGCGCAGGCTGAGCACGTTATGAAAGGCGTCGTCGAAGTAACATCCGATCCCAGTGCCGCGGACACCGGCGGCCTCTGCTTCTAGGTACAGCACCTGCCCCAGCAGGCCGGATTCCCAAAACAGTTTTCGATACCACCATGCACCTGTTGCACGGATACTTTCGCCAAAGTCGGCAATCATACCGAGGCTGAAGGCGCCGGCGGCGGCAATCTCCTGATGGCAGCTCACCACCTCTGCCTGCTCGCGGAAGTTTCCCTCGACCAGTGTGAACAGTGGCAGGTACTCCGGGCAGCCTTCTGGACGTTTCCAGAGGAAGTCGGCACCGAGGGCGGACCGGAGGCGTTCGTGGACCGTCGGACTTCGCTCGAAGAGGTATAGGCCTGACGGTAAGCCCCGGACCCGGTGCACAAAGATGCCGCAATGCAGATGCGGCGGCCAAGGCCAGACGTCCCAGGGCGGCACCCCGGGCCGTGGCAGCAGCCGGTCAAGCATGGCATAAAATGTCTCGGCCGAGATCGAGGTGATGCCGTCGAGAGCAAGACAGCTGCGGCGCTGCTTGATAAGCCGACCAGCGCTGACTTGTGAAGAGACAACCGGACGATCTGGCCACGCCGCGAACTTGTCTACAATAACCGCGTCACCACGTCTCCGTGACCCCGCGGCATTGTCCTCCTGCCAGGTCGCCTCGGCGGCGGCATCAATTGCTGGCCAGTGGACATGAGCGGGGCTGAGTGAGTTGGCCTGGCCCGCCCAAGCACCAGCCTCGAGCACATCCCGAAGCTTCGTAATGTCAACCCCCTCTGATTCCTCACCATTCCCGGGAGGATGGAAAGGGCCGACGAGCAGAAGGGCGTCGGGATGTTCGCGGTCCTCCTCGGCAATGGTCGAGAAGCTCTCTGGCTGGGCCAGCCCCAGCACGGCGGCAATGGCCGTATCTGAAACATCTGCGATCAGCCTGGCCGACCATCCCAGCGCCGCGGCCGCATATCGCACGGTGGCAATGGCATGGCCGGCATCATGCTGGCAGTAGCGAAAGGCGCGCTCGCCGTACTTCCAGGCCTCGCGCCAATGAATCGAGGACAGGCCCACGAGAAAGGAAGCTGGCGGGAGCGACCCCGCGAGCTGCTGCGCCGCTCGACCTTCCAGAACGCAGCGCCGCTCCAGGGTGTGGTCCCGGCTGACGTAGTGATAGACACCGGCATTCAGGCCCGGCATCTCCGGAAGGATTGCATAGCCTTCCGTGGGGTGAAGGTTGCCGCTGGACGGGTTGCAACGCAAGGCCCAGCGACTCCCCTTGTACTGCTTCCAGGCAGACAGTCCCAGGGCCAGCTCGAACAGCATAGCCACGCTGTTTCGCTCCAGCGGCATGGGAGGGACGGCGCCGGGAAAATACAGGTCGGGATAGGCCGCGTCAAGCCGGTCAGCGAGAAGGGGAAGTTCGACCCTTTCCGCGCCAACGAAGGTGCGAAAGGGATCAGGCTGGGTGGCCCAGTCCAGGTATCCCAGCGACGCGGCGTACTGGTGCAAGTGATGCTTGGTGCGGTGATGGTAGGCCAGCACGGCTTCGACCGAGTTCTGTTCTTTGGTCATATTCCGAGCTTCTAGCCCTCGCTCACCTGCACCCGCTCCATCCGATCACCCTGCCGAATGGCCTCCACGACCTCCTGGCCCTTCACGACCTTCCCGAACACTGTGTGCTTCCCATTCAAGTGTGGCTGCGCCGAAAGCGTGATGAAGAATTGGCTCCCGTTCGTGTTCGGGCCAGCGTTCGCCATCGAGATCACTCCCCCCTCGTGTACCAGTGGATTCCCCTCCACTTCATCTTCAAACCTGTAGCCAGGACCACCTCGACCTGAACCCGTTGGATCTCCCCCCTGGATCATGAAATCGCTGATCACGCGATGGAACGATACGCCATCGTAAAACCCCTCGCGGGCTAGGAAAACGAAGTTGTTGACCGTTTTCGGTGCATGGTGCGGAGAGAGTTCCGATTCAATGACGCCCTTCTTGGTCTCAATCATTGCTCGATACGTCTTGCTTGGATCAATCTGCATTCCAGGTTGACTACCCGACTGCTTCTGGGTCATAGATGATTCCTCCTTAACAAAAACGCGCACTGACTGTGACCACCGCTCAAGAGCGTCGCTCTTTTCTGGGCACGTTTTATGCTTACATTATAGCACGGCCCTCCAATCCCTTGAACTCACAACGGGAGCATGCTACGTTAGAAGGGAGCTTTGCTGCGAGCCGGACACACCCGGCGGAAGCTGGCAGGCGGAATTGTCCTGAGAAGCAACACTGGAGGTAGTAGTGGAAGGACAGGCAGCGGTACACGCGCAGGCGCACCGGAAAGAACTCAAAACGAGAGAGGACGTCCGCAACCTCGCCATCATTGCCCATGTGGACCACGGCAAGACGACGCTCGTGGATGCCATGCTCTGGCAGAGCGGTATCTTCCGCGACAACGAGTCGGTCGTGGAGCGGGTCATGGACTCCATCGACCTGGAGCGGGAAAAGGGCATCACCATCATGGCCAAGAATACCGCCATCGTCTACCGCACGACCCGCATCAACATCGTAGACACTCCGGGCCACGCCGACTTTGGAGGCGAGGTCGAGCGCACCCTCAAGATGGTTGATGGGGTACTGCTGCTGGTGGACGCCAGCGAGGGACCCCTGCCCCAGACTCGCTTCGTGCTCCGCAAAGCCCTGGAGGCCAGGCTGATCCCCATCGTGGTGATCAACAAGATCGACCGCGGCGACGCCCGGCCGTCAGAGGTGCTGGACGAGATCTACGACCTCTTCATCGATCTCGACGCCACGGAGGAGCAGTTGGAGTTCCCCGTCTACTACTGCAATGCCCGTAAGGGCACATGCCGCACCAGTCCCGACGGCACGGACACCCCCCTCACCCCTCTCTTCGAGGAGATCCTGCGTACCGTTCCGGCCCCCACCTACGAGCCCGACAGCCCACTGCAGTTCCTGATTACCACCCTGGGCTACGATGATTACGTGGGCCGCCTGGCCGTGGGCCGGATCTTCAACGGCCGCCTCTCCAAGGGGCAAGAAGTCGCCCTCTGCCGCCTCGACGGCCAAGTGGTGTTCTCCAAAGTCACCGGGCTCTATGGATACGAGGGCCTGCGCCGGAGCGAGATTGCGGAGGCCGGACCCGGTGACATCGTGGCCGTAACCGGTATCGAGGGGGTGAACATCGGTGAGACCCTGTCGGCGGTGGAAGACCCGAGACCCCTGCCGCCGATCCATGTTGATGAGCCGACGATCGCCATGCTCTTCTACGTCAACAACTCACCGATGGCGGGCCGTGAGGGAGGGTACGCCACCGCGAGCAAGCTCCGGGAGCGACTGAACAAGGAGATGCTGTACAATGTCGCGATCCGGGTCGAGGAGACCGAATCGCCCGACGTCTTCACCGTCTCGGGTCGGGGCGAGCTCCAGATGGCCATCCTGATTGAAATGATGCGGCGGGAGGGCCACGAGATGGCGGTAGGCAAGCCGCAGGTCCTCACGCGTTCCATCAACGGCGTCGTCCACGAGCCCATGGAGCAACTGGTCATTGATTCTCCCGAGGAATTCATCGGGACCCTGACCCAGAAGCTGGGTCCCCGCAAGGGACACATGATCCGGATGGTCAACCACGGCAGCGGCCGGGTGCGCCTCGAGTTCCGAGTCCCCTCCCGGGGCCTGCTCGGCTTTCGCACCGAGTTCATGACCGAGACCAGGGGCAGCGGCCTCATGCACCACCTCTTTGATGGCTACGAACCCTGGCAGGGGAACATCGCCAGTCGCTTCACCGGCGCCCTGGTGGCAGACCGACCGGGGCGTGCCACCGCATACGCCATCGAGCACCTCCAGCCTCGGGGGACTTTCTTCATCGCCCCCGGCGCGGAAGTCTACGAGGGTATGATCGTCGGGGAACACTCCCGGCCCAACGATCTGGAGGTGAACATCACCAAGGAGAAAAAGCTCACGAACATGCGCTCGTCCACCGCCGACGAGACGGCGCACCTCGCCCCGCCGAGGCCGCTCAGCCTCGAGCAGGCCCTCGAGTTCATTCGCGACGACGAGCTCGTGGAGGCCACACCCCACGCCTTCCGGTTGCGCAAAAAATTCTTGCGGGCTGGCCAGCGCAAGGCGAAGGCCTGATTGCGCATCATTCCGGGACTCAGCCTGGAGCTAAAGGTACCGGACACCTTTGGAGACTATGTCCCCGGAATTGCCACGCACGAGTTCAGCGTCCCCTCAGCTCTTGAGGGCTGGTCGTGTAGGGGCCTCCACAGACCCGTGTGATGGCGTCGCCGGGGCCCTGACGCGCCTCGCGGTCAAATGCCGTGAGCAGATAGGCAAACCCTGCCACGATGACGGTAGCCGCACAGGTACCTGCGCGCAGCGGAATTTGCCCGGCGCTCACGACGACGCTCGTGGCCACCAGGGCTGAATCCTCGACTACAGAAGTCTCTTTCTGTGATGGCCTGTCTTTTTTTTCCTGCTTTTGTGAAACCTTCTGGGGCTCGCCTGGCGGCCCCTCTTCCCCTTGCGCGAGGGCAGGCATCCCGGCAACGACCCCGACAATCACGCAAATACTTACCAACTGTCTTCTCAAGGCGCTCCTCCCATCCGGCTGATCGCCCGCAGAGTACGCTTATCTTCTCGTGGTCAACTCCACCTTGTCAACGCCCGTTTTTTCGTGTATTCGCAAAGCCTTCTCGGACACCCCAGGCACGATCGTTGCAAACCCTCTTAGGGTATAGTGACACCCGGGCATGGGTCGGAATCACGATGAGGGGGACGCCGATATGAAGCGGGCTCACCAAACCAAGGAATGCCCCCACTGCGGCAAGAGCATCAATGTCAATTCGAGGGTCTGTCCCTTTTGCGCCGCCAGGATCAGGGACCTGCGAATGTCCCAGTCTAGTATGTGCCCGCGGTGCACCGTCACGCTCGAGATTCATTCCACGCCGGATGGGGAGCAATATGACCTCTGCCCTCAATGTCACGGTCTGTGGCTTGACAGGGACGAATTCCACCGGGCGATCCGGAAGACAGCGGACAGCAAGACCGAGGATTACGTGCGAGGGCCCCTCCGGGAGCCTCCGACGTACATCCCGTGCGTCAGGTGCGGGACCGCGATGAACCGGAAGAACTTTGGCCGTATCTCTGGGGTGATCATCGATGAATGTAGCGACCACGGGATATGGCTGGACGCGGGAGAACTCCAAAAGATCCAGCATTTCATTGCGGACGGTGGGCTGGAGACGGCGCAGGATAGGGAGACTGAGGAGATCCGGACCGAGCTCCGGGAGCTTGCGACAAAGCTCAGCCAGGTGAACTTTACCCATAAGCTCATCCATTTCTGGAACCCGAAGCGGTGGCTCTTTACCGGGTTCCGCTGATCCTTCATCCACCTCCCAATCACCTCCCGCTTCCCCCTCCTCCGGATAATGCCCTTCTTCATGGCAATCTCTCCAGCCCCTGTACGCTCGGTGTGCTCAGAATTCCAGGGACATAATACTGATTTCTCCTTGACTCCTGCATGGGCAGTCTCATACCTTTCGCTATGCACGGCGAATGGTAAGACTCACGGAAGGCTTTTGTATGGAATCAGATCTATTTCGTGTTGGTTGAGGATGATGATGCGAACCGAATACGTCTACCTGCTGATCGCCATCATTGCTGAGGTGATGGCAACGTCATCCCTGAAAGCGAGTCAGAGCTTCACCCGGCTACTCCCGAGCTTGGTGGTAATAGTCGGCTATGGAGCGGCCTTCTACTTTCTATCGTTGAGCCTCAAAGGCATCGGTGTGGGGGTCGCCTACGCCCTCTGGTCCGGGATCGGGATCGTCTTGCTGTCCGTGGTAGGAGTAGTTGTGTTTGGGGAGAAGATCGATCTGCCGGCTGTGATTGGGTTTGCCCTGATCGTCGCCGGAGTTGTCATCCTCAACCTGTATTCGAACGTGGTGGCTCACTAATGGTCACTCCCCCTACGGGCGGTTTTTGGAGAGCTGCTCCAAGCGCCACCGGAGCAAGGTGCGAAGGCGGTGGTACGGCGGGATCCCGGTCGGGTGGCGCTGGTTCCAGTCTCGGACGAGGAGGTCCTTCTGGACATTGATACTCCGGAGGCGTATGCCCGCTTTACCGGGGACGTACGATGAAGCCGCGCTGTTAGAGAGACCATATGATCGGTGAGACACTGCCTACTAGCTTCCGCCTTTCAACACTCGCCGCACAAGTCTACGGATTCCCCGCGTATATGGTGCTGGTGGGCGTTATTCCGATCGTGAACGTTTTCTTTTATTCGTCGCGTAGCGGTATCGGCTGGCTCGTACTTCCGTTCACGTTTCCCTATGTGCTGGTGCGCTTGGGGATCGCCCTTTGGCGCAGCAACCCCTCGGACCGTCGCCGGGTCCGTCGATTCGCTACCTTATCTATCCCCGGCTACGTCGCCCTGACAGCGCCTCTCTCCTGGGCTGCCACATATTCGATCAACAGCTGGCTCGGGACATCGATTCACTGGACACAGTTCTGGGCCATGATGTTGCTGCCCGTGAGCCTTCTAGGAGTACTGTTCCAATGAAGCTCTCTAACGATCCGCTCC
>CAYSDK010000074.1:0-6634 GCA_964429865.1 uncultured bacterium
CGGAGGAAGGTACATGAAGAATATTGAATCTGCTCTCCCTCCCGAATGGAGATTGCTTTTCCAGATCCTGACCCTCCCAATCGCCTGGATCCCGACCGTCCAGGAGGCGATCCAGGGGTTCTTGTGGGACTTCTCCTCTCCCCTGGGAGGGACCTTGAAGCTCACGCTGTTCCTGCTGCCGGCCTTCCACCTCATTGTCGGCATGTGGTGCTCCATGCTTGCGGTCTATACCCTGCCGTTCCGCGGAGGGCGCCACGAGTTCATCGTCGCCATGGTCACGACCTGGTGGGATAGCGGTCGGGCCATCGCGCTCTTCTGGGCCGGCCTCTTTCGGGCACTTTTCCTGTCGGTGGGATGGGCGTGGGGTCTCATCCGCATTCTGACCGCTGGCCTCTACCTCGCCTTCGTTGAACTGGTCACGCTCCCCTTCGCCCTCATCAAACGGGCCACGCAGAGCACCCTGCGGCCTGGCGTGCCCTGGATCGCCGTCACCCTCACCCTCCTCTGGTCTCTCCTGGAGGCAGGGATCTTCAGCTACACCCTCCACCCGGTGGTCTCAGAGATCGCGAGCGACCTCATGGGGGGCGGCCCCCACCCCTTCCTGCAGCCGGTCCTCTTCGTTGTCCTCTCCCTCCTCATTGCTGGGAGCTTCGCCTGTCTGTACGTTATGGTCGAGGCCATCCAGCAACGCCGCTGGAAGGACATCGTTCAAATGGTCCTGGTGGAATTGTTCGTCATGTTTGTCGAGGTCGTCTTCCTCTACCGCGAGCTGGTGGACGCCATCACCCCGGTGCTGGCCCAGCAGAGCGGCGGGCGCTTCCATTTGGGTGTCGCGGGCGTCCTCCTCATCTCGACGGTGGCCTGGATTGGAGTCCGGGGGATGACCTGGTTCCTCTTCGCGCGGTACGGGACACCGACCCTCCTGGCCATTATCTCTGCAACGGGCGTCAAAGAGCCCTCCGGCGGGGCGCGGCCTTCCCAGGAGGCCGTCTCGTCCTGGACGAAAGAGATGATCAGCCAGGTGAAGGCGGATATCGGCTGGTTCCAGACGACCGGGACGCAGCTCCTCGAGGCCTATATCCTGCCGCCACTTCAGATAGTCGCCGGCACGATCAACTTCTTCATGCTCCTCATCGCCGGGCGGCACCTCTTCCAGCTGCCGCTCAAGTCGCTGGATGCCTTGATGGAAACAGGCGAATTGCTCAAGCTCGCGCGGGCCGGGGGGCACGCCTCCAGCGGCGCCAAGGGGCGATGATGGGACAGGAGGCGACCATGATGCGGCACGCTCGCTTGCTCCTTGTTGCCCTGGCACTTATGGCGCCGGCCTGCGGCCCGACTGAGGCAGAGACCCCGCGCCTTTCTCTCTTCGTAGGGGTGGACGTCAGCGGATCCTTCTCAGGGACGCCGCAGTTCCGGGATTCCCTCCGGTTCCTCTCCTACTACCTCTACGGCCATCTCCACGGGACGGGTGGCCTCGAAAAACCGCGGGCCCTTTTCGTGGGCTCCATCGGGGGCGACACGCCGAACGAACCCAAGGCGTTCTACCCGATCCAGGTGTTCGAGCGGATGAACGCCTCCGAGATGGAATCCAAGCTCACCGAGCTCTTCACCGTCAAGGGAAACTACCAGACAGACTTCAACGCCTTCTTCAAGCGGGTCTCCGAGACCGTGCAAAAGCAGAACCTCATCCTGGCTCCCATCCTTATCGTCATCGTGAGCGATGGTGTCCCAGAGGTGGCTGCGGACCAGGGGCGGAAGGTAGCGCAACAGGCCTACGAGAAGATCGACGTCTCCTCCCTGGAGTACTTGGCTCGGAACGTGACGATCCGCATCCTCTACCCATCTCCCAAAGTTGCCGCCGAGTGGGACCGGAAGGTCCCCCGGCAGCGAGTTCGGATTTGGCCGGTGGAATCGGAGATCATGCAGGGCTGGCAAGACCAGCTTGAGAACCGGCCGGCGGTCGAGGAGGAGAATCGCCTGTGGAAGTGGATCGCGGACATCGTGGATAAGCGGGTTCGCCGCCAGCGGATCATCTAGTCCTACCCCATCCCACCGACGGCAAGCGCCTTCCCCGGGACCTTGGCCTACGGCCTATCAGACCGGGATCAGCTTTCGGGAGACCCCTTCGCACCTGCACCCTCTTGTGTCATATCCTTCACTCCTGTGGTAGCCTCTCTGATCGGTCTTCCCGGTGGAGGAGCGTCCAGATGGAGGATTCGCGTCGTCCGGACGAAGAGACAATAGCACCGCTGCCTCCGCCGTGTGCGGGCGCGGTCGATCCTGGTGAAACCGGCCACCAGAGCTCTGGTTCCATCCGGCCGGCCGCCGGACTCCTGGCGCTCTTGTCCACAGGGCACATGGTCGTCGACATCAGCCAAGGGGCCCTGCCAGCGCTCCTCCCCTTTCTCCGCGAGAGCTTCTCGCTCTCCTACACGGGGGCGGCCGCCATTATGTTGGTGGCCAGCGTGACCTCCTCCGTGATCCAGCCCGTGTTCGGCTACTTGGCGGATCGGGTTACCTGGCGGTGGCTCCTTCCGCTTTCGGTGTTCGTCTCAGGGCTCGGGGTGGCGCTGACCGGGGTCGCACCCAGCTATGCGGTGCTTCTGGTTCTCGTGACGCTCTCCGGGTTGGGGATCGCGGCGTACCATCCCGAGGGGTACCGGACCGCCAGTCAGGTGACGGGGGCGGGCAAAGCTACCGGGCTCTCGTTCTTCTCCGTCGGAGGGAATGTCGGGATCGCCCTCGGTCCCGTGCTCGTGACGCCCCTGGTGACGAGTTTCGGCATGCCGGGGAGCCTCGGGCTGCTCGCGCCGAGCCTGCTGATGACCGCGATACTGGCGAGGGCGCTCCCGCGCCTCGCTGCCCCCGGCCGCGCCCGGCGCGCTCTGGGGGAGGCCTCCGGCTCCCGCCCCATGATTACCGCGATGGCCCTGTTGATCCTGATTGTCACGCTGCGGTCGTGGACACAGCTCGGGTTGACCACCTTCGTCCCGTTCTTTTACCTCGATGTTCTCGACGGCGACCGGCGGATGGTCGGTCCGATCCTCTTCGTCTTTCTGGGCGCGGGGGCGGTGGGGACGCTGGTGGGGGGCCGGCTGGCGGATCGCTGGGGACCCCGTCAGGTCATCCTGTACGCGTTTCTGTCCGCGACCCCGCTCATTGCTGGTTTCCTCCTCACCAGGGGGCTTCTCGCCCTGGCCCTCCTCGCTGGCGCGGGCTTCATGCTGGTTTCGACCTTCACGGTCTCGGTGGTCCTGGCACAGGCGTACCTGCCCAGGAACCTGGGGATGGCCGCCGGGCTCATCGTGGGCTTTGCCATTGGCATGGGGGGAATCGGGGTGGCCGGTCTGGGGTGGGTCGCCGACCGGTGGGGGCTCTTCACCGCGCTGGGGGTGACCGCCGGGATGCCCCTGCTCGGCTTTCTCGCGGCGCGCCTGCTGCCGGAGCCCCCGCGGGACTGACGTCGGTTTCGCCCAGCCCTTCTCCGTCAACTCTCGGCAAGCAACAGAAAGGCCAGAAGGCTGGAGATGAGAAAGACGGAGACCCACGAGGTGACCTCGAGGCCGTCCCTCCACCGGTTGATGATGGCCACGGCGTCAACGGCGCCGATGCCGAAGGCGAGCGGCTCTCGCCATGACAGCGGGATCCTTCCCTCTTTATAGCCTTGAATCAGTCGCAGAAAGGGGATCATCCCGGGGACCACCACCCCCACCACGAGCAGCGTGATCCCCCATCCCCAGTTTCCCCGGACGAGCTGTGCGGAGGCCAGCACAATATTGAACCCGGTGACCGCCGTAAGGAACAGGCGAATCAAGAATTGGGGGCGGTCCTCCTCCACCCTGACCGCACCTCGGATCTCCTTCTCGCCCATAGGATCGCTCCCCCCCCCGGGAAGAAAACATGTCGCTGGCCGGAGTGTAGCACGCACCCGCTCGAAACAGAAGCCTGACTTGATACGTCCCCCCCGAGCCCCCAGGGTCGCTCTCCGCCCTTTCCGCTCTTGACATTTCAATCCTGCCAGTGCTAGGTAGAAGGCCCGACCTGTGCGTCATCCTGTCTCGACGCTCCCCCCAGGAGGGTCCATCCATGCCTCTGCTGCGCCAAGTGGAAGAACGCGTGGTCCAAACGTGGGCAGCCAACCGCCGCCGTCAGTTTTCCATCCTCTCTCGCTTTGTGACCGAGGCGGAGCGCGCCGGGGGAGTAGTCCGCGAGGTGGTCGATCCTCAAGCGGTGGGATTCTCCATCGCCGCGCTGGCCAAGGCCCAGGGAATTACCCTCTGTCAGGCCACCGATCGTGACCTTGCCCGAGACGTGAATCTAGAGGCTGCCCTGATCGAGGCCGGCATCAGTCTGGCGGCTGGGCCGAGTCCCGACGGGATCGTTCATGCCGGGATCGGGGTGACTCGGGCGACGGCAGGCGTAGCCGAGACCGGCTCGATCCTCCTCCATCTGGATGAAGATGAAGTAGACGCGCGTCTGCTCAGCATGCTTCCGGAGATCCACGTGGCCCTCCTCCATCAGGATACGGTGGTGGACTCCCTGGAAGAGGGTCTGCTCCTGACCCGCTACCTGATCCTGAGATCCAGCCTTCAGGGCCGGCCGTCGTATTGCTCCTGGGTGACGGGGCCGAGTCGCACCGCGGATATCGAGCGGGTGCTCACCATCGGCGTCCACGGACCCCGGCAGCTCCATATCTTTGTGCTGCCCCCGACGGGGAAAGGAATCGGGTCATGACACGCCAAGAGGAGTTTCGCCGTCGCGCGGCCGCGGCGCTGGCGAATCCCCGGATTCGGGAGAATCTGGGCCGGTTCGGCACCGCCTACCGGACTGCACGACGGAATGCCCTCGCCGTCCTCGACTACGAAAAGGAGCGGGCTCGGCTTCGGCGAATGAAAGAGGACGCCATCGAGCGGCTCCCGGAACTGGCCCGGGAATTCGTGGAGGCGGCCCGGCGGGTTGGGGCCATCGTGTATGAAGCCAAGAACGCCGAGGAGGCCAACCGGTATATCGGCGACCTCGCCAGGGCAAAGGGGGTGGAGCTGGTTGTCAAGTCCAAGTCGATGGTCTCCGAAGAAATCGAACTCAACCATTACCTGGAGCGGCTGGGAATCACCCCGGTCGAGGCGGACCTGGGGGAATGGATCATCCAGCAGGCGGGGGCGCATCCCTCCCACAGCGTCATGCCCTGTATCCACATGAGCAAGGAGGAGGTGGCCGGCGTCTTTTCGAAGGCCCTGGGGCGCGAGGTTTCACCGGACGTCAGCCTCATGGTCCGTCTGGCCCGGGAAGAGCTTCGGGAGAAATTTCTGAGTGCCGGCATGGGGATCTCGGGGGCCAACATTGCCGTGGCCGAGACCGGAAGCGTCATCATCGTGACGAACGAGGGCAATGGCCGCCTGGTCACCAGCCTCCCTCCCATTCACGTCGCCCTGTTGGGGTACGACAAGATCGTGCCGACCATCGAGGACGCCGCCGCGCACCTGAAGCTGCTCGCCAAGACAGCCACCGCCCAGCATCTCACGGTCTACACGACCTTCATCACGGGGAAGACCGGGGCGGCTGCAGTCGCCAGGCCTCGCGAGTTCCGAGGCCCCGCCACCGGTGAGATGCACATCGTTTTGCTCGATAACGGCCGCTGGGCGATGCGGGATGATGCAGAGTTCAGGGAGGCCCTGTACTGTGTCCGCTGTGCCTCCTGCGCCAACGTCTGTCCCACGTACCGGGTCGTGGGCGGGCACGTGTTCGGCCATATCTACACCGGGGTGATCGGGACCGTGATCACGCCCTTCCATCACGGCTGGGAGGCGGCGGCGGTCCCCCAGGAGGCGTGTCTCCTCTGTCGGGCCTGTGTCGATGCCTGCCCGGCTGAGATCGATCTCCCCCGGATGATCGTCGCCATGCGGGGCCGGATCGTGGAGCAGGAGGAGCAGAAAAAGAAGGCCAGGGGGATCCGGCGCCTCTTTCTCGATGCGATCCTGCCGAGCCCCAGTCTCTTCCATCTGGCCCTCCGGCTGGCGGCGGTGATGCAGCTTCCCCTCACCCGGGGGCGGACAATCCTCCGCGAGTTGCCGGGGCCGCTGAAACGCCTCACCAGGATCCGGGCGATGCCCGCAGTCGCCGCCCGCCCCCTGCGGAGGCGGGTGGCGGAAGTCCTCCCGGCTCGCCGGGACTCGAAACGGACCGTGACCTTCTTTGCGAGCTGTCTTATCGATCAGTTCTACCCCGAGATCGGGGAGGCAGTGATCAAGGTCCTGAATCACTACGGGGTTACGGTGCACTTCCCGAAGGCCCAGAGCTGCTGCGGCCTGCCGGCCTATTATGAGGGTCACAAAGAGACGGCGGCGCGGATGGCGAAAGACCTGATCGCCGCCCTCGAGCCGAGTCCGGGTGAGCACGTCGTGACCGCCACGCCCCCCTGCGGGATCACCCTGAAGCAGTACATCCCCAAGCTCGTCAAGGGGGATCCACGTTGGGAAGGGCGGGGACAGGCTCTCGCGGCCCGGACGCTCGACTTCTCGGAGTATCTGGTCGGAGTCCTGGGTCTTGGGGAGGGGACGTTCGGAGAGCCCACTCCGCACAAGGTCCCGCTGACCTACCACGATTCGTGTAGTGCCCTCCGGGGCCTGCGGCTCGA
>CAYSDK010000075.1:0-6599 GCA_964429865.1 uncultured bacterium
ACCAGGACCGCGTCGAAGGGCGCCTCCTCCCGCCAGCCGAGCGTCCCGTCCCCCACGCGGATGAGGACGTTGTAGTACCCCAGTTCCTCGAGCAGCGCCCGCGCGCGGTCGGCCAGGCTCCGGATCCGCTCAACGGAGTACACCTTCCCGGCCACCTCCGCCAGGATAGCCGTCTGGTAGCCCGATCCCGTCCCGACCTCCAGGACCCGCTCGCCCCCCGCGAGCTCCAGGGCCTGCGTCATCAGGGCGACCATGTAGGGCTGGGAGATCGTCTGCCGCTCGCCGATGGGCAGCGGGTAGTCGCCGTAGGCACGCCCGGCCAGGGCTTCCTCGACGAAGCGGTGACGGGGCACCCGCCCCATGGCCGTCAGCACCCGCGGATCCGCGATCCCCCGCGCCCGGAGCTGGTCGGCCAGCATCCGCTCCCTGGCGATGGCGAATTCCACCGGCGGGCCTCCCACCCGGCTCCGCCGGGAATCATACCACAGCGCGCCAGACCTCCCAAGCGGACCGCCCGGCGGTCAGGGATCCCGCAGACGCTCTTCCCATCCCCGCAGGGTCCTGAGCACCTCGTAGTGGGTGAGATCCAGGCGCAAGGGGGTCACCGAAATCTTCCCCGCCGTCACCGCGTCGTAGTCCGAGTCCCCCAGACGCTCCCACTCGGGATCGCTCCCGCCGATCCAGTAGTAGGTCTTTCCCCGGGGGTCCAGCTTCTCGACGATGGACTCCCGGTAGGCGCGCCTCCCCTGCCTCGTGAGCGCCACGCCCCGGATGCTCTCCGGAGGGCCGGCCGGCACGTTCACATTCAGGAGCGTGTCAGGCGGCAGGCCCTCCTCCAGGAGGAGGCCGGCCAAGCGCCGGGCGAAGTCGGCGGCCACCGTGAACTCGAAGGGCGCCCCTCCCCCCTGGGAGATCGCAAAGGCCGGGATGCCGAGCAGGATCCCCTCCATGGCTGCGGAGACGGTGCCGGAGTAGGTGACGTCATCCCCCAGGTTCGACCCGAGGTTGATCCCGGCCACCACGAGGTGGGGGCGGCGCTTGAGCATCCCCATGACGGCCAGCGTGACGCAGTCGGTGGGCGTCCCGTCCACCCGGTGCCAGCCGGGTGCGACCTCGCTCGCCCGGAGCGGGCGATGGAGCGTGAGGGCGTGCCCCGCCGCCGATCGCTCCCGGTCGGGCGCCACGACCGTCACGTCCCCCACGTGGGCGAGCGCCTCCGCCAGTGCCCGCAGGCCCTCCGAGTGGATGCCGTCGTCGTTGGTGACCAGGATCGCGGGCGCCGTCATCGGAACACCGTCCACAAAAAAACAGCAGCAGGCAGTGCCGGCTGCTGTAGAGATCCCACTCGTGCCCGGGGGTCCTCAGGGGAGGTGGTCGGGGCGACGGGATTTGAACCCATGACCCCTGGCCCCCCATGCCAGTGCGCTACCAGGCTGCGCCACGCCCCGGAAGGCCGCTCGTTCCCCCTATGCTATCGCTTCCGCAGGAGGGCCGCAAGTCCCTCCAGCCCTTCCCGCAGGCGCCGCAGGACCTCGGGCAGATCCGCCGGGGCCTCCCCCCCGCCCTCCGAGAGGAGGCGCCGCTTCGCCCCCGCGATGGTGAACTTCTGGTCGTACAACAGGTGCTTGATCTTGAGGAGCGTCTGGATGTCTTTCTTCCGGTACAGCCGCTGGCCCGTTCCGCTCTTCTTCGGCTGGAGCACGGAGAATTCCGATTCCCAGTACCGGAGGATGTAGGGCTGCACGCCGGTGAGGCGCGCCACTTCCCCGATCTTGAAGTAGAGCTTGTCGGGGATGGGCTCCTGTGCGGGCCGCACCTCCGACGGCGCGTGCTTCTTCACGCAATCCCCTCAGGGAGGCCCTGCGGCCGCCGCGGTCCCGCATCCACCTGCAGGCGGCGGCCTAGGGCTTGCGGGCGTTCACCACCTGCTGCAGGGCCTTACCGGGCTTGAACTTGAGGACCTTGCGGGCGCTGATGATGATCTCCGATCCGGTCTGGGGATTGCGCCCCTTTCTGGCCCGCTTCGCCCGGACCTGGAAGGAGCCGAAGCCCACCAGCTGGATCTTCTCCCCCTTCTGGAGAGCCCCCTTGATGGTCTCCAGCGTCGCCTCGACCGCTTCCATGGCCTGCTTCTTGGTCAGCCCCTTCTCCGCGACCAGGGAGGCAATATCCGCTTTCGTCACGCTGCTCCCCCCCTTCTGCCAGGTCCAAACGGGTACCAGAGGGACGGGCACCCCCGAGATCGCTGTCCGTTCCTCGGCGCCTCAGTTCTTCATGACGATGGGGCTGAGGCCTTCCTTGCGCAGGGTCGCCACCTGGCTTTCGGCATCCTCTTTGGTGGCGTAACTGCCGACCTGCACCTGGTAGAGGCCCGCCCCCGTGGGCCGGGAGTCAATCCGGGAGGCCAGGCCCGACTGCTGGAGTTCCCGGGACAAATCAATGGCCGCATCCAAGCTCTTGAACGTCCCCGCCTCGACGGTGAACTTGCCTGCGCCCATGGCAACCACCCTGGCCCCCTTGCCGCCCGCAGCGGCCGCCTTGTCCCGCTGCGCCTGGGCATCGGCCTTGTCGGCGTACTCCCCCACGAGCACCCGATGCCCGGGGACCTTCGAACTGCCCTGGCGGATCGTCACCATGTGTCCCTTCTCTTCGAGGCGCTTCTGCATCTTCTCAGCGTTCTCCTTGGAGGCGAAGGCGCCGACCTGCACCGTAAAGCTCCCGGGCGCGAGAGGCGCCACGGCCGGCTTCGGAGGTGCGCCCGGAGCCGGGGAAGCCGTCGGGGTCCCGAGACCCGGGGACGGGACACCGATCTGCGGCTTTGGAGGCGCTCCGGGTGCCCCTGGTGCCGGCGCGGGTGTGGCGAATGGCGGCTTTGCAGGGGGTGGCAGCACCGGCCGAACCGGAGGCGCAGGCGGGGAACCGGGCGCGAGGAAATAGGTGTTCACCACGAAGGCGCCACCGACGAGAACCATCCCCGCCAAGCCCAGCATGATCAGGCGTTTTGCTTGGGGCGTCATGTTCGCCATTGGCTGGCCCTTTCCTCCCCTCTGGCCTCCCCTGGGCCGTCCGGTCCGGTCGTTACAGCACAGGCATCAACGCTGGCCTTACGAGAAATCGCTTCACCCCGGGAATCATAAGTTCCCGATTTTTCGTTGTCAAGGGTTTTCAGGAATTTTCCCACGCCCCTGGCCTCAGATGGCCCCGTCCCCGTGGCAGTTAGGGACGCGGCCTGGTTGGTAAATTTTCCCTTTAAGATAGTATGTATAAGCATCTGTTATTTCGGAATCTATCTCTGAACAGATTTCCGGGGCGTCCGCCGAGAAATGGACCCATCTGTTCTGGCGGGTCCGGCCCGAGGCCAGGCTCCCTTCCTTCTCGCTCCGCCCCCGTTCCACGAGCACTCTCTCCATCCGCCCGATGCGGGCGCGGTTCTTCTCCAGCCCAATCGCGGCCTGCAATTTAAATACCTGGTTCAGCCGCTCCCGCTTCACCTCGTCCGGGATCTGGCCCGGGAAGTCCCGAGCCGAAGTGTGGGGGCGGGGCGAGTAACAGAAGGCGAACAGGCTGTCGTAGCTGACCTCGCGGAGCAGGTCGAGGGTCGCCCGGTGGTCCTCCTCCGTCTCTCCGGGAAAGCCGATGATCAGGTCGGTGCTCAGGGCGACATCGGGGACCGCCTCACGCACGCGCCGGACCACCTCCAGGTACTGGGCCCGCGTGTAGAGCCGGCGCATGCGCGCCAGGATCACATCCGAGCCGGACTGGACCGGCAGGTGCAGATGCTCGCAGACGCCCCGGCACGCCGCCATGGCCGCGTACATGTCGGGCGTCACCTCTCTGGGGTGCGGGGAGGTGAACCGGATCCGGAGGTGTCCCCCAGCCAAGGCATCAACCTGCCGGAGGAGCGCGGCGAACGTGGTCCGGGGCCGGAGGCTCTTCCCGTAGGCGTTGACGGTCTGGCCGAGGAGGGTGACCTCCCGGTAGCCCCCCTGGAGCAGATCCTCCACCTCCGCCAGCACATCCGCGACCGGCCGGCTCCGCTCCCGCCCGCGCGTGTAGGGGACGACGCAGAACGTGCAAAAGTAGTTGCACCCTTCCATGATGTTCACGAAGGCGCTGACCCGGCTGTGGCGGAGCGGCGGCGGCGTCCCAACGTAGGTGGGCATCGGCTCGGTCGGGCGCAGCGTGAGGGGGATGCCCGGCCGCGCTTCGAGGAGGTCCGGCATCTTCAGCATCTGCCCGGTCCCGACGACCACATCCAGCCCCGGGAACCGGCGCTTGAGGTCGGCCCCCTGGAGTTGCCCGAGGCATCCGGTGATCCCGATCTTGAGGGAAGGCCGCTCCCGCTTCATTGCCTGGTACCGGCCCAGGAGGCTATACACCTTCTGCTCCGCCTTCTCGCGGATGCTGCAGGTGTTCAGGAGGATGACGTCCGCCTCCTGGGCACAGCGCGCGGGCGCATAGCCGGCGGCGAGCAGCGCCCCGGCCATCCGCTCGGAGTCCGCCTCGTTCGCCTGGCACCCGAAGGTGACGATGTGGAAGGTCGGCATGATCAGTACAGGTGGCAGGAGACCCAGTGGCCGGGCTGGATTTCCCGGAGGACCGGCTCCTGCCGGTCGCACGGCTCGAACCGCTTGGGGCATCGCGTGTGGAACCGGCACCCGGTCGGAGGGTTCAGGGGGCTCGGCGGGTCCCCCTTCAGGATGGTCCGTTCCCGCTTCACGGTCGGGTCGGGGATCGGGATCGCCGACAGGAGCGCCTGGGTGTACGGGTGGAGCGGATTCCGGTACAGTTCACGGCTCTCGGCCACCTCCACGAGCTGCCCCAGGTACATGACGGCGACACGGTCGCTGATGTGCTCCACCACCCGGAGGTCGTGGGCAATGAACAGGTAGGTGAGGCCGAATTCCTCCTGGAGGTCCTCGAGCAGGTTCAGGACCTGGGCCTGGATGGAGACATCCAGGGCCGAAATCGGCTCATCGGCGATGATGAGGGAGGGGCTCACGGCGAGGGCGCGGGCGATCCCGATCCGCTGGCGCTGGCCCCCGGAGAACTCGTGGGGGTAGCGCTTCATGTGGTCCGGGCTCAGCCCGACCTTGCGGAGGAGGTCCGCGGTCCGCTCCCGCCGCTCCGCCCCGTACGCCAGGCGGTGGATGACCATCCCCTCCCCCACGATCTGCTCCACCGACATCCGCGGGTTCAGGGAGGAGTACGGGTCCTGGAAGATGATCTGCATCTGGCGGCGCAACTGCCGCATCTGTTCCCGGCCCGCCTCGAAGACCGAGACCCCGTCGAAGACGACCTTCCCGGCCGTGGGCTCGAGCAGGCGCAGGATGCAGCGACCGGTCGTGGACTTGCCGCAGCCCGACTCCCCCACGAGCCCGAGGGTCTCCCCCTTCCGGAGCGTGAAGGAGACCCCGTCCACGGCCCGCACGACCCCCCCCTGTCCCCAGAGGAGGCCCCGGCCCACCCGGAAGTGCTTCTTCAGATCGGTGACGCTGAGGAACGGGGTTCCCATTCCCCCTCTCACGCCAAGATGCAGCGGGCCCGGTGATTCGCGCCGACCTGCCGGAGCTCCGGCTCGGCCGCCCGGCACTCCGGCACCGCCAGGTGGCAGCGGTCGCTGAATCGGCAGCCGGGAGGAAGGTCCAGCAGGCTCGGGACCAGCCCGGGGATCGCCTTGAGGCGCTCCCGCTTCCCCGCTCCCTTCCCCAGGGACGGGATGGAGTTGAGCAGCCCCTGGGTGTAGGGGTGCCGCGGGTTCGCGAAGAGGTCCCGGACGGACGCCTCCTCCACCACCCGTCCGGCGTACATCACGACGACCCGCTGCGCGGTATCCGCGATCACCCCCAGATCGTGGGTGATCAGCATCACCGCCATCCCCATCTCCTCCTTCAGCCGGACCAGGAGCTCCAGGATCTGGGCCTGGATGGTCACGTCCAGGGCCGTGGTCGGCTCATCCGCGATGAGGAGCCGCGGCCCGCAGGAGAGCGCCATCGCGATCATGACCCGCTGGCGCATCCCCCCCGAGAGTTGGTGGGGGTACTCGCGCACGCGGCGCTCCGGGTCGGGCATCTGGACCAGGCGGAGCATCTCCACGGCTTTCTCCCACGCCGCGCGGCGGGAGAGGCGCTGGTGGAGTCGGACCCCCTCGGCGATCTGGTCCCCGACGGTAAAAACCGGGTTCAGGGAGGTCATCGGCTCCTGGAAGATCATGGAGATCGCGCTCCCCCGCATCTTCCGCATCCGCTCGGGATCGAGCGCGAGGAGCTCGGTCCCCTCGAAGGCGACCCGCCCCCCCACGATCCGCCCCGGCGGGTCGGGCACGAGCCGCAGGATCGAGAGGGCGGTGACGGTCTTCCCGCACCCCGACTCCCCCACCACGCCGAGCGTCTCCCCCGGCGCGATCCGGAACGAGACGCCGTCCACCGCCCGCACGACCCCCGCGTCGGTGAAGAAATAGGTTTGCAGGTTCTCCACGGTGAGCAGGTCGCTGTTCGTATTGAACGACGCCATGGATCACCCGGCCCGGCGCGGCTCCAGGAGGTCCCGGAGGCCGTCGCCCGTGAGGTTGCACCCGAGGACGGTCAGGGAGATCGCCA
>CAYSDK010000076.1:0-6353 GCA_964429865.1 uncultured bacterium
GGGGTGGGCCGGATCTCCTTCTGTTTCGCAGCGCCCCCGGCATTTCCTGGAATGACAAAGACGTTGGAATCGGCGCCCGTTAGAAAACCGCAGAGCGGACAGGTGAGGTCTCCTTCCTTGAGCTGGGTCCCGCAGAGCTTGCAGGTCGCCACCTCGTCACGCCCCCACAGTTTCTTGCCCTTGCCCATGATCGGCTTCCTCCCAGTCTTGGATGGGACACCACTAGTGTCGGTGTTGTAACCCGAGCAAGAATCGTGCCCGGACCTGATTCGCCCGTGCGACAGGAGGTCGCTTTGGGATCCGCCGCCATGTAACCTCGCTTCTCGCCTGCCCTGGGAGGGCTAGATCAAGGCGTTTGCCCCCACACTTGCGGCGCTGTATGCCGAAATGGCGTGGACGGCGCGGGGCCACGATCTCGACCCCTTCGCCCCGCCCGGCGGACCCCGCAAACCGGCACTCGCGAGACGGATCTTCACGCAAGAAGGGCGAGCTGGCGAGGAGACTTGACTCGGAGGGGACTTGCGTGTATCGTCCCTGCTCAGAGCGATCAGTGTCCAGAGGTGCCTCATCGTGAGTGGACATGGGAATCCCGGACAAAGGGGACCATGGTGCACTTCCGGGAGACTCTGAGTCGTTGGCTGAGCAAGGGGGGGACCCGCTCACCGAGGTGTCCCGCCTGCGAAACCCCGCTTCCCCTCGAACGCTCCTTCTGTCCGCACTGCTACATGGTCCTTCGACCCGAAGGGATGGCGGACCTGCAGCAGGCCCTCCAGGGAACCAGGGTCCGCACGGATATCTACATCCTGAGAAAACTCCATCACGGCTACGAGGAGGATGTGATCCCTGTCGCACAAGCAGACACACCGCCGTCCGCACCCCCTGCACCTTCTCTACCGTCTGTACCTTCTGCACCTTCTGTACCCTCTGTACCCCCTGTACCCTCTGCACCGCCAGGAGGTACCAACACGCCTGCCCCGCGCAGATCAGCACCGCGGACTCGAAGACCACCGCCTCAACCCCTCATGACGTACACCTTCGCCAGCGATCCCTCCGCTGGACTCGATGACCTGCCCTCCCTCATCCGATGGTTCCTGAAAAACGACCGCCTGCTCCCCAACAATCTGGAGATCCTCGAGGAGGCCCACCGGGTTCTTCATGGACCCGAAGATGGCTGGACGTACGAGCGGCACCTCGCCTCGACCATCGCCGATGACCTCCGCACGTACAATTCTCCGGAGCTGCTTCAGGGGCATCTGACCCTCCTCACGACCGTCCACGCCCGAACGCTCGAGGCCCTCCGCGCACTCGCCTCCCCCTACCCGGACCTTCGCTCGCCTGCCGACCTCCCGGAACCGGAACGGCACCAGATGTGGGGGCTGTGTCTCATGCTCGGACTCACCGCCACCCGGCTCCGGGTGGAAGGCTGGATTTACCGGTCCCGCTACGGTGAATTTCTCGACGTGAGGATGGACACGGCAACGCGGCGGTCAGGCGTGCGCGCCCATGCATCGAGGAAGTCCCGGGGAAGGCTGTAGAGGAAAACGGAGAAAGCGATGAACGAGCAGACGATGCAGACCCTGGTCAGGAGGCTCAACCGAGTGGAGCGAGACAACCGCCGGTGGAGGTGGGCGACCGCCCTCATCCTGGGGGGGATCGTCACCGGCGTGCTGATGGCTCAGTCCGTCCATCCCACGGTGGCGAATGTGGTCGAGGCCGAGAAGTTCGTGCTCCGGGATGCGCAGGGAAAGGCCCGTGCGTGGTTGGAGACCGCGAACGGCTCGGTGAATCTGGCCCTCGCCGACAGGGACGAAAAGAGCCGCGCCTTTGTGTACGTCCGGGCCGATGGCAGCGCCGGGCTGGCCTTGTACGACAAGACCTCGACGCGCCGGGGAGGGCTCTACGTCTCGGCCGACGGATCCCCGAGTCTCGACCTGGCGGATAAGGAAGGGAAGGCCTACGTCCAGTTGAAGCTGGGCTCGGACGGTCTGCCGAGCGTGAGCCTTATAGACAGAGATGGAAGACGTGTCGGGCTGTTCGTATTGCCTGACGGAAGGCCGGCCGTCGGCCTCGTGGACGCGACGGCAAAGCTCCGCGCGGCGCTCGACCTGGGGCGAGACGGGGAGGCGCGCGTGATCCTCTCCGATAAGGGGGCGACGGAACGCGCCGAGCTCGCGGTGCTGCCTGACGGCACCCCGCGCCTGACCCTCATCGGGCACGCGGGGAGGCTCACCTGGCACGGGCCATAGGGGGTCACATGCGCGAACGGCCGAACATGCACGGAGGTGCACTGCCGCTATAGCCGGTAACTCTTACTCCCCTCACCGTGTAAACCTTACATCCTCGCCCGCCAAGAAGTGTCCGTCCTCCTCTCAGGCGGGCACTGAGGCTTCCTCAATAAAACCCCGAAGATCGGAGGGATCGCGCCCACCACCGTGAACCTTCTTCCCGGCATGGCATGGAGGTTGCCATTATGGGGTCTGCCGTCTCGATCGCGTGCACCGACCCTCAGGTCCGTATTCAGGGAAGGGGGGTGAGAAACCCAGAGGACAAGAGGTGCGTTTCAACGAGCAAAAACCGCCAACGTGTGCCCCAGAAAGGAGATCCAGATGAACAAGGCTGTATCGGCAATCCTTGCGGCGACGATCGCGAGCTTCGTGGCAATCCCGGCTGCCTGGGCTGGGGGAGACCTGCAGACACTGTCCAAGCAGTGCCAGGACGCATTGAAGAAGACCCCGAATGCAGAGGCCTCGAAGCTCTGCAGTGATGGGGACAAGGCCCTCAAGGAAGGCAAGAACGATGAGGCCACTTCCAAGCTGACGGCTGGCCTGGAAAAGCTCGGGGTGAAGGCCGAGGCGCCCGCGGCGCCCGCGGCGCCCGCGAAGAAGCCGGGGTATTAACCGGCTCATCCACGAAAGGGGGGGAGGGGCGAAGGCCCCTCTCCCCATTTCCATTCCCGTGACCAACGCGTTCGTGAACCTGCTCCGGACTCGCCCGATCGCTATCGCACAAGACCCCCGCCGGTGCTCGCCACAGACGACACACTGCCCAGGAGCGTTTCAGCACACCCCCTGCCATCGGAAGCGACACAGAGAGGAGCGCCCAGGGGCAGCCCATGGTCTTGACAAAGGAGAGAGGCTGTGGTACCAAAGATGATGTCCTGAAGCCCCCCCAGAGGGCCGTGTATGGAGCCCCATAAAGTTCTGATCCTGAACCGATCGTTTGAAGCGCTTCAGGTTTGCGACGTACGCCGGGCCATCGTCCTGCTCTTTACCGGTCGGGCAGAGCGGGTCGAGGATACGGCAGACCTCATCCGTTCCCCTTCGCTCGCCATGCTGATCCCCTCGGTCATCCGCCTCCAGCGCTATATCAGGAGAGCCGGGAGCTACGCCCTCTCGTTCAACAAGAAGAATATCCTCAAACGAGACTGGTATACGTGTCAGTACTGCGGGCGTAATGGCGGCGAGCGGATGACCATCGATCATATCGTGCCTCGCGCGCTGGGGGGGAAAACGATCTGGGAGAATGTGGTCAGCGCATGCCGGGCCTGTAACACCCGAAAGGGCAGCCGGACCCCCCAGCAGGCCGGGATGTTCCTGATCCGCAAGCCATCCAAGCCACTCTCGGCCCTGTATCTCACGATCCTGGCTCAATCGGCCCGCCATTTGCATGTCTGGGAGAAGTACCTGCCCGCCGAGGCGGTCGGGTCTCTGACAGGCAACGGAGACAGCAAGGAGGTCTATCCATGCAATGGCGATGGCCGATCCCCCTCACCACTTTTCTGATCCTCGTCGTCGTCACCCCTCTGCACGCTCAGGCACCGGCGCGCACCCCGTCCGAGGCGGCGACCCCGATCGAGGCACTGCACCAGGTTCAGTCGAACGATAACCTGCACCTCTTGGCGGCCTATTACTACGGGGACGCCCGTCAGTGGGTCCAAATCCTGGACACGAATCGCGATGGGATCCAGAAGCCGAGCGTGATCCAGCCGGGCCAGATCCTGCGCATCTCTCTTTCGCCCAACTGGAACCCCAGCGAACCGTACAACGAGTGGAGGCGTCGGGTCCACGATCTGACCCCTGCCGCTAAGCTCACCCCTCTCCAGGCGCCAGGGCAGCGTCCCGCAGCCCCAAAGGAAACCTCTCCCGGTGAGGGCACCCCTTCCGCCGCACCCGAGGGGCCGGCGGCCCCCCCGAAAGAAGAGGGATAGCATCCGCCCCGCGCCTCGAGGCACACCAGGGGTGCCAGGCCTTTAGCGTTGTCCCAGGCGACGAATCCTTCGTGACGCCGGGGACACGCCTTCTTGTGTCACTTCCCCCTTTCAGCGATAATCTCTTGAGGGAGACGCACGACCGCAAGCCAGGGGGGAACATGTCGCTCTTCAAGCTCCACTTTGACTTCGAACCGAAAGGGGACCAGCCGCGAGCCATCGAGCAGCTCACGGAGGGGATTGCCAAGGGGCAGCGGCACCAGGTCCTCCTGGGCGTGACCGGGTCGGGCAAGACCTTTACCATGGCCAACGTCATCGCCGCGAGCGAACGGCCGACCCTGATCATCGCCCATAACAAGACGCTGGCCGCCCAGCTCTACAACGAGTTCAAGACCTTCTTCCCCGATCATGCCGTCGAGTACTTCGTCAGCTACTACGACTATTACCAGCCGGAGGCCTACATCCCCCACTCCGACACCTATATCGAAAAGGACGCCATGATCAACAAGCACATCGACAAGCTGCGCCATTCGGCCACCCGCTCCCTGCTCGAGCGGCGGGACGTGATCATCATCGCGTCGGTCTCATGTATCTACGGGCTGGGCTCTCCCGAGGCCTATTACGGCATGATGGTGTTCCTGGAACAGGGGGGATGGTGCCAACGCGAGGAGATGCTCCGGAAGCTCGTCGAGATCCAGTACCAGCGGAACGACTACGATTTTCACCGGGGGACCTTCCGCGTCCGGGGAGATGTGGTGGAGGTCTTCCCCGCCTACGCGGACACCGCTGTCCGCGTGGAACTGTGGGGGGATGAGGTGGCGGGTCTATGGGAGATCGACCCGTTGACCGGGGCAAAGCTCCAGAAACTCCACCGGGCCCCGATCTACCCCGCCAATCATTATGTGACGCCCGAAGAGCGGCGACAGCGGGCCCTCGAAGCCATCGAGGAGGAACTCGAAGAGCGGGCCCCCTGGCTCGAGAAGGCGGGAAAGCTCCTGGAGGCCCAGCGCCTGCGACAGCGGACTCTCTTTGACCTCGAGATGATGCGCGAGATCGGAACCTGCAAGGGCATCGAAAACTACTCCCGCCATCTCACGGGGCGGACGGCCGGAGAGCCCCCACCGACCCTCATGGACTACCTCCCGAAGGATGCCCTGGTCATTATCGACGAGTCACACCAGACGATCCCCCAACTGCACGGCATGTATCGGGGAGATCGGTCGCGCAAGGAAACCCTGGTCGAGTACGGGTTCCGCCTCCCCTCCGCCCTCGATAACCGCCCGCTCACGTTCGCCGAGTTCGAGCGGTGCGTGCACCAGGCGATCTACGTCTCGGCCACGCCCGGCCCCTATGAAATCCAGAAAACCCACGGCCTCGTCGCGGAGCAGATCATCCGGCCGACAGGTCTCATCGACCCCGCAATCGAGATCCGACCGACCCGAGGGCAGATCGACGACCTCATGCATGAGATTGGGGTTCGCGCCGCTGCCGACCAGCGGGTCCTCGTCACCACCCTCACGAAGCGGATGGCCGAGGAGCTCACCGACTATCTCGCCGAGCACGGGATGCGGGTCCGCTACCTGCACTCGGACATTGACACCCTCGAACGCAATGAGATCATCCGCAACCTCCGCCTGGGCAAGTTCGATACCCTCGTCGGGATCAACCTCCTCCGGGAGGGGCTCGACATCCCCGAGGTCTCCCTCGTCGCCATCCTCGATGCCGACAAGGAAGGGTTCCTGCGGTCGTCGGGATCCCTCATCCAAACCATGGGTCGGGCCGCGCGCCATGTGGAAGGCAAGGCGATCCTCTACGCCGATGTCACCACCCGCTCCATGAAGGGGGCGCTAGAGGAGACGAGCCGGCGGCGGGCCCTGCAGATGGCGTACAATGAAAAACACGGCATCACCCCGGAGACCATCAAGAAGCAGATTACTGATGTCCTGGCATCGATCTACGAGCGGGACTACTACACGGTGCCCGCCGTGCCCGAGGAGGAGCGGATGAAGTACGTCCCTCGGGAAGAGATCCCTGCCCTCGTCGCGACGTTGGAGAAGCAGATGAGGCAGGCGGCCAAGCGCCTGGAGTTTGAGCGGGCCGCCGAGCTTCGCGACCAGATCCGCGATCTCGAACGCCGCATGCTCGG
>CAYSDK010000077.1:0-6223 GCA_964429865.1 uncultured bacterium
CATTCGGCGGCAGAGACCCTGTTCCGCCTCTTCGGCAATACGAATTACGGAGCGGCCTACCTCCTCACGGTCATTCCGCTCAGCCTCGCTCTCTCTCTCGCCGCGTCCCATCGGTGGGAGAAGGGCTTGTGGGGAACGACCCTCTTTCTCTCCATGACCCTGCTCACCCTCTCGATGGTCAGGGGCGCCTGGGTCAGCATCGGGATCGGCCTCGGGGTCTGTGTCTGGGTGCTCTTCCGTGAGAGACGGGGCCCGGGCTTCCGGAGCCCTCGTTCCCGGGCCCTGATTGGTCCAGTTGTGCTTGCCGGCTCGGCCATCCTGCTTGCCTCCGCGCTGTGGCCCGTGTGCTTGCCGGATTCCACCTCATTTGGAGCGCGAGTCACGAGCCTCTTTGATCTGGGGACAGGGGGCCTTGAGGTGCGCCTGGCCATGTGGCAGGGGACGCTCCGGTTGATTCGGGATCATCTGTGGACGGGCGTGGGCATCGGCAACTTCGCCCTTGCGTTCGTCCCGTATCGTTCTGCGGTCATCTATCAGCACCCCGGCATGCAGGTTGAGCATCCACACAATGAGCTGCTCAACGGGGTGGCGGAGTTGGGGCCTTTGGGCCTCCTGGCCCTCCTGTGGCTCTTCCTCACGGTGGTCCAGCTCGGCTGGCGGCTGGCGAGGCGAGCTGACATGAGGCGGGAGGTCGTTGCGGGGATCCTGGGAGGATTGGCCGCCGCCCTTGCCTACGCGAATCTCTTTTACGTTCTGCACGTCCCCGCCTCGGCCATGAGTGTTGCCATCCTGCTCGGGATGCTCGAAGGGATGGATCGCGAGGTGGCTCAGGACGAGCAAGGGGTGCCGGTCCGTCTCACCGTCCTCCTCCCAGGACTCCTGGTCATGGGCCTCCTGGGCTATCACTACTTCCTGCGGCCCGTGGGCGGAGAGATCCACTATTGGCTCGCCGAGCTTAAAGAGGAGCGAGCGGAGGCGGCCCTGAGCCGCCTGGAACGGAGCATCGCATGGAATCCCTATGCGCATGTGGTGCGGTATCGGCGCGCCGCGGTCCTGTTTGAGCTCGGGAGATACCGGGAGACGATCGAGGCAGCGCACGGGGTCTTGCAGGTCCATCCCAAGTTGGACATCGCGTACGGGCTCATGGGGAGCGCCTATCTCATCTTGCAGGAGAAGGACAAGGCCGAAGAGATCTTTCGGCAGGCCATGGCCCTCAATCCCAACTACCCCCATGCGCTCAACAATCTCGGGATCCTCGCTGCCGACGACGGGCGGATCGCCGAGGCGGAGGGACTGTTTCTGCGGGCCAAGGAGGTCTTGGGGCGGACCGAGATGAGCCCCTACGCCAACCTGGGGAATATCTACGAGATGACCGGCCGCCTTGGGGATGCGATCCGCATGTATGAAACCGCAGTCGCCATCAAGCCCGAGTTCGGGGCCAACTGGTACGCCCTGGCGCGACTCCGGGTCCAAAGCGGGGACCCTGGGGGGGTCTCTGTGGCGCTCGCTAACGCCATAGCCCTCGATCCGGGGTGGCGGGTCAAGGCGGCACAGGATGCGGTTTTCCAGGCCTTACGCCAGAGTGATCCTCAGGTGCGGAGGCTGCTACAGGACTGAGGCATGAGGACTGGGGGCTCAGTCCTCAGTACTCATCGCTCAACACGGAGCGGGGGTGGCACGTGGATTGCAAACAGACTGACAGGCACGAGTTGTCTTGACAGATAAAAATGACACGGTGACTTCGCACGGGTTGCGAGTCTCAATAGATATAAATGGATATAAGCGGAGGGAGGATAAATCAATGACTTGCACGAGAAAAATCATGGGCCGGCGGGCCGGCTTTACCCTGATTGAGCTGATCCTGGTGGTGGCCGTCGTCGCCATCCTGGCGGCGATCCTGGTTCCCACCGTCTTTTCTATTCTGGATGATGCTGCCGTTACCAAGGGCAAGGCCGACGTGAAGGCGGTTTCCGCGGCGGTTGTCAAGTTCCGGGACGACACGGGAGAGTATCCGACCCGGCGTGCCGCGGGTGCCTTAAATGCCGAGGTGAACCTGCTCTACTCCGGGACCGTGGCGCCGCTCATCGCCGATTTCTCGCCCACCACGGGCATGACAACGGCTTTTGACTGCGCTGCTGTCCCCGCGGATTGCGAGACCTTTGCGTTTCCCTTCATCACCAACACGAGTACGTTGAACGCCTATCCCAGCGCCACCACGCTGAAGAAGCGGTGGAAGGGGCCGTACCTGAGCGAGAATGCGCCGGATGAGTTCGACGACCCGTACATCGTCTATGTCCGCAGGCTCAAGACGACTGGCCCCGTCACGACCGAACGGGCCTGGGTCGTCTTCGCCGGGCAGAACAAGATGTACGAGACCACCCCCGGCTCGACCTCGGCACAGGGTGACGACTTCATCTTTCTGCTCAGGTAGCCGAGCCGGCGGAGCAGGCTTGGCTGAGATCCCCATGAATCGCACGCAGGGCGGCCTCACACTGATCGAGATAATCGTGGTGCTGGCCGCCCTGGCCATTCTTGCCGCCCTCCTCATCCCCACGGTGCTCAGTCTGCCCGAGCAGGCGGAAGAGGCCAGGGCCGGAAACGACGCACGGGCCATCGGGGAGGCCATCTACCACCTGCAGAAGAACCTGGCCAAGTGGCCGGTCTACTCGTCGTCCATTGGGGGTCTGACCGTACCGAATGCCACCCTGCAGCGGCTCAACTCCGCCGGGAACGCCCCAGGGATAAGCGGGGCGCCAGGGACCGCTGATTGGCTCATCGCCGACGCGACCACCGACGATCTCGACGATCACCTGGCCAACAATAGGCTGCGCGACGCGACCCAGTATCCCGTCACCGGCGAGTTCGCCTGGCGGGGGTCGTACCTCGCCGAGGCGCCGGCCGATCCCTGGGGGAACCGGTTCATCGTCAACGTGCGGTGGCTCCAGCCGGGGGCCTCGCCGAACGTGGTCTGGGTGTTGTCGGCGGGCCCCAACAAGATCATCGAGACGACCTTCGCTGAGCCGAGCCTCGCGGGCGACGACATCGGCTTCCGGCTTCGCTGATCGCTCTCGTTCATCAGGACAGCTTGGCATGAACATTGCTCCCTTCAATATCAAGGCCTTCCTGAATCTTGCTGACATAAAGTCCGACTGAGAAGGCTTCGGGAGACACGGGATGAAGCCGCTGGGACAACGGCTGGTAGAAGCCGGCCTCATTAACGACACGCAGCTCCAGTCCGCCCTGCGAGAGCAGCAGAAGACCAGGGAGTATCTGGGAAGAATCCTCATCCGCCTGGGATATGTGAGTGAGGAGGCGGTGGCTGCCGCCCTGTCCGCCCAGGCCCGCGTGAAGTACGTCGACCTCGGACAATATGCGCCCCAGCCGGAAGCGCTTCAGCTCGTCGCAGAGAAATTTGCCCGGGAGCACCACCTCGTCCCCCTCTCATACGTCGGGAAGGTCCTCGTCGTGGCCATGGCCAACCCCCTCGACATCATCACGATCGATGAGGTGCGGCGCATGTCGAAGGGGCCTGTCGAGGTCGTGGGCGCGACCCAGAGCGAGGTGCTCGAGGCCTTGGACCGCGCCTACGGCGTTGGGGTGGGCGCGGCATGGAATGAGATAGTAGAGCACAGCCTCCGCCACGTGATGGGGCGGCGCGGCGCCGGGGGCACCGAGACCGACGTGGCGCAGGAGCCGCCGGTCATCCGCTTGGTGGAATCCCTGGTCACCCGCGGGATTCAGGAAGGGGCGACCGATATCCACGTCGAGCCCGAGGAGCGGTTGGTCCGCAACCGGTTCCGGGTGGACGGTGTGCTCCGCCAGGGGCCCGATGTCCCCAAAGAGCTCCAGGGGGCGGTCATCGCGCGGCTCAAGGTCATGGCCAATCTGGACATCGCCGAGAACCGCCTCCCGCAGGATGGGCGGATTGATTTTCAATTCGGCGGTCGGCAGATCGACATCCGTGTCTCGACCTTCCCGACCATCCGAGGCGAGAACTTGGTCCTCCGCATCCTGGATCGGGCGAAGCTCGTCCTGGGGCTCGAGCAGCTCGGCTTCACGCCGGATCATCTCACCTTCTTCAAACGGGTCTTGCAGAACCCGAACGGGATCATCCTGGTCACGGGCCCGACCGGCAGCGGCAAGACCACCACGCTGTACTCCGCAATGTCATATCTCAACGCCGAGGAGCGGAACATCATCACCATCGAGGATCCGGTGGAGTACGAGATCCAGGGGATTCGACAGTCGCAGATCAACGTCAAGGCGGGACTCACCTTCGCCAACGGCCTCCGCCACATCCTGCGTCAGGATCCGGATGTGATCATGGTGGGGGAGATGCGGGATGACGAGACGGTCGACGTCGCGATCCGGGCGGCCCTCACCGGGCACCTGGTCTTCAGCACGCTCCACACCAATGACGCCGCGGGCGCGGTCCCCCGCCTCACCGACATGGGGGTGGCCCCATTCCTCCTCGCCTCGGCCCTCCTCCTGGTGGTGAGCCAGCGGCTCGTGCGAAGCATCTGCAACAGTTGCAAGGAGGAGGCGGAGTCCGATCCGGTGCTGCTGCGGCGCCTGGGGCTTCAGGCCGATGGCGGGGATCAGCTCAAGTTCTATCGCGGGAAGGGCTGCGACAAGTGCGGAAATACCGGCTACCGGGGCCGCATCGGGATCTTTGAACTATTGCGGGTCGGCCCGGAGATGACTCCTCTGATCTTGGAAAAAGCGGACAGCGGGAGTATTCAACGGGCGGCGCGGGCCCAGGGGATGCGGACGATGCTCGAGGACGGGATTCGGAAGGCCCTCCGGGGAGGCACCACGCTGGAAGAGGTGGCCCGAGAGGCCATGATGAACTAGGAGATACGATGCCGGACTTCGCCTACAAGGCCTGCGATGAACGGGGGGATACGGTGAAGGGGGTCTTGGCCGCCCAGGACGAGGAGCACCTGGCCGATCTCCTCGCGGCGGACGGGCTCTACCTGCTCAGGAGCGCCAAGCCCCGGCGGCTCACCCAGCACCCCTGGTTCCAGCAGCGCGTCCGGCGGCGGGATCTCATCCTCTTCTTTGTCCATCTCGGGACCGCGCTGACCGGCGGGATCTCGCTCCTCGAGGCCCTCCGGACCTATGCCGACGAGAGTGGCCACGAGCGCCTCCGCACCGTTGCCCGCGGCATGGTCAATGAGATCCTGGCCGGATCGAGCTTCTCCGATGCGTTGGCCGGATATCCCGCGGTCTTTGCCCCGGTCTTTGTGAGCATGGTGCGCGCGGGGGAGGCGACCGGACATTTGGACAAGGTGCTGCAGGATCTGGTGAGCTTCCTCGAGTGGCAGGAGGCGTTAGCCGGGACCGTCAAGCAGGCGCTCACGTATCCGATCGTGCTCCTCGCCGCCATGGTGGGGCTCACCACGCTCCTCGTGGGCTATGTCTTTCCCCAGCTGCTCCCCGTCTTTCAGAAGGTGCGGATGCAGCTCCCCCTTCCCACGAGGATCCTGATCGCCGTGAGCACGGCGCTCCGCACGTACTGGATCGTCGGCCTCGTCGCCATCGTCGGGGCGGTGACCGGCCTGCTCCTGTACATCCAGACACCGGCGGGCCGACTGCGCTTCGACCGGCTCGTGCTTCGGACCCCGGTGGTCGGCGGGATCGCCCGCCGCATCGCCCTCTCACGCTTTGCCCGATACCTCGCGGTGCTGTACTCGGCGGGCGTGGAGTTCATCCAGTCGCTGCAGGTGGTGGAGCGCCTGGCAGGGAACCGGGTGATCGAGGCGGCCATCGGGGAGGCGCGCGAGGAGGTCATCGGGGGGTCCCTCCTCTCGGCCGCGCTGAAACGCACCGGCGTGGTCCCGACCCTGGTGGTCCAGATGGTGGCGACAGGCGAGACCACCGGGAAGATGGATGAGAGCTTGCAAAAGGTGTCGCAGTACTACGATCGGGAGGTCCAGGAGAGTGTGAAGCGGGCGACCGCCCTCATCGAGCCGGCCGCCATCGTCGTGATGGCCGGCATGGTCCTCTTCGTCGCCCTGTCGGTCTTCCTCCCCCTCTGGGGGATGATCGGCCAGATCTCGCGGAGGTAGGATCGGATGGGGTCAGGAAGGCAAGAGAAGAGAGGACAAGGACTCACGCTGATCGAGGTCATCGTCATCCTGGCCGTCCTGGTGATCCTGATCGCCCTCCTCGTCCCCTCGACGGTCCAGATCCTCACCGGCGCCCGGCGAGACATCACCCT
>CAYSDK010000078.1:0-2444 GCA_964429865.1 uncultured bacterium
GGAGGACGACCCCGCAGTACCGAAGGTCGATCGGGTGATTGATGCCACGGGAAAGATCGTGGTCCCGGGTCTCATCGATATGCATGTGCATCTCCGGGAACCGGGACGAGAAGACGAGGAGACCATCGCCTCCGGGACGGCGGCCGCCGCCCGGGGCGGGTTCACATCGATCTGCTGCATGCCGAATACCGAGCCGGTGAACGATACCGCGTCGGTCACCGAGTACATCCTGGAGCAGGCCCAAAAGGTGGGGCGCGTGCACGTCCTCCCCATCGGATGCATATCGAAGGGCCAGCAAGGGCAGGAGCTGGCTGAGATGGGCGAGCTGGTGGCGGCAGGCTGCGTCGGCCTCTCCGATGACGGCAAGCCGGTGATGAATGCCGATCTGATGCGGCGAGCGATGGAGTACGCCACCATGTTCGACGTGCCCCTCCTCCCCCACTGTGAGGACCTCCACCTCTCCGCAGGGGGGGTCATGCACGAGGGGCGCGTCAGCACCGAACTGGGGCTCAAGGGGATCCCGTCTGTCGCCGAGGCGGTCATGGTGGGAAGGGACATCCTGCTCAGCGAGTACACCGGGGCGCGCCTCCACATCTGTCACGTGAGCACAGCAGAGTCGATCCGTCTCATCCGCGAGGCCAAGGGGCGGGGGATGCGGGTCAGCGGCGAGGCGACACCACACCACCTGATCCTCCCCGACGAGGCCGTCCGCGGCTTTCACACCAACACCAAGATGAATCCTCCGCTCCGCGCAGTCGAGGACGTCGCGGCGCTCCGCGAGGCGCTCATCGACGGCACCATCGAGGTGATCGCCACCGACCACGCCCCCCACGCCCGCGCCGAGAAAGAGATGGAATTCGATTACGCCCCCTTCGGCATCGTCGGGCTTGAAACCGCCCTCGGTCTGATCCTTACCGAGTTTTACCATACCGGTCTCCTCACGCTCGCCATGATCGTGGAGCGCATGGCACTGGCGCCAGCCCGGATCCTCAAGCTCAAGCATAAAGGGACGCTCGCTCCCGGCGCGGATGCGGACATTACCATCGTCGACCCTGACCACGCATGGGTCGCCGAAGAGCAGGCCCTCCAATCGAAGAGCAAGAACACGCCCTTCATCGGTTGGAAGCTCAAAGGAAGAGCGGCATTGACGATCGTGGCCGGGCAGGTGGTGTGGGAGGCGACATGAAGCCCGCGATCCTCGCCCTGGCGGATGGCACCGTCTTTGAGGGCACCTCCTTCGGCGCGGAGGGGGAGTGTGTCGGCGAGGTAGTCTTCAACACGGCCATGACCGGCTATCAGGAGGTCCTGACGGACCCTTCGTATAAGGGGCAGATCGTCTGCATGACCTACCCTCTCATCGGCAATTACGGGATCAACCCCGAGGACATCGAGTCCCGACGCCCGTTTGTGGAAGGCTTTATCGTCAAGGAAGGATGCCCGTACCCCAGCAACTGGCGCAAGGCCCAGACGCTCGACGCCTACCTCAAGGAGCGGAGGATTGTGGGGATTCAGGGGATCGACACGCGCGCCCTGACCAAGCACATCCGGGATCAGGGCGCCATGGAGGGCGTGATCTCCACGATCGACCTTTCTCCCGCAAGCCTCGTCGAGAAGGCCCGATCTTCTCCAGGTCTCATCGGGCGCGATCTCGTCAAGGAAGTGAGCTGCACTGAGCCGTTCCGATGGTGGGAGGGGGAGTGGCGCTGGCCCCACGGCTACGCGGACGAGGTACGAGCCATGAGCCCCGAGGCGAGGAAAGAGCAGCTCGATCTCTTTGCCGCTCAGTCCTCAGTCCTCAGTCCTCAGGCGCGCTACCAGGTGGTGGCCATCGACTGCGGGATCAAGTACAACATCCTTCGAAAGCTGGTGAGCGCTGGTTGCGATGTCTTCATCGTCCCGGCCTTCGCCACCGCTGACGAGATCCTGGCCTATAATCCAGACGGCATCTTTCTCAGCAACGGTCCCGGCGACCCGGAGGGAGTGACGTACCTGATTGAGACCACGCGGCGGCTCATCGGAAGAAGACCGATCTTCGGGATCTGTCTCGGGCATCAGATTCTGGGTCTCGCCCTGGGCGGTCGGACGTACAAGCTCAAGTTCGGCCATCATGGGGCGAACCATCCGGTCAAGGAGCTTCACACCGGGAAGGTCGAGATCACCACCCAGAACCACGGCTTTGCCGTCGACATCGACTCGATCCCGGGTGGGGAGGTGGAACTGACGCACGTGAACCTGAACGATGGGACCGTCGAGGGGATGCGGCACACGCGACTCCCCATCTTCTCGGTCCAGTACCACCCCGAGGCCTCGCCGGGTCCCCATGACTCGCGATACCTCTTTGACCGTTTTGTCGCCTTGATGGAGCGAGGGCACAGAACGCCACAGGCGGTGGAGCTTCCCGGGATCGAGCGGTCGCGGGTCCGTCAACGAGGCGAGATCACCAC
>CAYSDK010000078.1:2544-6199 GCA_964429865.1 uncultured bacterium
GATGCCGAAGCGCACGGACATCAAGAAGATCCTGATTATCGGGTCTGGGCCGATCATCATCGGCCAGGCGTGCGAGTTCGACTACTCCGGGACGCAGGCCTGCAAGGTCCTGCGACAGGAGGGGTTCGAGATCGTCCTGGTCAACTCGAACCCTGCCACCATCATGACCGATCCGGAGATGGCCCACCGCACCTATGTGGAACCGCTGACACCCGAAATCCTGGAACGGGTCATCGAGCGGGAGCGCCCGGATGCCCTCCTCCCGACCCTCGGGGGGCAAACCGGACTCAATCTCGCCCTGGCGCTCGGCGAAAGCGGCATCCTGAACAAGTACCAGGTGGAGCTGATCGGGGCGCCCCTCGAGACGATCAAGAAGGCCGAGGATCGGGATCTGTTCAAACAGGCCATGGCCCGGATCGGGCTCGAGGTGCCGCAGAGCGGATACGCCCGGTCGATCGAGGAGGCCGATGCGATCATCGAGCGGGTCGGCTTTCCCGCTATCATCCGTCCCTCGTTCACCCTGGGCGGGACCGGCGGCAGCATCGCCTACAACCGGGAGGAATTCCAGGAGCACGTCCAGTGGGGCCTCAGCACGAGCCCGGTCCATCAGGTCCTGATCGAGGCGTCCGTCATCGGGTGGAAAGAGTTCGAGCTGGAGGTGATGCGGGACCGGAAGGACAACGTGGTCATCGTCTGCTCCATCGAGAACTTCGATCCGATGGGAATCCACACCGGAGACTCCATCACCGTCGCCCCCGCGCAGACCCTCACCGATAAGGAATACCAGATCATGCGGGACGCGGCCATCGCCATCATCCGGGAGATCGGCGTGGAGACCGGCGGCTCCAACATCCAGTTCGCCGTCGGACCCACCGATGGCCGACTGGTCGTGATCGAGATGAACCCCAGGGTTTCCCGGTCCTCAGCTCTGGCCAGCAAGGCGACCGGCTTCCCCATCGCCAAGATCGCCGCCCTCCTGTCGGTGGGCTATACCCTCGACGAGATCAAAAACGACATCACCCAATCCACGCCTGCCTGCTTCGAGCCGACGCTGGACTACTGCGTGGTAAAGCTCCCCCGCTTTGCGTTTGAGAAGTTCCCGGGGGCGGATGAAACGTTAACGACCCAGATGAAGTCGGTAGGCGAGGTGATGGCCATTGGTCGCACCTTCAAGGAGGCCCTCCAGAAGGCCATCCGCTCGCTGGAGATAGATATCTACGGCCTGGAGAGCCGGTGCGCGGCCCGCGGCTCACGGCTCACCGAGATGAGCGGCGAGGCCTGGCGGGAGGCCGTCCGGGAGCGGCTCCGTGTCCCCACCTGGGAACGCCTCTTCTACATCGCCGATGCCTTCCGTCTCAAGATGGACGTACGAGAGGTTCATGAACTGACCCGGATCGACCCGTGGTTCTTGGAGAACATCCGTGAGATCGTCGAGATGGAAGAAGACATAGTACAGACCGGGTCCAAGACCCTCCTGCGCCTGCTAAGCCCCGAGAGGTTGCGCGCCGCCAAGGCGATGGGGTTCGCCGACCGGAGGCTGGCCCAACTGACCGGCTCCGATGAACTCACCATCCGGGACGCCCGACGCAAGCTGGGCATCCAGGCCACCTTCAAGATGGTGGACACCTGCGCCGCCGAATTCCAGGCCTTCACCCCCTACCTCTACTCCACGTATGAGCGGGAGTGCGAGGCCAATCCGACGACCCGGAAAAAGGTCGTCATCCTGGGCTCGGGCCCCAACCGGATCGGCCAGGGCATCGAATTCGACTACTGCTGCGTCCACGCCGCGTTTGCCCTCAAGGAGCTGGGGTACGAGGCCATCATGGTGAACTGTAACCCCGAGACGGTCTCGACCGATTACGACACCTCCGACCGGCTCTACTTCGAGCCGCTCACGCTCGAGGATGTCCTGAACATCCTGGACCGCGAGCAACCGGACGGTGTCATCGTGCAGTTCGGCGGCCAGACCCCGCTCAAGCTCGCCGTCCCGTTGCAGCGACTCGGCGTCCGCCTCTGGGGCACCTCCTCGGAGGCCATTGACCGCGCGGAAGACCGGGAGCGATTTCGGCAACTTCTCAACCAGCTCGGACTCAACCAGGCCCCGAGCGGCACAGCCATCTCCGTGACTGAGGCGACCCGGATCGCCAGGCAGATCGGCTATCCCGTGCTGGTCCGCCCTTCCTACGTCCTCGGGGGACGGGCCATGGAGATCGTCTACGATGAAGCGAGCCTCGTGGGATACATGGAGCGGGCCGTTCAGGCCTCTCCCGAACATCCGGTCCTGATCGACAAGTTCCTGGAAGATGCCATCGAGATGGACGTGGATGCGATCGCGGATGGCCGTCGGGTCGTGATCGGCGGCATCATGGAGCACATTGAAGAGGCGGGGATCCATTCGGGAGACTCCGCCTGCTCCCTGCCGGCGCGGTCAGTGCCGGCCAAGACCCTCGACGAGATCCGGGAACAGACAATCGCGTTAGCCCTGGAGCTTCAGGTGGTGGGCCTTATCAACATCCAGTTCGCCATCAAGAACTCCACCGTCTATGTCCTGGAGGTGAACCCCCGGGCCTCCCGGACGGTCCCGTTCGTCAGCAAGGCAACGGGGGTCGCCCTGGCCAAGTTGGCCACAAAGGTCATGGCGGGTATGACGTTAGAAGAGCTCGGATTCACCCGGGAGCCACGCCTGAACCACGTGGCCGTAAAGGAGGCGGTGCTCCCCTTCGTGAAATTCAGCGGGGTCGATGTCATCCTCGGCCCAGAGATGAAGTCCACGGGCGAGGTGATGGGGATCGATCGAGACTTCGGCCGCGCCTTCGCCAAGTCCCAGATCGCGGCGAGCGGGACGTTGCCGCTTCAGGGGAAGGTTTTCCTCAGCGTGCGGGATCCGGACAAACCCAACCTTCCCCGGCTCGGTCAGGCGTTCGCCGACCTCGGCTTTCACATCCTGGCCACGGAGGGCACGGCGCGCTGCCTCGAGGAGGGGGGCGTCGCCGCAGAGCGTGTGTACAAGGTAACCGAAGGAGTCCGCCCCCACATCGTCGACCGGATGAAGAGCGGGGAGATTGTCCTGGTGGTCAACACCCCCGAGGGTCGCACTTCGCGGCTCGATTCCTACTCCATCCGGCGGACCGCCATCAACCAAGGGATCCCCTGCTTTACGACCATGGCAGCGGCGTATGCGGCGGTCCAGGGGATCCGAGCCCTCAGAGCGGAAGGTCTCCAGGTGAAGACGTTGCAGGAGTACAACAGCAAAGGAGTCGAGGGGGGCCATGCACGCTGAGGTGGATTCGCTCCGCAGGCTCCACGGAGACTACTACCTCCAGCGCTTCACCTCGCCCCGCCTGGTCTTTGAGCCGGGACAGTTCGTCATGGTGAAGCCCTCGGGATCGCTCGACCCCTTCCTGCCAAGGGCCTACAGCATCCTGCGAGTCCAACGCCCCGGAAGGCAAGCCACGAGCGGGAAGACCGTGGTCGAGATCCTGTATAAGGTGATCGGGAAGGGAACAACCGCCCTCTCTCAGCTCACGCGGGGAGATCGCGTCGACTTCTTAGGCCCCTTGGGGAACGGTTACCGGGTCCCTCAGAGCCTCACCACGGCCCTCCTGGTGGCGGGAGGCATCGGGGTCCCTCCGGTCGTCGCACTTGCCGAGCGCCT
>CAYSDK010000079.1:0-2258 GCA_964429865.1 uncultured bacterium
AGGGGCCGAGGGTGCTGCTCTTTCTTCTTGCCGGCAGGGAGTTTTTCAGGGGCGAATGCGGGATCGCACCTCGGCAGCAATCCGCTGCCAGGTGCGTGACATCCGATCGGAGGGCAGCATCGCGTCGATGAGAAAGAAGGTCTGGCGCCTCCTGGCCTGCTCCAGGGCCTGACGGAGCTGCTGCCGCGTCTTGACCCGCACCCCATCCCCCCCCAGAGACCGGGCCAACGCCACATAGTCGCACGAGGGCAGGTCAAAATACTTCTGGCGACCGGCGATGGCCTGTAAGGTCCCGTAGCAGCCATTATTCCAGAGGATGACAATCGGGTTGAGGCGAAGGCGCCGCACCGTGGCGAGTTCCATTCCCGTCATCTGAAATCCCCCGTCACCGACGAAGGCGATGGCCCGCCGCTCCGGCACGGCCAAGGCCGCCGCGAGGGCCGCGGGCACCCCAAAGCCCATGCTGTTGTAATATCCGGGCCCGAGGAAGTGATCCGTCCTGAGATCGACGCTGGCGTAGAGGCAGTCCCCCACATCTGACACGACGATATACCGCCCCGGCTCCAGGAAACGGTTCATCTCTTCGATGATGGTCAGGGAATGCAGCCGCTCCCCCAGGCGCCTCTTGGGCTTTCGGGGCTGGACCACCCCGGAGAAAGCATGAGATCGTACCTCCAGAGAGGTGAGGAGATAGTCGATGAGGTCCACCAGAGCCACTTCAGTGTAGCGGTGATAACTTACCACCACCTCCTCGGACGACGCCGAGATGAGCTTCGCCCGGTCTATCTTGGCCGTAAAGACGCCGGTGTTCACATCGGTCAGGAAGGCGCCCAACATAAGGACACAGTCGGCTCTCTCGATCATCTGCCGGGCGACGTTCGATCCCACCTGGCCCATGTAGAGGCCGACAAAGTGGGGGTGATTCTCCGGAAAGACGGTCTTGCCCTCCAGAGAGGTGACAATAGGGACGTTCAGCTTTTCCACCAAGGCGATGAGCTTCTCCCTGAGATCGAAGCGCTCGATCTCCACTCCGGCGTAGATGACAGGTCGCGCGCTCCGGTTGAGGCGAGCCACCACCTCGGCCATGGCCTCCTCAACGGCCGCCTTCCCCGGCTGCCTCGCCCTCACCCTGCTTCCCGAGGCGCGGCCGGCCATCTCCACCATGTCCCTGGGGACCTCCAGGTATCCGGGGCGTTTCCGCTCGAGGATCGTGGCCAGCAACCGATCGATGGTGGCCATGGCGGTGCTGGGGTCGTGAAGCGCCAAGGCCTCCACGGTCACCTCGCGGAAGACATTCAACTGGGAGTCGAAGGTCTTGACCCGGTGATGCAAGAGCGCGTCGAGATCCCGGCCCTTGATCTCAGGTGCCCCGCTAACCACCAGGACCGGCGAGCGCTCGGCGTAGGCCTGGGCGATGGCGTTCACCATGTTGAGGCCGCCGGCACCGAAGGTGACGAGGGCCACCCCGAGGCCACGCAGTCTCGCATAGGCATCGGCGGCGAAGCCTGCAGAGGGCTCATGGGTCACCACGACCGGCTGAAGGCCCGCAGCCTGTTGGGCCCGCCAGAGGGGGATGGCAAAGTCTCCGGGAATTCCAAAGATGTGATCCACCCCTCGCGCCTTGATCTGACGGAACAGATACTCGCCGATCTTCACCGGGGCCTTCCTTTCAGGTGGGATCCGGCCAGGAGAAGACTCGCCAGGGTCATGCCGTCCCGGATGCGATTGCGCACCGCCCGTCGGAACACCTCGCGGATCGGCATGGTGATCACCTGAATGAACTCTCGCTCCTCCAGGCGCTGCCTGCCAGGTGTGAGATCCCTGGCGAGATAGACGTAACAGACCTCGTCACTCATCCCCGAGTAGGGGTGAAAGAACCCCAGGCGCGTCCATCGCCCTGCGCGGTAGCCGGTCTCCTCGAACAGCTCCTGCCTCCCGGTCGCCAGGGGGGACTTGCCGCGCGTGTTGCCCCCTGGAAGCTCGTAGCTCCATGATCTCGTGGGATATCGGTACTGGCGGAGGAGGACGATCCGCCCGTCCGCAGTCACCGGGACCACCATCACGGATGGAGGGATCGTGATGGAGTAGTAGTCGATGACATGATCGGTGGGGAGCCGGATCCTTTCGTGGGCGATCTCATACCACGGGCAGGAAAAGGCGATCGATCTTTTGAGCACCTGCCACTCTGTCAGCGTATGCCGCCGCTCCATCTCCCTCCTCTTCGGCAAGCTGTCAGCCGTCAGCTGGCCGCTATCAGC
>CAYSDK010000079.1:2358-6157 GCA_964429865.1 uncultured bacterium
GCCTCCATGCGCCAGCTCATGTCCCAAAAGGCGTGCTCGTACCGGGCGCTGAGCAGGAAATGCTCCTCCATCCGGGCCCGTTCCTGCCCTCCCGCGTCTTCGCCCATCGTGTCGAGGAGGGCCCGGATCCACTGAGCCAGGGCAGCGAACTCCGGTGAGGCGTAGGTCCGGATCCACTCGCCATACAGCGGCTGATTCCTGGGCTCTCCCTGCCTGGCGAGGACGGCACCGATCTCGCTGTACCCCCACTGGCAGGGGACGAGCGAGGCGATGAGTTCCCCGAGGCTTCCGAGCGCCGCCACCTGCAGGAGGTGTCGCGTATACGCGACGGTCGTCGGCGCCGCTTTCGTCTGCTCCAGCTCATGGCGGCTGATCCCGAATTTCTCGGCAAATGCCCGGTGCAGGGCCATCTCGGTGTGGAGCGTTGCGTGGAGCAGCTCGGCGAATCTCTCCATCGTCGCGAGATCAGGACTCTTGGCCCCCGCCAGGGCCAGGACCCGGCTGTATTCGATGAGAAAGATGTAGTCCTGGCGGACATAGAACTTGAACATGTCAACCGCGAGCGTCCCGTCACCGATTCCTCGGACAAAGGGGTGATGGAGCGTCCTGTGCCAGATCGGCTCTGCCTTTTTCCAAAGCGACTCCGCAAAGCTCACGTTCGCCTCCGACGGTCAAAAGGACGCTATCCGCCGTCAGCTATCAGCAGTCAGCACGAACTGCAACTTGCTGACAGCGGACAGCTGATTGCTGACTGCTGCTTCAGATGTGGAATTCGATGACGTCCCCTTCCTGCACCAAGTATTCCCGGTGGACCTTCTGCCCGTCGAATTTGCCGGCCCCCCAGACCCGAGCGAACTTCAGCTTGACGGAGAAATCCTTATGGACGGCCTCGGCCGCATGAAGGAGGGTGCTCCCCCTGGGCAGGGCTACCGGTTGGGAACGGTTCGCCGCCTTCCCTGGAGGCTTGGTGTAGATCCGGAGCACCTCCAAGGCCTCGTAGATCACCGGCGCGATCCTGTCCAGACCGGTCCCAGCGAGCGCCGAGACCATCAGGAACGGAACACGTCCTCCCCAGTGCTGCTCGAGGAGTCGGAAGCGATCCGTTGCCCCGGGGAGGTCCGCCTTGTTCGCTACCATGAGCATCCGTTTCACGACCTGCCCCGGCTCGGTGATCTCAACTTTCTCCCGTGCTCCTCGGGGAAGGATCTTGGCTTGCCCGAGCATCTGCTCGATTGTCTCCACCTGCTCCAGGAGGTCATCAGATCCGAGATCAACCACCCAGAGGATGAGATCAGCGTTCCGGACAAGACCCAGGACCCATCCCTCGACCATGCCGAGCGCCAACGGCGGCAGGTCCACGAGCTGGATCTTTACGTTCTCGAACTCGAGCATCCCGGAGAGCGGTTTCTTGGTTGTGAAGGGATAGTCCCCCACCTCCGGCCGGGCGTTGGTGAGGCGGCGCACCAGGGCAGACTTCCCCACGTTGGGCCCGCCCACCAGCACCACCTGACCGATCCCCTCCCTCTCTACAAAGATCCCGGCGCCTCGTTTGGTCGCCGGCCGCCGCTCGAGGTCGAGCTTGAGCTTGGCAATCCGCCGCTTGATATCCGCCTGGAGCTTCTCGGTCCCCTTGTGCTTGGGGATCTGGGCCAGCATCTCTTCGAGGGCCCGGATCTTTTCTGTAGGCTGCTTCGCCTGGCGGTATCGCTTTTCGGCATCGAGATACTGCGGGGTGAGATTGGCCGGCATGCTTTTCTCCAGCCACGTCAGGACCGAGCGATGACGACTGAGCCAAGGGCAGCCATGAGGACTGAGGTATAAGGACTGAGGCTCGAACCTCAGCACTCAGTCCTCAGTCCTGTTCTCCGGCTCAGTCCTCAGTCCTCAGCACTGTGCGCAGAGGGCTGACAGCTGACAGCTCTCGAGCGGTGACGGAGCCGCTCGAGGTAGACGAGGAGGATGGAGATCGCGGCGGGCGTCACGCCAGAGATGCGGGAGGCCTGTCCGACGCATGTCGGACGGACGGCCCTGAGGTTCTCCCGTACCTCATTGGAGAGGCTGGGAATCGCGTCGTAATCCACATCCTCGGGAATCCGCCTCGCCTCGAGCCGCTTGAACCTTTCCACCTCCTGAAACTGCCGCTCGATGTACCCCTGGTACTTGAGCTGGACCTCGACCTGATACGTCACCTCCGGCTCCTCGGGTTCCATCCCGTCATCCATCAGGAGCAGATCCGCAAAACGAACCTCCGGCCGTCGCAGGACCTGCGCCATCGGGGCCACCTCCTGAAGCGGGGCGGTGCCGAGGCGGGAGAGCACCCCATTCACGCGCGGGGTCGGATAGAGCCTTCGCCTCGTGATCCGTTCCGTGACCTCCTGGATCTTCCGCCGCTTCTCCTCCAGGCGCTCATACTGCTCCCGCGAAATCAACCCGAGGCGGTAGCCGTGCTCCATCAGGCGCAGATCGGCATTGTCCTCCCGTAACAGCAGGCGATATTCGGCCCGGGAGGTGAGCATGCGATACGGTTCGTTGGTACCGCGGGTCACCAGATCGTCCACCAGGACTGCCATGTAGGCCTCGGAGCGGTCGGGGAGAAAGGGAGGAGCCTCCTGGATCTTGAGGGCGGCGTTCACCCCGGCCCAGAACCCCTGGGCCGCCGCCTCCTCGTAGCCGGAGGTCCCATTGATCTGTCCGGCGGTGTAGAGCCCCTGCACCCGCTTGGCCTCCAGAGTGAGCTGGAGCTGATTGGGATGCAAAAAGTCGTACTCGATGGCGTAGGCGGGCCGTAGAAATTCCGCGTGTTCCAGCCCGGGCACGGAGCGGACCAGCTCTGCCTGCACCTCAAAGGGCATGCTATTGCCCAGGCCGCCCGGATAGAAGACCTCAGAGTCGCGTCCTTCGGGTTGCACGATCACCTGATGCCGCTCCTTGTCACAGAAGCGGACCACCTTGTCCTCCAGCGACGGGCAGTAGCGGGCCCCGGTCCCCTTGATGGCCCCACCGTAGAGCGCAGAGCGGTCTAGATTCTTTCGGACGATCTCGTGCGTCCTCGCCGTGGTGTAGGTAATGTGAGAGGGAACCTGAGAGACCTCGAGCCCCGTCGTGGCGTAGGACAGGGGGCGTGGCCGGACATCGCCCTCCTGGCGCTCCATCCGGTCAAGGTCGAGCGAGTCCCGCTTGAGGCGGGGGGGGGTGCCGGTCTTGAATCTCCCCAGCGCAAAGCCAAGCTCCCGAAGGGAGTCGGACAGGGTGTGGCATGGTCGCTCCCCCATCCGTCCGCCGGAGAAGTTGGTGAAGCCGATGTGGATGAGGCCCTTCATAAATGTCCCGGCCGTGATCAGGATGGCTTGGGCCCTGAGGAAGGTCCCCTCGTGGTCAACGAGCCCGACGACGCGCCCCCCTTCCACGACAAGGCGCTCCACCCGCCCCTGCCGGAGATCCAATCCCTGCTGCTTCTCCAGGACTCCTCGCATGACCAGATGGTACTCCCGTTTGTCACACATGGCCCGCGAGGACCGGACCGCCGGGCCCTTGGAGGCATTCAGGATTCGAAATTGCGTCCCGCTCCGGTCCGTCACGCGGGCCATCTCGCCTCCCAGCGCATCAAGTTCGCGGACGAGCTGGCCTTTTGCGGTCCCACCGACTGAGGGGCTACACGGCATGTGGGCGATGGTCTCGAGGTCCAACGTGATGAGGAGGGTCCGACAGCCCAGACGGGCGGAGGCCAACGCCGCCTCACAGCCGGCGTGTCCCGCGCCAACGACGATGATGTCAAATTCCGTGCGAGGCATCGTGGCTC
>CAYSDK010000080.1:0-6081 GCA_964429865.1 uncultured bacterium
TGGCGCGTCTACAAGATCGACAAGAAGCGCCGAGGGAAAGGCGATCGGGACTTCCTCCAGAAGGTCTTCCATAAACTGCTGTTGAACTTCACCTGGTGGGTCAACCGCAAGGATGCTGAAGGGAAAAACGTCTTCCAGGGAGGTTTTCTGGGGCTCGATAATATCGGGGTGTTCGACCGGAGCGCGCCGCTTCCGACCGGCGGCCACATCGAGCAGTCGGACGGGACGAGTTGGATGGGGATGTACTGCCTGAACCTGCTGGCGATCGCGCTGGAGCTGGCGCGGGAGGATCCCGCGTACGAGGATGTGGCCAGCAAGTTCTGGGAGCATTTCATCTATATCGCCGACGCCATGAACCGTCGCGGCGGGGAGGACATCGCGCTATGGGATGACGAGGACGGGTTCTACTACGACGTCCTGCACCTGCCGGACGGGCAACACTTTCCCCTGAAGGTGCGTTCGATGGTGGGGCTGATCCCCTTGTTCGCCGTGCAGACACTGGAGCCGAAACTGCTGAACCGCCTGCCGGGCTTCAAGCGGCGCCTGGAGTGGTTCATTGACCAGCGACCTGAGCTGATCCAAAATGTCGCGTGCATGAGAACCCCGGGGCAGGAGGAGCGGCGCTTGCTCTCCGTCGTCACGCCCGACAGACTGCGCCGCGTGCTGAAGCTGATGCTCGATGAGCGGGAATTCCTGTCGCCATACGGGATCCGGGCGCTTTCCCAGTCCCATCGGGATCACCCGTACACGTTGACGGTCAGCGGGGTCCAGCACCGGGTGGACTATGAGCCGGCCGAATCGAGCACCGGCCTCTTTGGCGGCAACTCTAACTGGCGAGGGCCGATCTGGTTTCCGGTGAACTATCTGATCATCGAATCCCTTCAGAAGTTCCATTTCTACCTCGGCGACGACTACAAGGTCGAGTGCCCCACCGGCTCGGGCCGGATGGCAACCCTGTGGGAGGTGGCAGGCGAGATTTCCCGGCGCCTGACCCGGATCTTCCTCCGCACAGCGGATGGGCGGCGACCCGTTCACGGAGGCTCAGGAAAGTTTCAGACCGATCCACACTGGCGCGATCTCGTCCTCTTCTACGAGTACTTCCACGGCGATACCGGTGCCGGGGTCGGCGCCGGCCATCAGACCGGCTGGACCGGCCTCGTGGCCAAGTTGCTGCAGCAGAGCGGCGGATGACCAGGCGTAGTAGAAGGATTCGGGTGAAACGAGTCTACGAGCTGGCGCGCCGGGAGGATGGCCGACGTTTCCTGGTAGACCGGCTCTGGCCCAGAGGCATCAAGCGGGAGAGGCTCTCCCTGGATGCCTGGGTAAAGGAGGTCGCCCCCAGCGATACTCTGCGGCGCTGGTTCGCCCACGATCCCCATCGATGGGATGAATTCCGTCGTCGGTACGCGGCGGAACTCGACCGGCGTCCCGAGGCGTGGGGTCCCATCCTCGAGGCGGCGCGCACGGGGGCTGTGACGCTTGTGTACAGTGCCCGAGACTCCAGGTGCAACAACGGTGTGGCGCTCAAAGGGTACTTGGAGATGAAACTCAAAAAGGCATCGTAAAGACGGGGAGGTTTCGAGCCATGGCACCGACGACAGGGGGACCGGAACGATACGACGCCATCATCATCGGGACCGGCCAGGCGGGCAAACCCCTCGCGGTTGCCCTCGCCGAGGCGGGGTGGAAGACGGTCATCATCGAGCGAAAGCACGTCGGCGGGACCTGCATCAATGTGGGGTGCACACCCACGAAGACGATGGTGGCCAGCGCGCGAGTGGCCTATCTCGCTCAACGGGCGGCGGATTACGGGGTCCATCCGAACGGGGTGCGGGTGAATATGGCCGAGGTGCGGCGGCGCAAGCAGGGCATCGTCGAGAGCTTCCGCAACGGCAGCCAGCGACACCTCCAGAACACGAAGAACCTAGAGCTCATCTTCGGCGAGGCGAGCTTCAGCGGCCCGAAATCCGCGGCGGTGCGCCTGCAGAACGGCGAAACCCGCCACTTCACCGCCGACACCATCTTCATCAACACGGGTGGCCGACCGGAAAGCCCTCCCCTACCCGGCCTCGACAGTGTCCCGGTCCTCGATTCCACGTCGATCATGGAGCTCGACGTGCTCCCAAATCACCTCCTCGTGCTCGGGGGAGGTTACATCGGGTTGGAGTTCGGCCAGATGTTCCGGCGATTCGGGAGCCCGGTCACGGTCGTCCAGCGCGGCAAACAGTTGCTCGCCCGCGAGGACGCGGATGTAGCCGAGGAAGTCGCCAAGATCCTCCGCGAAGACGGCATCGAGGTGTTGTTGGAGACGCAGGCCGTTCGCGTCGCGAAGGACGGTGGCGGGACCGTCCGGCTTACGGTCAGCGGTCCGGCGGGCGAGCGGACGCTGAGCGGTTCCCATCTCCTGGTGGCAGCCGGCCGGGCCCCCAACACGGAGGCACTCAACCTGACCGCGGCGGGCATCACAACGGACAAGCGCGGCAATATTCCGGTGAACGAGCGACTCGAAACCAACGTGCCGGGGATCTACGCGCTGGGAGACGTCAAGGGCGGACCCGCCTTCACCCACATCTCATACGACGATTTTCGCATCATCAAGGTGAACCTCCTCGACGGCGGCAATGCCACCACGACCGGCCGCCTCGTCCCGTACACGGTATATATCGACCCGCAACTCGGCCGCGTCGGGATGACGGAGGCCGAGGCCCGCGCCCAGGGACGGCGAATCCGCATCGCCAAGATGCCCATGAGCTATGTGGCCCGCGCCCTCGAAATGGATGAGCCGCGGGGCTTTATGAAGGCGGTGGTGGATGCCGAGACCGGGGAAATCCTCGGCTGTGCCGTTCTGGGGGTCGAAGGGGGCGAGTTGATGTCGATGCTGTCGATTGCGATGATGGGGAAAGTCCCCTACACCACGCTGCGGGACGCCATCTTCGCCCACCCGACGCTCGCCGAAGCCTTCAATAATCTGTTTGACGAGCTGAGGGATTGAGTCAGTCAGCAGGTCAGACGCCGCAGCACTTCTTGTACTTCTTGCCGCTGCCGCACGGGCAGGGCTCGTTGCGGCCAATCTTGCCTGCCTTGGCGGTCACCGCAGCAGGGACGGAGGGTTTGAGGGACTGCCTGGCGGCAGGACGAGGTGCGTCCTTGCGAACGCGTGGGGCGGTCCGGCCATCCCCGGAGGGGGTCGCTGCCTCGGCAGAGACCTCTGTCGCGACCTCCGAGATGGTCGGCTGGAGACGGAAGAGATACTGGACTGTCTGCTCCTTGATCCGATCGACCATGGCGTCAAAGAGTTCAAATCCCTCTCGCTTATACTCGACTAGCGGGTCTCGCTGACCGTACCCCCTGAGGCCGATGCCTTCCTTCAGGTGATCCATGGCCAGGAGATGGTCCTTCCACTGGACATCCACCACCTGAAGCATGAGAACGCGCTCGAGGTAGCGGACGAGATCCGTCCCGAATTGCTCCTCCTTCCGTTCGTACGCTGCACGGACCTTGTCCCAGAGCTCCGCCTGGAGATTGCCAAACGTCAGCTCCGGAAGCTCCTCGGCCGGGACGGCGTACTCCACACCGAACTGGCGATACATCGCCTCGGAGAGGCCCCCGAGATCCCACTCCTCAGGGTACGTGTCCCCATGGGCGTAGAGGCCCACCAGGGACTGCAGGACCTCCTCGGCCATATCGAGGACGGTCTCACGGAGATTCTCGCCCTCGAAGATCTTCCGCCGCTCGCCATAGATGATCTGGCGCTGGCGGTTCATCACATCGTCGTATTCCAGGAGGTGCTTGCGGATCTCGAAGTTATGCGCCTCCACGCGCTTCTGGGCCGTCTCGATGGCCTTGGTCACCATGCCATGTTCGATGACCTCGCCCTCCTCCATGCCGAGCTTATCCATGATCCGCTGGAGCCGCTCGCCCCCAAAGATCCGCAGGAGATCGTCTTCCAGTGAGAGGTAGAAGCGGGACGAGCCGGGATCGCCCTGCCGGCCGGCCCGGCCCCGGAGCTGGTTGTCGATCCGTCGGGCCTCATGCCGCTCGGTCCCCAGGATATGCAGCCCGCCTACTTGCACGACGCGCTCGTGCTCGGCGCTCGAGAGGGGGCGGACCGTGGCCAGGCATCGGGCGTAGGCCTGAGCGTCAATGGCGTAGTCGAGGAGTCCGTACTGCTGCATCCGTTTCGCCTCCTCGAACGCCTTGGCCATCTCCTCTGGATCCACGTCCTCCGGGGTCTCCTGCCTTTTCACCATCTCCCGGGCCAGGGAGTGGGCGTGGCCGCCCAGAAGGATATCGGTCCCTCGACCGGCCATGTTGGTCGCGATCGTCACCCCCTTGTACCGACCGGCCTGAGCGACGATCTCCGCCTCGCGCTCGTGGTATTTGGCGTTCAAGACCTGGTGCGGGACGCCGCGGCGCTTGAGCAGCGTCGAGACTTTCTCCGACTTCTCGATCGAGGTGGTCCCCACCAGGACCGGCCTCCCCATTCCGTACAGCTCGACGATCTCGTCCACGACGGCCGCGAACTTCTCCCGCTCGGTTCGATAGATCACATCGGCGTAATTGGTCCGGACCAGCTGCCGGTTCGCGGGAATGACCACCACATCGAGGTTATAGATCTGGGCGAACTCTGCGGCCTCGGTATCGGCGGTCCCCGTCATCCCGGCCAGTTTCCCGTACATGCGGAAATAGTTCTGGAAGGTGATGGTTGCCAGGGTCTGGTTTTCCCGCTCGATCTTGACCTTCTCCTTGGCCTCCACCGCCTGGTGCAGCCCGTCAGACCACCGGCGACCGGGCATCATGCGGCCCGTAAACTCGTCCACGATGATCACCTGTCCATCCTTCACGACATAGTCCACATCAAGCTGGAAGAGGTTGTGGGCCCGGAGCCCCTGCTGGACGTGGTGGAGAGTGTCAATGTTGCTGGGGTCGTACAGATTCGAGATCCCCAGCAGATTTTCGACCTTGGCCACCCCCTGTTCGGTGATGGCGACGGTCTTGGTCTTTTCATCAACGATGTAGTCCCCCGCCCGGACCGCCTCGACTTCAGCGAGTTTCCCTCCCACGATGGTGGCCGCACGCTTGAGGCGGGGAATGATCCGGTCGATCTGGTAATAGAGCTCGGTCGATTCGTCGGCGGCCCCGGAGATGATCAGGGGAGTGCGGGCCTCGTCGATGAGGATCGAATCTACCTCGTCCACGATGGCGTACTGGAGCTCTCGCTGCACCATCTCATCCAGGGAAAACTTCATGTTGTCCCGAAGGTAGTCGAACCCGAATTCATTGTTGGTCCCGTACGTCACGTCGGCCGCGTACGCGCGGCTGTGGTCGGCATCGCTCATCTCGTGTTGGATCAGACCCACGCTCAGACCCAGGAACTGATAGATCGCCCCCATCCACTGGCTATCCCGCTTGGCCAGGTAGTCATTCACCGTCACGATATGGACGCCCTTCCCCTGCAGCGCATTGAGATAGGCCGGCAGCGTCGCCACGAGGGTCTTCCCCTCGCCGGTCGCCATCTCGGCGATCTTCCCCTCGTGAAGGACGGCCCCACCGATGAGCTGGACGTCAAAGTGACGCATGTTGAGGACGCGGCGGGCCACCTCGCGGACGGTCGCGAAGGCCTCGTGAAGGATGTCGTCGAGTGCCGCCCCGCGCGCGACCCTCTCCTTGAACTCAGCAGTCCGGGCGGCAAGGGCCGCGTCCGGAAGCTTCTCCAGGTCCGGTTCGAGCGCATTGACCTGAACCACGAGGGGCTGGAGTCTCTTGAGCTCCCGCTGATTCTTGGTCCCGATGACCTTGCCGATCACGGCCTTCCAGAGGCTCATGCTCTCTCCCTTTTCCAGCGGCAATAATCTTTTAACGCTAACACAGTCCTCCACATCCATCAACTGCAAAGGACCGGCCAAAAAAAATCCCCCGACTGTCTCGGGGGGATTTTCTCAGCTATCGAGAGCGGTCTCTGCGCCTATTGGCCCCGAATCACATTCGCGCGCTGCCCCTCATCGACGACGTACTTCAGAGGGTTTTGGGGCTGGTCGTTGAGGAGGACTTCGTAGTGGAGGTGGGCGCCGGTGCTGTAGC
>CAYSDK010000081.1:0-3484 GCA_964429865.1 uncultured bacterium
TCAGGAACCCCCGGAGGGTTTCGCACTGACCGATTCCAGGAGGAAATTGGCGAAGGCTTCACAGAGGGGAGATCGTGAGCGGTTCTTGTGATAGACCAGATAGAAATCGCGAGTGAGTCTGATCCCTTCGAGGGGGACGGTCCGAAGCGTTCCCCGGTCCAGGTCGTCTTGGATAGCCCTGAGTGAAATCACCGAAACTCCTGCGCCGCTCTTCACCGCCTGGCGGATGGCCTCCGTGCTCCCCAGCTCTGCCACCACCGCCAGGGCATTGGAGTCGAGCCGTGCGGCGTGAAGCGCATCCTCGAAGACCTTTCTCGAGCCGGACCCCACTTCTCTCAAGATCATCGGCTGTTCGACAAGCTCTTCCAGGGCGACGACAGGCTTGCTCGCCCAGGCGTGCCCAGGCGGCAAGACGAGCACCAGCTCATCCTCCAAGAGCTTCAGGTAGATCAGCTGTCCATCGTCAAACTTCGCTCCCACCGCGCCGAGCTCAAGCGTCCCCTCCAGGACCCCCCGGACGATCTCCCGCGAGTCGGCGATCCTGAGCGTGATGGAGATCTCCGGGTACCGAGCCTTGAAGGTACCCAACAGCGTGGGCAGGAAGTATTCGCCGGGAATGTTACTCCCGCCAATCACGAGGTGCCCCTTTAAGGAGCCCTTGTACTCTTCCAGGGCTTGGATGGCCTGGTTCCTCAAGGCGAGGATCTGCTTGGCGTAGCCGTACAGGAGCTCTCCCACCTTCGTCGGAAGCACCTCACGGCCCAGCCGGTCCAAGAGCTTCACCCCGACGAACTCTTCGAGCACCTTGATATGGCCGCTCACCGTCGGCTGGGTGAGATACACTGCCTCGGCGGCTCGTGAAAAGCTCTTGAGCTCGACGATCCTGCAGAAGACCTCTAGCGCGCGAATATCCATGGGACCCCCTCGGGGTGGCCCGTTCCCGACCGCTGGTTAGGCGCCACCTTCCACCCCGGCACCCAGCAGGTCACGGTAGAACGCCTCGTAGGTGTCGATCTCTTGCTCGCGGGAGAATTCCCTTTCGATCTTCGCCTGCGCCTGCCTCCCCAGGCGTCGCCTCAGATCGGGATCGAGGATCAGACGCGCGGCCTTACGCTCAAAGTCCTCTGCCGAGGCAAAGAGGAGACCATCCAACTCATCCACGATGATCGATCGGTTCCCCTCGATATCCGAGGCGAGGACCGCCACCCCCCGACTCATGGCTTCGAGGAGGGCATTGGACATCCCCCCTTCCGAGAGGGAGGAGTTCACCACCACGTCCACGACCCGGAGCATGCTGCAGATCTCTTCGTGGGGAACCGCGCCGAGGTAGCGGGCCCATCGGTTGCCCGCAAGGAGGCTGAGCAGCCGCCTTCCCTCCTCTTCCTCCACGATGGGACCTGCGTAGACGGCGCGAACGTCTGGGTACCGGGTCTGAAGCCGGGCGAGCGGCGGAATGCAAAAGGGGAGATTCTTCACGCTACGGATTCCCGCCGGGAAGAAGAAGATCACATGCTGGGGGCCAAGCCCCCACCGCGCCCGATAATTGTCGGTTTTATCACCGCAGGCGACCGTTTGCCGAATGACCCGAATCTTTCCATCCAGGCATGGGACTTCCCGCAGCAGTTTGTTTCGGATACTCTCATGAAAGACGACAATGCCCTGTACTCGAGTCAGGACGTCCACCACCCCTTCGCGCCGCTCCGGATGAAACAGATCAATGTTGACATCGGTGCCGGTGATGGTCATCAGGGGTGGTACGTCATCCGCCGTCGCCTCGTTCACGACGAGTTCTCCGGTCATGAAGGCATGAAACCCATGCAGAAGATCGGGATCAAAGACCCGAATGGCCGAGGGAATTTCCCGTGGATTTTCAAACGCGTCGAGCGAGAAGACTTCGACCTGATGCCCGCGTTCGCGGAGACCCGCCGCGATCCGTCCTACGGTGACCGCATTGCCGCGAACGGACGGGTAGTAGTAGGGCGTGATCACCGCGATTCGCATTTTTCATTCCTCGGGGTGGCCTTTCCCACCGGCGAGCTTCTCCCGGAGCAGATCATTGACGAGTTGGGGATTGGCCTTCCCCTTCGTCGCGCGCATCACCGCCCCGACCAATGCCGTGAGGGCCTTCTCCTTTCCCCCCCTGAAGTCGGAGACGGGGCCAGGATTCTCGGCCAGCACCTGATCGACGATCCGCCCGAGCTCTTCCTGGTCCGTGATCTGGATCAGTCCCTTCTCCCGGATGATGGCCTCAGGGCTCTTTCCCGTCTGGTACATCTCCTCGAAGACCACCTTGGCGATCTTACCGCTAATGACTCCCTCTTGGATGAGCTTCAAGAGACCGGCTAATTGGGCGGGAGTCACAGGACTTTCGGTGATCTCCTTTCCCTCCCGATTGAGGTATCCCAAGAGCTCGGACATGATCCAGTTGCTCACCAGTTTGACGTCCCGGTGGCGGTGGGTGCATTCCTCAAAAAAGTCGGCCAGCGCCTTGCTGGCGGTGAGCACCGCCGCGTCATACTCGGGGAGCCCGTACACCTGAACAAAGCGCTGCCGCCGCTCGGCGGGGAATTCCGGCAGGCTCGCAGCGATCTCCGCAACCCACGCGGGAGATATCTCGAGCGGGACCAGATCCGGCTCGGGGAAGTAGCGGTAATCATGAGCCTCCTCTTTCCCCCGCATGGGGAGTGTGATCCCCTGCGTGGCGTCCCAGAGGTGGGTCTCCTGGACGATCGGTTGACCCGATTTCAGACGCCTGATCTGTCGCTCGATCTCATACTCCAGGGCCCGCTGGACATTCTTAAACGAATTCATGTTCTTGACCTCGGTTTTCACCCCGAGGTCCGTGCTGCCCGCCGGACGAACCGAAACATTGGCGTCACAGCGAAGATTGCCCTCCTCCATGTTCCCCTGGGAGACCCCCAGATATTGGAGGGTGGCCCGAAGCTCCTTTAAGAACTCCGCCGCCGCCTCCGGCGTACGCAGGTCCGGTTCCGTCACCATCTCGATCAACGGGACGCCGCACCGATTGAAATCGACCAGGCTGTACTCCGCCCGATCCATGGTCCCGGCGTGGAGAAGCTTTCCCGCATCCTCCTCAAGATGAACCCGCCGAATCCGCACCCGCCTGGCCATCCCGTTGTTGTTGATCTCGACAAACCCTCCAGTGCTGAGGGGGAGCTCGTACTGGGATATCTGATAATCCTTGGGGAGATCGGGGTAGAAATAATTCTTTCGGGCAAAGACGGAGTGGGCCGCGATCGAGCCACGGACAGCGAGCGCAGTGCGAATAGCGAACTCCACCGCTTTCTTATTGAGGACCGGCAAGACCCCCGGCAGGCCGAGACAGACGGGACAGGTTTGGGAATTGGGGGCCTCCCCGAACCGCGTGCTGCAGCCACAGAAGATCTTCGATGCGGTGAGGAGCTGGGCATGTACCTCGAGCCCGATCACCGCCTCGTATTCTGGTTCGCGATTCATCGCTCAC
>CAYSDK010000081.1:3584-5981 GCA_964429865.1 uncultured bacterium
ATCAGCCAGCGGTCCTGATCGCCTCAAGGTTCATGATGTACGCGTCGGACAGGCCGTGCTCCTCGGCCCCGCTCACGAGAAGCCGCAGGTACCGACGGGAGGGTGCCTTGTATAGGCCCGGTCTCGCCATAAAGTAGGCGAAGGCCTGTATCTTCCGCCCATCGGGGGTGTCGACCTCTACGTTTCGGCGGACATAGACCTTGGGATATCCTTCGTATTCGTCCAACTCCTTGAGATCCGCCTGGGTGATCTCCCAGAGGACTCCTTCGACGACCTTCCCCTTCGCCGGATTGAGGTCGGCGACCCCGCCCCCCCACATCGAGGACGTTCCGGTGAAATTCAGCTCGTAATCCCGAAGCGTGGCTGCTGCCACAAACTTCGCGGAACGGCAGCGCCGCTTCATATGATGCCGCTCCATATTCGAACCGTATGCGAAGTACAACATCTCTCGTCGACGACCGATGACCGATGTCCGATGACCGTCAGGAAGCTCTTTCGGTCGTCGGTGGTCGGCGGTCGGTCATCCTCCTAGAGGGGGGGTTTGCGCCTGTGCCACTCTGTGGCCTGTTCGTACGCAAAAGCCACCTGAAGCAGGGTCGTCTCATCAAAGGGCTTTCCGAGCAGTTGGAGACCGATGGGAAGCCCGGCCTGTGTAAAGCCACAGGGGAGACAGACCCCCGGTATCCCAGCCAGATTGGCGGAGATGGTGAAGATATCCGACAGATACATGGTGAGGGGATCGTCAGTCTTCTCGCCCAGACGGAACGCAGGGGTCGGTGCAGTCGGTGTCAGGATGACCTCGCAGCGCTTGAAGGCGTCCTCGAAGTCCTTCCGGATCAGGGTCCGGACCTTCAGGGCCTTCAGATAGTACGCGTCATAGTAGCCGGCGCTCAGGGCGTAGGTCCCGAGCATGATTCGTCGCTTCACCTCGGCACCGAATCCGTTCTGCCGGCTCTTCGTGTACATGGAGAGGACGTCTTTCGCCTCGCGAGCGCGAAACCCGTACTTGACCGCATCATACCGGGCCAGGTTCGAGCTCGCCTCAGCCGTCGCCACCAAGTAATAGGTCGCCACGGCGTACTCGGTGTGGGGAAGGGAGATGGACTCTGCCTTGGCTCCCAGGGACTCCAAGGCGTTGATCGCCGCTCGGATGGCCGTCTCCACCTCGGGGTCCGTCCCCTCGATAAAGTACTCTTTCGGGATGCCGATCCTCAGTCCAGTCACCTCGCGACCCAACTGGGCGGCGTAGTCCGGAACAGGTACGTTCACCGAGGTGGAGTCGCAGGCATCGTGACCGGCGATGACGCCCAAGAGGATCGCCGCATCCCGAACGTCCTTGGTCATGGGCCCGATCTGATCCAACGATGAGGCGAAGGCGACGAGCCCGTATCGCGACACGCGACCGTAGGTGGGTTTCACTCCAACGATCCCGCAGAAGGCTGCCGGCTGCCGGATCGAGCCACCGGTGTCCGAGCCCAAAGCCCCGGCGCACAGGTCTGCCGTCACCGCCGCCGCCGACCCCCCGCTCGACCCTCCGGGAACCCGATCCAAGTCCCAAGGGTTGCGGGTGACCTTGTAGCCCGAATTCTCGGTGGACGACCCCATGGCAAATTCATCCATATTGGTCTTTCCGAGCAGCACCATGCCGGCCTGGTCGAGGCGCCTCATCACCGTCGCGTCATAGGGGGGAATGAATCCGTCCAAGATCTTGGAGGAGCAGGTGGTCGGAACATCCTGTGTGCATATGACGTCTTTGATGGCGAGTGGGATCCCGGCGAGTGGACCGACATCCTCCCCCGCTTGGCGGCGTCGATCCAGACGGGAGGCCACCCGGAGGCCCTCAAGGCCCGTCACGGTCATGTACGCCTGGATCTTTCCCTCGACCTGGGCAATCCGCTTGAGAAAAGCCATCAGGACCTGCTTTGCGGTCACCTCCCGGCGCCGGAGCAGTCCCTGCAGTTCATGAATCGTCAGGCCGGTCAGTTCCATCGGAAGACCCGTTCAGGGTTCGGGGTTCATGGACAGGGTCGTCTCGCCCCGGGAAGATCTTCCCATTGGCCATGAACCATCAATGATGAACCACGAACTACTCCTCCAAAATGCGGGGGACGCGGAAGAAGGCCTCGTGGCGATCGGGGGCATTGGCCAAGGCTTGATCCTGAGAAAGCGACGGGGAGACCACATCCTCGCGAAGGACATTGGTCATCGGGATGACGTGGGACGTCGGTTTGACCTCACGGGTGTCCAGCTGGTTGAGCTTATCGATGTAGGTGAGGATCGCATCCAGCTGGGCCCGCATCCTCTCCATCTCCTCGTCGGAAAGACCCAGCCGGGCCAGCCTCGCCACATGCTCCACCTCTCGGCGTGTGATCTTCATCGCCTCATCCCCCACGGAAG
>CAYSDK010000082.1:0-5750 GCA_964429865.1 uncultured bacterium
ATCAGATGGGCCAGGCCGCCCGTGCCGATGACCGCTGGTTCCCGCTCCATCTCCTGGACCATCCGGCGCACAATCCCGTCCACGAGACCGAGATATCCGTAGAACAGGCCCGACTGCATGCTGCCCACGGTATTCTTCCCAATGACCGCTTTGGGGCGCACGATTTCAACCCGCGGCAACTTGGCGGCCCGCTCAAAGAGGGCCTCGGCCGATATCCCGATTCCGGGCGCGATCACGCCCCCGAGATACTCTCCCTTTGCGGAGATCGCATCGAACGTGGTGGCCGTGCCAAAATCGACCACGATCGCCGGGCCGCCGTACGTCTCATAGGCCGCGACCGCATTCACGATGCGGTCCGCCCCCACCTCGTGCGGATTGTCGTAGAGGATGGGCATCCCGGTCCGGATCCCGGGTCCCACCACGACCGGAGCCAAGCGGAAGTGGGCGTTGGTCAACTCTTCAAAGACGGGCTGGAGCGGCGGGACCACCGATGCGATGATCACGCCGCTCACAGCGGAGGGATGGATCCCCACCACCTCGAAGAGATTCTTGAGAAGAATCCCGTACTCGTCGGCTGTGCCGTCCCGCCGCGTGCCGACGCGCCAATGGTGCAAGAGCTCCCGCTCCCGAAAGAGCCCGAGCACGATGTTGGTGTTGCCGATGTCGATCGCGAGCAACATAGCTACCATGAAGCTGTCGGCTGTCAGCTATCGGCAGTCCGCACGGATACCATTTCCCCTCCGGAAATTGCTGACAGCTGACGGCTGACCGCTGACAGCTTAGCGTTAGCGGCCCCTACCGTTCATCTCGCAGCATGCCGAGGTGCCTCGCAAGTTTCTCCGAGGCCTCGCCCAACTCCCGCTGGGTCTCCCGTTCCTTGGCCACCACCTCTGCCGGCGCCCGGGCGAGAAAGTCTCTGTTGCTGAGCTTGCGGTTCACCCGCTCGAGCTCGTGCGCCACCTTCTGAAGCTCCCGGTCGACGCGCTGCGCCTCCGCCGCCATATCGATCAGCCCCTCGAGGGGGATGTAGATCTCCATCCCGGCAGTCACGGCTACCGCTGAACGGCGGGGCCGCTTGAGAGTCCGCCCGACCCGCACCTCTCTCGCCCGGGCTAACTGCCGAACGTAGGTCTCAGCGCTTGCGAGGAGTGACGCATCCTCCTCTTGCCCGATCTTCACCAGCACCGTCGGCGAGGCATTGGGTGGAATTCGCACCTCGGATCGGATATTCCGGATGGCCCGGATCACGGCCATGACCCGGTCCATTTTCCGCACGGCCTCGGGATCAACACGGGACGGCTCTGACACGGGCCAGGGGGCGATCATCACGCTCGAGGGAGCTCCCGGCGGATGGGGCAGATACTGCCAGATCTCCTCGGTGATAAAGGGCATGATGGGATGCAGCAGCCTGAGCGACACCTCCAGCACATGGGCCAGGAGGAGACGGCCGGTCCTGGCCGCTCCCTGGTCTCCGTCCGTGGTGAGCCTGACCTTGACGAACTCCAGATACCAGTCGCAGTACTCGTGCCAGAGGAACTGATAGAGGTGGGAGGTGGCATCGCTGAACCGGAAGGTCTCAAGCGCCTGGGTCACCGACGCAATCACCTCCTGCAGACGGCTTACGATCCACCGATCGGCGAGGTCCGCGGGTGGCGGCGGCCCTTCCCTCCCGAGGGCCTCGGCATCGTCCGGACTGAGATGGAGACCCACGAAGCGAAAGGCGTTCCAGATCTTGTTGCAGAAGTGCCGGTAGCCCTCGATCCGTTCTTCCGAGAGCCTGACATCTCGTCCCTGGGCAATCAGGGCGGTGAGGGTACATCGCAGGGCGTCGGCGCCGTACCGCTCGATCACGACGAGGGGATCGATGACGTTCCCCTTGGACTTGGACATCTTCTGCCCCTCCGGATCCCGGACCAGGGCGTGGATATAGACCTGGTGGAAGGGGACCTCCCCCATGCATTTCAGCCCCATCATGATCATCCGCGCGACCCAGAAGAAGATGATGTCAAACGCGGTGACCAGAGCGGTCGTGGGGTAAAAGACCTCAAGCTCCTTGCTCTGCTCCGGCCAGCCGAGGGTCGAGAAAGGCCAGAGGGCGGAGCTGAACCAGGTGTCGAGGACGTCGGGATCTTGCACGAGCTCCTGGCCCCCGCAGCGCGGACACCCTGTCGGCTTCTCCCGCGCGACGATGGGCTGGGCGTCACGGCCGATGGTATATCCCGCCTCTGCCGCCCGAACGATATTCCCGACATCGCACGACCCGCAGTACCAGGCCGGAATCTGGTGCCCCCACCAGATCTGCCGGGAGATGCACCAGTCCCTGATGTTCTGCATCCACTCGAAGTAGTTTTTTTCCCACTGCGGAGGGATGATGCGGACGCGCCCCTCCTCCACGACCCGGATGGCCGGCGCGGCCAGCGGCTTCGTCCGGACGAACCATTGCGGGGTGAGGAAAGGCTCGACATCGGTCTGGCACCGATAGCACCGGCCCAACGCGTACCGGTACGGCTCCTCCTTGACCAGAAAGCCCTCTCGGCGGAGATCATCAAGCACCCTCCGGCGGACTTCGAAGCGGTCCAGACCGATCAGCGACTGTAGTCGTTGGCGCCCCTCCTCACTGGCATCCCCCAGAAAGTCCTCTTTCAGCGTCCCGTCCGGAAAGAACGTCGCGATCGTCGAGAGGCCATGGTGCTGGCCGATCTCGAAGTCGTTGAAGTCGTGGCCGGGCGTGATCTTGAGGGCTCCGGTCCCGAACTCGCGCGACACATAGGGATCCGCGATCACGGGCAGCTTCCGGCCCACCAGGGGGAGGATGACGTGCTTGCCGACGGCCTTCGCATAGCGGGGGTCCTCCGGGTGCACGGCGACGGCCGTGTCCGCCAGCATCGTCTCGGGCCGCGTGGTGGCGACCACCACTCCATTTTTTGGGTCCCCCGCGAGGGGATACCGGATGTGCCACAGGGTGCCGTCGATCTCCTCATGCACGACCTCGATATCGGCCAGCGCGGTTTCGCAGCGCGGGCACCAGTTCACCAGCCGCTCCGCCCGGTACAAGAGCCCGTCCTCCCAGAGACGGGTAAAGACTTCCAGCACCGCCTTCTGGCGTGGCCCATCCATGGTAAAGGCTTCACGGACCCAGTCGCAGGAGGCCCCCAGCTTCTTGAGCTGGTTGATGATGGTCCCTCCCGATTGCTCCCGCCACTGCCAGACCCGGGCGACGAAGGCCTCCCGCCCGATCTGCTGTCGGGTGAGCCCCTCGGCGAGCAGCTGACGCTCCACCACGTTCTGGGTCGCGATGCCCGCATGATCCGTCCCGGGCATCCAGAGGGTGTTATCGCCCGCCATTCTGCGCCACCGGATGAGAACATCCTGGAGAGTATTGTTCAGCGCGTGCCCCATGTGGAGGGAGCCGGTAATGTTCGGGGGGGGGATGACGATGGTATAGGGAGGCCGTGCGGAGCCAGGATCGGCATGGAAGAAGCCCTGACGTTCCCAGAGGGCGTACCAGCGGGGCTCCACATCGCGAGGATCGTAGCCGTGGCCACTCCGCTCGCTCACTCAAGCCTCCAAACAAAAAAATCGGGGTGCGAGGGGATCTCCCTCCCACCCCGGAACGGTCGCCCTGCTTACTGCTTCCCCTCGACCAGCTCCCGGATCCGCTGGAGTTCCTGGCTGATCAACTGCTCGGCCAGGTCGGGGACCACCTCCCAGAGGACCTTATTCACCCGGTCGAGGAGGTCTGCCCTGAGCTCCCGGACCAAAAGGGTGGCGACCCGCTCCGCCACCTCGCGGGCTAACGTCTTGACCATGTCGGGCGGGACGGCCAGGGTCTGGTGGCCCGCTGGCACCGCCGGTGCTTCCCGGCCCGTCTGCGCCCTCCCCGCTGGCTCTCCCGGCCGCTCGTCTCGGGTGCGCGCCCCGGGCTTCTGGATCCCCATAGCGGCTGCCATATCCTCGAATCTGAGGTCCCTGACCCCGGAGGTGAGCACCGACTGCGCATCCTCGAGGACCGGCTTCCCCAGCGTAAGCTCTTCCCCTTCTGCCAGAGGCAGCTCGTACGTGGGGATGGATTCGTCCGACGGTGCCTGGGCCTGGGCCATCACATCGGCCGGAAGCCTGATCTCCTCGCCCAACATTTCTGGAGGCTCGACGTCAAGGGCTTCTGGTCCCGCGGCCCTCTCCGTCTTCAGACCCGCCTCGTCCCGGGGAGCGGCGCCAAGCAGGAATTGCTTTACCTTCCCAATGAGGGTCTGGGAGTCAAAGGGTTTGGTCACGACGTCACTGGCCCCGGCCCGCTGGACCGCCGCCGCGTCGACGGGACTCGAGGCCCCCGCCATCAAGATGATCGGAACCCCTTTCAACTTGGGGTCCTTCCTGAACGTCGCGCAGAGGTCCTGGCCTGACCGATCCGGCATGGAATGGTCAATCAGCATCAGGTCGGGCTTCACGTCCCTGGCCTTGCGCATGGCTTCCTCAGCGCTTCGGGCCTGGACGAGCTCTACCCCGACGCGACTGAGGGCGAGCTCTACCACCTTCTGCATCGTGGCGCTATCGTCGGCAACGAGGATCCGGGCTTTCATGGGGCACTCCTTTTCGCGCCGCGCCGTGGACGCTGTTACGAATTCCCCCTGCACCCCTGCAAGCCGCGTTCCAACTTGCGGAATTTATTGACGATACGCTAGCGTCCTCCCCCCCTCTTGTCAAGGGCTTTTTGGCACTGTCGGCCCCAAGAGACCTCCGACGCCCGGGCAGCGCCAAAATTCAGTTGACTTCCCCCCTGCACCCTCGCTACCTTCTTTGTGACACGCTGCATCGCTGTTCGGAGAGCCGAGGAAGCTGCCTATGGCGCCTTTTGCCTATTTCAACAATCAGTTCGTCCCGCGCGACGAAGCCAAGATCAGCATCCGCACCAATGCCCTTCACTATGGGACCGGGATCTTCGAAGGCATCCGCGCATACTGGAACGCCCGCCGGACGCAGCTCTTTGTCTTCAAGATGGCCGAGCACTACGAACGACTCCTCCGCAATTGTCGGGTCCTCCGGCTTCGGATGGGAAAGGATGTCAAGGAGCTCTGCGACATCACGCTGGAACTGCTCCGGAAGAACCAGCATCGGGAGGATGCGTACATCCGACCCCTCGCGTACATCAGCTCGGAAGGCCTGGGACCCAAGCTCGTCGGGTACGAGACCGGTTTCGCTATCTATACGATTCCCCTGGGGGATTATCTCGACACCTCCACCGGGATCAAGGTGGGCGTCAGCTCGTGGCGGCGAATCAGCGACAATAGCATTCCGGCCAGGTGCAAGGTGACCGGCGGGTACGTCAATTCCGCCCTGGCAAAGACGGAGGCGATCGAGCAGGGCTTTGATGAGGCCATCTTCTTGACCCAGGACGGGTATGTCTCCGAAGGATCGGCCGAGAACATCTTCCTGATCCGGGGTGGCACGCTGATCACGCCGGATCTCTCCGCCGATATCCTCGAGGGGATCACGCGGCAGGTCCTCATCGATCTGTGTCGTGAAGAGCTCGGTCTGGAGGTGATTGAACGTTCCGTGGGACGGTCAGAGCTCTATCTCTGTGACGAGGCGTTCCTCTGCGGAACCGGGGCCCAGGTCTCGCCCATCATCGAGGTGGATCGGCGCCCCCTCTCGGACGGCAAGATCGGTCCCCTCACGGCCAAGATCCAGCAGCTCTACTTTCAGGTCGTCAAGGCCGAGCACGAGAAATACCAGCACTGGTGCACGCCCGT
>CAYSDK010000083.1:0-5559 GCA_964429865.1 uncultured bacterium
ATGGCGCGTTAATTCTCCGAGGACGGACGGGCGAGGCCTCCGACAGGACCCGCAAGCCGTGTCTACAGGGCGGGAAACTGCTGGAGGAAGCGGAGGTCGTTCTCGAAGAAGAGACGAATGTCATCGATCCCGTACCTGAGCATGGCGATCCGCTCCACCCCCATGCCGAAGGCAAATCCGGTGATCTCCGGATCATACCCCACCCCCCGGAAGACCTCCGGATCCACCATCCCGGCCCCCAGAATCTCCAGGTACCCGCTCCCCTTACAGACCCGGCAGCCGGCGCCACTGCACATCACGCAGCCGATGTCCACCTCGGCGCTCGGCTCGGTGAATGGGAAATAGCTCGGTCGGAAGCGGAGGCGGGTGCCGGCGCCGAAGAACTGATCCACAAAGGCCTGGAGGGTTGCCTTCAGATCCGCAAAGCTCACCCCGTAATCCACGAGCAGCCCCTCCACCTGATGGAACATCGGGGAATGGGTCGGATCGGCATCCCGCCGGTACACCCGACCGGGCGCCACGATCTTGACAGGAGGCGGTTGCGCCTCCATCACGCGGATCTGCACGGGCGAGGTGTGGGTCCGGAGCACGACATCATCCGTGATATAGAACGTGTCCTGCATGTCTCTCGCCGGATGGTCTTTCGGGATGTTCAACGCTTCGAAGTTATAGTAGTCGAGCTCCACTTCGGGCCCCTCGGCCACCGAGAAGCCAAGGCGCTGGAAGATCTCGACAACCTCGTACAGCGTTGCCGTGATGGGATGGAGGCTCCCCCGTTGGATCGGTCGGCCGGGCAGGGTGATGTCGATCGCCTCGCGGACAGCCAGGTCGTCGAGGAGGGCGGCCCGAAGGGCCTGCTGCCGCGCCTCAAGCGCCGCTTCGATTCTGACCTTGAGCGCGTTCGCCTGCTGACCAACCTCACGCCGAATCTCCGGCGGCAGGGCGCCGAGCCCTCGAAGGATCTCGGTGAGCTCTCCTTTCCGCCCGAGGATGCGGATCCGGATCTGTTCCAGCGCCTCAGCATCACCCGCCCCGTCAATGGCCGGCAACGCTGAAGCCTCAAGCGCCTTTAGCTCTTGCTCGGTGCGCTCCGTGCCTCCCATCACTCTTGATCTCCTAAGCCTAACCGCAATGCAATGATCATCGGGCCCTGCCCATTGCGAACCGGCGAGGGAAATCCATCCGGAGGAAGGCGGAAACTGGTTTGCGTTCGGCCAGGGGGTCCCACCATGGCAACAGCGCCTGCAGGCCCCGAGCGACATTGGCGGAAGCGGCGGGGTCCCCCGGCAGGCGACGGCCTGGGAAACCGAGGCGCGATCCGTGCCCGACTTTCTTTGCACGGATCGTGAACACGGAGGGACCCGGGCCGTAAGCCGCCGAATCGGGTCGCCGCGAGAGCCCAGGAGCGAGGGGCCGAAGACACTGTTGCAACAGAATCAGCACCCCGTGGAATTTTTCCGCCGACGAAGGATGCCTTCCCTTGCTGGCTCGCGGGTGACGGAGTGCGCCTGCCCATGAAAGGACCCGCTGGCAGGTGTTTTCATTGCGGTTAGGCGCCCGCCGACTCCTTGGCCACAGCCGCCAGGCGGCCAAAGGCGGCTGCGTCTCTGACCGCCAACTCGGCAAGCGTCTTTCGATCGAGGATCACCCCGCCTTTCTTCAATCCCCCAATGAGCTTGCTGTACGAGAGACCGTTGGCCTGCGCGGCAGCGCTGATCCGGGTCACCCAGAGACTGCGGAACTCACGCTTGCGCACCCGCCGATCCCGGTAGGCATACTTCAGGGACCGGTCCACCGCCTCCTGGGCAATGCGGAAGTTCGACTTGCGCTTTCCCCAGAATCCTTCCGCCTGTCTCAGGACCCGGTTCCGCCGACGCCGGGTGACGTACCCTCCCTTGACCCTCGCCATGCTTCCTTCTCCTCGCCCTGCTTACAGATACGGGATCAGTTGACGGACCCGCTTGACGTTCGACGGATGGATGAGGGCCCCCCTGCGGAGCCGCCGGCGACGATCCGCCCCCTTGCCGGTCAACAGGTGGCTCTTGCCGGCCTTTCGCCGCCGGACCTTTCCAGTCCCGGTCATTTTGAACCGCTTCGCGGCGCCTCGGTGGGTCTTGAGCTTGGGCATCGCCTTCCTCTTTCGGCGGCCGTCCGTAGTCCGCCGAGCTATTATTTGTCCTTTTCCTTCGCCGTGTCCTTGGCAGCAGGCGGCTCCGGGCCCGGCTTGGCTGACGCCGGCTTCAGATCCGGCCTCGGACCCAGGACCATGGTCATGTTCCGCCCCTCGAGCTTCGCCGGCTGCTCCACCTGCGCGACGTCCTTCAGGACATCCATCAGGCGATCCAACAGGCGCTTCCCCAACTCGGTGTGGACCATTTCCCGACCCCGGAACATCATGGTGATCTTCGCCTTATGCCCGGCCCGCAGGAACCGGTCCACATGACGCGCCTTGAACTGGAAATCATGCTCGTCGGTCTTGGGGCGCAGCTTGATCTCCTTGAGTTGAATGATCACTTGTTTCTTTTTGGCCTCTCTGGCCTTTTTCGACTGCTCGTACCGGTACTTGCCGTAATTCATGATCCGGCAGACCGGCGGATTGGCAGTGGGCGCGATCTCGACGAGGTCGAGCCCCAGGCTCCGCGCCTTTTCCAGCGCCTCCTCCGGTGTCAAAATCCCGAGCTGACCCCCGTCGGGGTCGATCACGCGTATCTCCCGAACCCGGATCCGTTCGTTAATTCGCAGGCCCCTTTCGATCCCGGCTCACCTCCTTACGGCGCCCGTTCAGTCACGGGCGGATGAAGCGCCCCCCGAAGCTCGTCGAGCAGGGTATCCAGGGGCATAGCCCCCCGCTCGCGGCGACCCCGCTCCCGCACAGACACTTGGCCCTCCTGCGCCTCCCGGTCTCCCACCACGACGATGTACGGGACCTTGGTCACCTCCGCCTGGCGGATCCGATATCCCACCTTTTCGTTCCGATCGTCGATCTGGACCCGCACCCCGGCCGCAGCCAGGCGATCCGCCACCTCCTGGGCGTACGGCGTGTGCCGCTCGGTGAGCGGAAGGACCACGACCTGAACCGGGGCCAGCCAGACCGGGAACGCCCCGGCGTGGTGCTCGATCAATATGCCAAAGAATCGCTCCAGGGAGCCGAAGAGGGCCCGATGAACCATCAGGGGCCTGTGCGATCTGCCGTCCTCTCCGATGTAGCCCAGATCGAACCGCTCGGGCATGTTGAAATCGACCTGGATCGTGGCGCATTGCCATCGACGCCCCAGGACATCGACAAGGGAGACATCGATCTTGGGCCCATAAAAGGCCGCCTCGCCCTTCGCCCGCTCGAAGACCATTCCGCTCTTTTCCAGGACCGTTTCCAGGGCCGCCTCTGCCCTGCGCCACTCATCCTCGCTCCCCGCGTACTTGCTCATCCGGTCGGGATCGCTCACCGAGAGGACGAGGTGGTGTTCGGTAAATCCAAAGGCCCGGAGCATGGCTAACGCCATCTCCAGCACGTCGGCGACCTCGCCTTCGAGCTGCTCCGGGCGGCAGAAGATGTGGGCGTCATCCTGGGTGAACCCCCGGACCCGGAGCAACCCATGGAGGACTCCCGACCGTTCGTAGCGGTAGACGGTCCCCATTTCGCCGAGGCGGAAGGGAAGATCCCGGTAGCTCCGAGTCTGTGAGCGGTAGATCAGGATGTGAAAGGGGCAGTTCATCGGCTTGACCAGGTACTGCTGCCCCTCGACCTCGATCCCGGAAAACATGTTCTCCCGATACCAGCTCAGATGCCCGCTCACCTCCCACAGGTGCGCCCGGGCGACATGGGGGGTGTAGACGAGTTGATATCCCCTGCGACGGTGCTCCTGCCGCCAGAAGGTCTCGATCACCTCCCGGACCAGGGCGCCCTTCGGATGCCACAGCACCAACCCCGGGCCGATCTCGTCCTCGATGCTGAACAGTTCGAGCTCCCGACCGAGTCGCCGGTGATCCCGACGCTTGGCCTCTTCGAGGCGGGTGAGGTGCTGCTCGAGCGCCTCCGCCGTGGGGAAGGCAGTGCCATAAATCCTGGTCAGCATGGGATTCCGCTCATCCCCCCGCCAGTAGGCCCCCGCAATGTGGGTCAACTTGAAGGCTCGCAGCACCGAGGTGTCGGCCACGTGGGGCCCTCGGCAGAGGTCGAGGAAAGACCCGGTTTGGTACAAGCTGACGACCTCGCCCGCCTCGGCCTCTTTCCCGAGCTCCTCCACCGCATCGGGCCTGGAGGTCCCATAGCGGCGAATCGTCTCGAGGATCTCCACCTTGTAGGTTTGCCCCTGTTCCCGCATCAGCCGCATGGCTTGATCGAGCGGCATCTCCATCCGGACAAACGGCAGACGCGCAGCCTGAAGCGCCCGCATCCTCGCCTCGATGACCGGCAGATCCTCGACCGCCGTCGGTCGGGGCAGGTCGATATCGTAGTAGAAGCCGTCCTCGACCGGCGGGCCAATGGCAAACTTGGCCCCCGGATACAGCTCCTGGACCGCAGCCGCCATCAGGTGGGCGGTGCTATGACGGAGGATGGAGAGGCCCTCGGAAGAATCGATCAAGATCGTCTCGATCCTCGCCCCGGCGGGCGGCACCGTGGAGAGTTCAACGGTCTTTCCGCCGACACGTGCCGCCACCACCCGCCCCTCAAGGTCGACATCGATGCGGTGGAGCAGCTCCGAGACGGGAGGGCCCGCCTCACACTTCTCACTCCTCCCATCGGGGAGGATCACCTGGACCTGCCCCATGCCGTCGCTACCCCTTGGTCAACAAAAAAAGGCATCACGAATTCCTCCGTGATACCTCGGTGATCATCCACGAAGGATGCATGAAAGCGGGGATGGTAGGCACGGGCGGTCTTGAACCGCCGACCTCTTGCGTGTCAAGCAAGCGCTCTCCCCCTGAGCTACGTGCCTGCCGCGGTTCACCGGCGCCTGTTCACGGTGCGCCGACCACTGGTTGTGACACCTCCAGGGCCTTCAGCCTTCGGGTGATCGGTGAAGCCTTTTAACGAGCCGATGGTGCCGAGGGCGGGACTCGAACCCGCACGAGCCAGAGGCCCGAGGGATTTTAAGTCCCTTGCGTCTACCAATTCCGCCACCCCGGCCTCGTACTGTCAAAGGCGATCTTTTTATGACTGGTTCATGGTTCACAGTTCAGGGTTCATGGTGGATGGCACACGGCTTGGTGCCCATGAACTATGCACCATGAACGATATCTGGAGGCGGCGCCGGGACTCGAACCCGGGAATAAAGGTTTTGCAGACCTCTGCCTTGGCCACTTGGCTACGCCGCCCCGCCACCCATGGAGCGGGAAACGGGATTTGAACCCGCGACCCTCGCCTTGGCAAGGCGATGCTCTACCACTGAGCTATTCCCGCCTGGAAAGAGGACCCCAAGAGATAAAAACGGCCTGGAAACCAGGCGATTTATACCATACCGTCGCCCCCTACCCGAGTCAAGCCCTTTCTCGGTTTTCACGCGTCTCCACCGCTTTCCGAACGCGAAGAACCCCTCAACATTCTCCCGGATGAGGACC
>CAYSDK010000084.1:0-1824 GCA_964429865.1 uncultured bacterium
AAGAAGAGTAGCGACGCCAGGCCTACCGCGGTCAAGCCGCTCCCGACAAGGAGAACGTAGTACGTCTGCGGACCGACGTCCACGCCCACAGAGATCCCCACCACGATAATCCCCATGAGGGCCATGACCAGGCAGATCTTGCGTGCTGCCTGTCCCCGCCTGTGCTGTCTGATCGCCGGGCTGAGCCAGGACGATCTTCGGGGAAAGGGGATTTCACGCGCAGCGATCGCCGCGCGCACCCATCGCCATGCCCCGACGAAGCTGGGGGACATCCGGAAAAGTGTGGCGCAGGCGCGCCGGCGGTTGCGGCCTTTGGCGCGTTCGACGAGGCCTTCCAGGTGCCATTGGGCCTCCCGCTTCTCGCCGGCCTTGAGCAGCAGCCGGGCGAGGGCGTAGGTCGCTTCGAAATGCCACGGCTCGATTTCGCATGCCAGGCGCAGCAGGCGAATTGCCTCGGGCCGGTGGTTTCGACGGCGGAAATGGCGGCTCCCATCCAGGAGGGCCTTCACCGCATCAGGCGGTCGCCCGCGACCGACCTGCAGCCGGGCGATGGATTTCCAGACTTCGAGCTGATGGGGCAGGTAGCGCGCCGCCTGCATGTAGATGCTGAGGGCTTTGTCTTCATGCATGTCGCGGACGTATCCCTCTCCCGCGACGACGAAGCTCTTCCAGGCCTCGGCAAGCTGCCTCCTTTCTCCGAGAAGCGGCGCCAGCTTTCCGTGGGTTTCGTGGTCGGACGGATCGACCTCGAGCACCTTCCGGTACGCGGCGATAGCCTTCCGTACCTTCCCCTTCGCCCGCGCCTTCTCGGCGGCCGCAAGGAGAGCGAAACGGTCATAGGATTTGTAGCGCTTGAACCACGTAAACCACTTGAACCACATGCACGTATCCCTCTTGGCTGAGGAAGGGCCTCGGGGTGCTCAAGCCTGATCAAATTGGTGCAAGCTCCGTGCCCATACGTCGGCCAAGGTAAAGGGCGAGAAGAGGGTCATTCGCTCGGTGGGAGGTGGCCGTAGTAGAGGCGGTGGAGGCGGGCGGGTCGTACCCCAAAGAAGTACAGGAGCCGCAGCATCCACATCAGCAGGACCGTCCGGACAACCCCCTCCCGTTCCCATTTCCGGGCCGAGGCGGTCACGGCAAGGCGGAGGCAGGCAATGGTGCCGCGTCGCTTGAGGCGTGTGGAGAACTCCACATCCTCCATCAGGGGGATCTCTGGATAGCCACCCATCTCGGCGAAGATGTGCTGCCGGCAAAAGAGACCCTGATCGCCGGTTGCGATCCGTGAGAGGCGAGACCGGCAATTGATGAAAAAGGCGATGACCCGGAAGATGACGCGGGGGCTGTCGAGGCGGATGTCGAATCGCCCGCCCACGACCCGCGGATCGGCCAGCGCCGCTCGGATAGCCTCGGCGGCCCCGTCGGGCACACGGGTGTCGGCATGCAGAAAGAGGAGGGTCTCTCCGCGGGCCTCCCGGGCTCCGGCATTCATCTGCCTGGCCCTTCCACACGGGCTCGCGACGAGTCGGGCGAGAGGGTACTGGGCCACCACCTGCGTGCTCCCGTCGATCGAGCCTCCATCGACCACGATGACCTCCGCCCCCGGGCATTTCCGGGACAGGTCCGGGAGGAGCCGCTCGAGGTTGGGCGCCTCGTTCAGGACGGGGATGACAATGCTCAGCATCTCTGTCCGACAGTACTCCACCCGACCCCCACGATCAAGGGAGGGTCCCCCGGTGGCCGGGGGTGCTTCGAGGGCTGGGTATGAGTCCGGGCTCCCTTGGCACCCGTTTTGCTACGCCGTTCCGCGGGCCTGGAGAAGAGAGG
>CAYSDK010000084.1:1924-5446 GCA_964429865.1 uncultured bacterium
GGGTGGAGAAATCGTGGAGCATTTGCCCAGAAGCCGGACCTTTGCAATCCTCCGGTACACTCTCATCATCGCGACGGCCTACCTGCTGCTGGTCGAGCATGAATTTGCGTCCCCCCCGACCGGCTTCATCCTGCTGATCGCAGCCGCCCTCGTGTCGAATGTGGCGTTGACGCTGCTTCCGGCGCGCATCATCGACTCTACGGCCTTTCATGCGGGGATCATCCTCGGCGACACGCTCTGGATCACGGCGGCGCTCCTGTACAGTGGTCGCTTTCACACCGAATTCTTCACTCTGTACTTTTTTGTGCTCCTCCTGGCGGTGATCGGGGAGAATCTCGGGCTGATCGCGGTCGGGGCCGTCGTCGTGTGCCTTGCGTACATCTTCGCCCTGTCAGCGAGCGCCAGCTCCGCCTCATTGTCGAGTTCGCGGCTCCTGATCCGCATCCCCTTTCTCTTCACGTTTCTCTTCACGGCGGCGGCGTTCTACAGCTACCTCATCGACCGCGTCCGTCGCGAACAACAGGGCGCCCGCGAGCAGGCGCACACGGTGGCGCGCCTGGAAGAGATTCAACAAAAGCTGGCTGAGCGCGCGCTGCAGGTGGAGCGCATGAATGACGACCTGGCGCGGGAAATTGCCGAGCGCGCGCGGGTCGAGGAGGCGCTCCAGCACGCCCTGGACCAACTCCGGGCCGTCCTGGATGCCGTGCCGGCGTGGGTGTCTTGGATCGGCTCAGATCTGAAATACCTCGGGATCAATCGGCACATGGCTTCTGCCCTCCAGGCGCCCCCGGAGGAACTTGTCGGAAGAGAAGTCGGCTTCCTCGGGGCGAGTCCGGAGTTCATCGCATTCGTGCGGCAGTTCTTCGGCGACTCGATCGCCAAGTCCTCTCGAGAAATCAGTGCTGAGGTGAAGGGGATCGGTCGACGGTTTCTGATCGTGGCCCAAAAGTACCTGCACGGCCAGGCAGCGGTCTTTGCCGGGATTGATATCTCCGAGTTGAAGCGGACAGAGGCGGAACTGCACAAGGCCAAGGAGGCCGCCGAGGCGGCGAGCCGTGCCAAGAGCGAATTCCTCGCCACCATGAGCCACGAGATTCGCACCCCCATGAACGGCATCCTCGGCATGACGCGTCTGCTGTTGGGGACGGAGCTGAAGGACGAGCAGCGGGAATTTGCCGAAACCGTGCGAGCGAGTGGGGACTCTCTCCTCTCCATCCTCGATGACATCCTCGACCTCTCCAAGATCGAGGCGGGAAAGCTGGCTATCGAACCGATCCCCTTTGACCTGCGGCTGGCCGTTGAGGAGGTGGCGGAGCTGCTGGCGGTCCGGGCAGGCGAAAAGAAGCTCGAGCTGATGGTGCGCTACCCTCCAGAGGTTCCGCGCCGCGTAATTGGGGACCCCGGCCGCATCCGACAGGTGCTCACCAACTTGACGGGTAACGCCATCAAGTTCACCCACCAGGGGCATGTGCTGATCAACGTGGAGTGTCACGAACGGACCGACCGGACCGCCAGGTTTCGACTGACGGTTGAAGACACAGGCATTGGGATCTCTGAGGACCAACTTGGACGGATCTTCGAGAAGTTCACCCAAGCCGATGCCTCGACCACCCGTCGCTACGGCGGCACCGGACTTGGGTTGGCCATCTCGAAGCATCTGGCGGAGTTGATGGGAGGCGCCGTCGGGGCCTGGGGCCGCCCCGGCGCAGGGTCGATCTTTTGGCTCGACCTCCGCTTGCCGCTGGATCTTCATGCGGCGCCTGCGCCCCTGCCGGTGGCCGATTTTGTGGGGGCCCGAGTGCTGGTCGTGGACGACCACGAGATCAACCGGCAGGTGCTCCAGGAACAAACGGGGAGTTGGGGCCTGCGCAGCGACAGCTGCCCGTCGGCCGGGGAGGCGTTGGCGAGCCTCCGTGCGGCCTGCGACTCGGGCGACCCGTACCAGATCGCCATCGTTGACGCCGGGATGCCGGGTATGGACAGCGAGAGCCTCGCCCAGGCCATCAAGGCCGATCCCGCCCTGCGGGAGACCGTGCTGGTGATGCTCACGTCCATCGGCCAGCCGGGCGACGCCAGGCGTATGGCGGAGGCCGGATTTGCCGCCTACCTGGTCAAGCCGGTGCGCCCTTCGGAACTCATCGACGCCCTGGCCGCCGTCTGGGGAGCCAAAACCAGGGCGACGCCCACTGGATTGGTGACTCGCCACACGCTGGCCGAGTCCCGCGCGGCGAAGACACCTCCGCCGGCCGAGACGAGCCGCCACATTCGGGCGTACGTGCTGGTGGCGGAGGATAACATTGTGAACCAGAAGGTCGCCGCGGGCCTCCTGGAGGAGCTCGGCTGCCGCGTGGACGTCGTGTCAAACGGCAGGGAGGCCGTCGAGAGGTGCGAGCTGCTCCCCTACGATCTCGTCTTCATGGACTGTCAGATGCCCGAGATGGACGGCTACCAGGCGACGGCCGAGATCCGGAGACGTGAGGCGTCGACGCGACACATGCCTATCGTCGCTGTGACCGCTCACAACATGGAAGGAGATCGCGAGAAGTGTCTCCGGGCCGGCATGGACGACTACGCCTCAAAGCCGGTGAATCCGGCCAAGCTCGAGGAGATCCTCGATCGATGGGTCATGCGCCGGTGGTCGACCCCGCCGTCGTAGCCCTCCTTCACCCCTCTCTGGCTTGCCTCAGTCAAAGGCGTGCCTCCGCCAGACATACCCCGGCGTGAGGATCGTCCCCGGCTCCCGGATGGACTCGAGGCCCGTGAGCGCATCGATCAAGATCCTCCGCTGCTGCCTCACGTGAAAGGCCTCCCCCAAGGGATGGCCGAACGGATAGCGAAGGAAGAGCGCCCGGGGAGGCTTGACCGTCATCGTGACCTCTTTCTGAAGGGTGATTCCGATCGTGGGAATCTTTCGCTGCTCAATGACGCGCTGGATCAGGCCCACGGCCTGATTGCAGAGCCCTCAGGCGGGCGTCAGCACAACGGCCTCGGCCCCTTCCCGCAGCAGGCGTTCAGCGACCTCAGGGGCCGTCTCTTCCATGAGTGTCTTCAGGTGCGGCCCGTCGATGTGGCCCATGAAGCTATACAGGGTAGGCGCGATCCGCCCGATAAACCCCTCCTCCGTGAGCTCCCGGAGCCGATCGATAGGGAGGACCACGTTGATGTCCCGGTCTGCCGCGGAATGATCGTAGTACTTGTGGGTGATGGTGAGATCATCCTTGTCGGCGTCGGCGGGGAAGGCCCGAAAGGTCGGGTCCCCGTCCGGATCCTCCATGTTGAAGGGCGGCTGTGACTTGAGGTGGACGCCCGCCGTGGTCACCATGGCAATGCAGCTTTCTCGAAGGGGCTTGCCGAGGGGGGCCCACGGGATCCCTTTCCCTTCGACGAACTGGTGGCCTCTCGCCCAGCGCTCCGCCAGCCATGGCAGGTGTTTGAAGAGCTGCACCAATACCGTGTTCGTAAGCTCGTGCATCCAGTGGGGACGCTTCATGTTGCGCTCACCATTACCGGCGATGACCGATG
>CAYSDK010000085.1:0-5215 GCA_964429865.1 uncultured bacterium
GCGTGCGCGAATGGCGGACCACGAGGGCCCAAAGCTTCCCACGCCCCACAGCAGGGCTGTGAAGAGCACCCCGAAGAGGAAGGAGAGGCCGAGGGCAAGACCGGGAGCCCTGAGATACTGGCGCATCGCGTGGCGAAACGCAGGCCAGGTCTTCGTCCCGTTTCCAGCGATGCTCTGGCGGCCCTCCGAGACCATCTCCTTGGTGATACAGCTCGAGCCCGCCACGTACCCGGCCAGGAGGGCCCGGTCCGCGATCAGGTTGATGAGCCGGGGGACCCCTCTGGAGAAGTGATAGATTGCCTGATAGGCACTGGGCGTGAACTCAATCCCCCCCTTTGCCCCGGCAACCGTGAGACGATGCTCAATGTATCTGACCGTCTCCTCGGGGCTCAGGGGAGCGAGGTGATACCGGACGGAGATGCGCTGATTCAACTGTCGAAGGGCCTTGCTCTCGAGCTTCTCGCGAAGCTCCCGCTGCCCCACCAGGATGATCTGGAGGAGTTTCTCCTGATCGGTCTCCAAATTGGACAGGATCCGGATCTGTTCCAGGACATTTGGGGCAAGGTTCTGGGCCTCGTCGATGATCAGGATCGCCGCACCGCCGCTCTTGGCCTGGTCTAACAGGAAGAGATTCAGCAGGTCGATCAATGTTTTGCGCGGCGGCTGGCCCGGGTATGTGATCCCGAAATCCTCCAGGATGGCGCTGAGGATCTCTCTTTCGCTCAGCAAAGGATTCAGAATCAGGGCGGTCTGCACGCCGGAATCGAGGCGTTCGAGCAACGTCCGGCAGATGGTGGTCTTGCCGGTCCCGATATCCCCCGTGATCGCCAGAAACCCCTCCCGCCGCTGAATCCCGTAGAGCAGGTGATCCAGTGCCCCCTTGTGGTCCGCGCTCAAGAAAAGGAAGCGGGGATCCGGGGTCAGGCTAAAGGGCTTTTCCTTGAGGCCGAAATATTGCTCGTACATTACGGTTTCCACGTCTTCGGCAATCCGATCCACGCGGGGATCCCCTGCTTCAAGCCCTCGACCTTCTCCAGGGCCTCAGCGGCGGTCTGTTGCCCCCGATCGCCGATGAGGACCGTGGGGGTCAGGAGGATGACGAGCTCGCTCTTGCGCCCCGTCTTTGTGGTCTTCCGGAAGAGGCCACCGAGGAGGGGGATATCCCCAAGTACGGGGACCTTTTCCACGCGATCATCATCCTTATCCTCCATGAGGCCCCCGATGATCACGGTCTGCCCATCCGCCACCCTGACCAACGTATCGGTCTCCCGGATGCTGACGATCGGCGCAGTCTCTCCCGTAGGCGAGACGGCATCCCCGAGCTTGTCGGTGACGATGGGATGGATGTGCATCGTGACCGTCCCGTCGCTCGCAATCTGGGGCGTCACGTCCAGGGTGACCCCGATACTGACCACCTGGGGGACCGTCTGGGTGGTGCGTTCGATGAGCTGTCCCCCCTGCTCGACAATCGAGACCTGGGTCACGAAAAAGACATCATCCCGCGCCACGCGGATGACCGCCTTTTGATTGTTGAGGGCGGTGACCCTGGGATTCGACAGGACGTTGACCTCCCCTTGGGTAGAGATGGTATCGATGATCACCGAATAGTCGCCGCCGGTCACCCCGATGCGGAAGAGGCCGGTATTGGGGCTCAGGCGCTGGAGGGCGGTCAAGGTCCCCTGACTTGCGAGGATCTCCGCGATCACGGTCCAATCGATGCCAAAGCGGAACGAGTCGCTGAGGGTCACCTCCAGCACCTGGGCATTGATGACCACCTGCCGTAGAATCGTGCCGGTGACCTTCTCGAGGAAGGCGGCGACCTGCCGCAGATTGGCCGGAAAGTCGGTGACGGCCACGGTACCGGATTGTTTGTTCACCGCCAGTCTCCCCTGGGGTGAGAGGAGCGGTTTCAGGTCCTCCGCGATATCCTTGTAGAACTCGGTCTCGCGTTGTTTCGAATCGACGGAGACGCTCCCTCCGGTCAGTCCTCCCCCCACGACCGCCGTCGGCCCGGTGGTCCCTCCGGTTGTCACCCCCCCCGTCGAAGCGGCGGACGCGGACACACTCATGGTGCTCGTTCCGCTCCGCGTCAGGTTGACGTAATCGAGGCTGAAGATGCGCGTCTCGAGCGCAGGTTTCTTCACCCGGATCACGTTCTTCTCTCGCCGATACTCGAGCCCGAGCGGGTTCAGGATCAACTCCAGGGCGTCCCCCAAGGTGACATCTTTGAGATCGATGGTGACGGGCCCGGAGATATCGGGGTCGAAGACGATGTTGAGCTCGCTCGCCTGCGCCAGACCCTGGAGGACCTCCTTCACATCGACCCCTTTAACCGAGAAGGAGAGGAGCCGCTCCTCGAGCTTGCGCTTCTCTTCGACCTGCGTCACCAGGAGCTCTTCCAGGTCCGGTGGCTTGGCGGGGGCCTCCACCCGGGTGAGCCGCCGGGGCCGCGGCGCCGGCTCCGGAGTGGCGCAGCCCCAGAGGCCGAGGAGAAGTGCGATGAGGAGGATGACCCCTTGCTGTGGTCTCGAGGCTCTCATGGCAACGCGTTCCTTTCTCTGTCCTCCCCACTTCGGGTCACTGGGACCGGGGTCGCCCGGACCGCAGCGGCGGGGAACGTGAGTTCGACGGTCCGGGTCCGCTTGCCGTGCCCCAGCACGACGGCGTGGGGTCGAATCTCGAGGACCCGCTCCTTGCCGATCAGATCCCCCTCCGCGACCACGTGCCCGTCGATATTGGCGATCCTCTTCCCCTCACTCACCACAATCGCCCTCACCTCGCGGGGGGCAAACTCGGCGGAGAAATCGACCGGTCTCGCCTGCCCGGGAAGTGCGGCCTCTTCGTCAGGGGTCAAGAAGGGGTTACGCCCCCAGGGACCACTGGTCAAGGCCTCGAGCTCTTCGCGCTTGACGGTCAGGTCGGGCGAGGACGTCACAGGCCCGTGTGGCGCTTTCTCGCGTGCCTCCAGCGAAGCCTGGGTCACCGCCTGGGGGCGCCCGGCTCGGCCCGGACGGGGAGCAGGACTCGACCCCAGCCAGAACCGAAGCGCGATGCCCATGAGGAGCAGGCCGATCGCTATCATAATGACCTTACCGCGAAGCATTCCCTGTGCTCCCCGAATGATATGCCCTGAGAACCATCTGCACCCCGACGCGCGGCACCCCTCTCCGCACCTCCAAAGAGGCGACGGAGACCAGCGGCGACAGCCGCTCTACCCCCTCGAGAAAACGCGCCAGGTCCCGGTACCCTGCCTGGAAGGTGACCTCGATCGGGTAATACCCCAGCTCGGTCCCGAGATCGGGCTGGGCCTTCGCCAGGGCCGCCTCCCCCATGAGCGGGGATGCGGCGTCCGCCTTCAGGGAAACCCGGGCCGATGTGCTCACCACGAGCTCTGCGACGCGGTTCCGGCCCGCGAGGAGGCTGAGCGCCTCGAGCAGCTTGGGCAGGTCTTCATCCGGCGGCAGCTTCGCCAGCAACTGGCTCCGCGACGCTGCCCAGGCCTCCTGCTCCGTTTCCGTCGGCGGGGTAAAGTCGGTCATGTGTCTGAGACCCGCATCCACCTTCCACAACAGGCTCGCCACCTCAGGTCGGTGAGCGGCCAATCGGCGAATCTTCGGATAGAGAAGCAGCGAGATCAAGAGCGTCACACCCACGAAGAGGAGGGCGATCTGCGCCAGGACCCTGAGGGCAGCAGGAAGTCGACGATACCACTCGCGCATCGTTATCTCCCAGCGACGGCGCGCAAGCCCAAGGCCAGACTGAACTCGAGCTGGGACCGTCCCTCCGGAAAAGACGCCATCTTTGCGGCCGTCTTGGTCCCCTCTCCCTCTGTAGCCTCCTCTACGGGCTCGGGACGGGGGACCCGACTGACCCTGACGGGCTGCAGCAGCGTCACCGCCTGCAGAAATGGGGCACCCTGAAGCCCCTCATAGAACCGATTGAAGCCCACATGGGCCTCGTACGGGGACCCGGATATCACTTGTCCCGTGACGACCATGCGGTACCCGCTGGGCCCCACCTCGAGCTTGAGCCCATGGAGCAAGAGATCCGGGGGGGCATGCAGGCTGATCTCGCGGAAGACCCCTCGCCAGAAGGGTCCGCTCCACAACCCGCCCTCGAGCAGGCTGAGCCGGGCCCGGTGCAGCTCTCGCTGACGCTCTGCCTCCTCGACCTCTCTGATTTGCTGCTCGAGGTTCATCAGCATGCTCCGCTGTGAGTCGAGCACCTTGCGCAGCGACTCCTCTCCCCGCGTGACGGCGTAGAGGGTGATGGAGCCGAGGACGAGCGCCCCGGCGGCTATGCCGGCGACGGCGACGCGTCTGACCCTCCCCCACTTCCGCTCCTGGACGTGCCGGGGGAGCAGACCGATCCCCACCTCGGGCCGCCCGCTGGCCAAGCCCAGCGGGACCGCCAGGCCCGGCAGCGCAGCGCGCCAGGCAGGCTCCTCACCATCCGGAGCGTAAACCTCCACCCCCTCTTTCGGATCAAAGATGTCTACCCGCACGGTGGGATCCTTGGCCAGCGCCTCGCGCAGGCCTCCGAGATTCGCCGAATTGCCGGCCAGGATGATCCGTCCCACCCGCCACCGGGGTGACTTCTCGAAAAAATAGAGGAGCGACCGGTGGATCTCGGTGGTCACCTCGTCCCACGACTCGGCTCCGTCGGCTCCGGGGGCTGCCGAAAGGGTGATCTCGCGAGAGAGGTGGAGGATCCCCTCCTCGGCCACCAGGGCCTGAAGCATGGCGCCGTCTAACGAGGCGACCACCACCGGCCCTCCGCCTGTGTCCTGGAGCGTGATGGCTGCCATCAAGGCCAGCGGGCGCGAGGTGACGAGCCACGGGGTGAGCCCCGCCTCCTCGACGATCCGGATATAGCGATCCACCTCGGGTTCAGCGGCGATGGCGAGGAGGACCTCCTTCTTGCGGGCGCCGCTCCGCTCGACGCTTTCACCCACCACGGCGTAATCGAACACCCGCTCTTCAACCGGGATCTGCGAGTCGCGACGGACCTCGCGCTCGATCACCCGACGCAGGCCCCGCCCGGACAGCGGCGGCAGGCTGAGGTGCCGGTGCTCGACCTGAATGCCCGGGGCCACGTACGCGAGGCGCGCGGTGAAGCCGCCTGCATTCAACGCCTCCCTGATCCGCTGTGCCATCGCCGACGAATCGGCAAAGGGGCCCTCCACGATCGCCCAGGCGTGAAGCCTCGGCCTCCG
>CAYSDK010000086.1:0-5139 GCA_964429865.1 uncultured bacterium
TCAACGACCAGCCCCACGACCCCCTGAAGTACGTCGTCGATGAAGGGCAGCGGGCTCAGGCGCTGCGCGGAAGATAGCCGCCGCCTGATTGGAGGTGCGCCAATACGCCTCTGGTCGGGTGAATCAAAACGAAGCGTCTCCTAGGAAAATTGCGTGTTTGCTGGCCTCTTTGCATGGCACACAAGTTGCAACCATGTCCTGGTGTGTTGATTCCTGTTCCTACAGAAACTCGCTCGATTCGGAGGTACGATCCATGAAGGCCGCCCCTGTGACCCGTATGGTGGTCACCCTCATCTCTTTGTTGCTCGTCCCCAGGACGGCCCTCGCGAGTTCCCCGACCGACTGGATTCGGGGTACTTTTGGCGATGTGAGAAGCGCGCTGGCCGAGCAGGGTTCGGATGGAAAGTCCTCACAGGAAAAGTTCATCCAGATGTCCCGCATCATCGCCGAGCTCTTCGACTTCCCGGAGCTGGCCCGACTGTCGTTAGGCCCCCATTGGCAGCAACGCTCGCCGCAAGAGCGTAAGGAGTTTATCACGCTCTTCGGGAAGCTCATCGCGCGATCCCACTTCATGAAGATCCCGACCAAGGCCAAGGCGGAGCAGCGCTATGTCGGAGAGCGGATCGAGGGGGATCGGGCCGTCGTCCAGGCGGTGGTGATGGCCGAGGACAATGAAATCCCGGTCGATTATGCCCTCGTTCGGTACAACGGGACCTGGAAAATCTACGACCTGGGTATTGACGGAATGCGGCTCTCCGAGATCTACCGGTCGCAGTTCAACAAGGTCATCAGCACTGGCTCCTACGACGATCTCGTCCGGCGGATGCAAATCAAGCTGCAAGAGTTCACCGTCGAGGCTGGGGCCGAGAAGTAGCCATCCACTGCCGACCCTCCTTCCCGCGGACGTAGGCAGGCGGGGGGGTCGCGCGTCGCGATGAATCACTCATCGTCGTTCAGCCGGTCGCGGAGAGCGGGACGGCTCTGCTCTTCTGGCTCATCAGGGGGATAGGCTCGGCGGAAGCTGGTGGCGAGTAGCCAGACGAGGAGCCCGACCATGTTTGCGCCGAAGAAGAGGCCCAGGGCCGTCTTCGCCTGGCCGTGGAGCAGGAAGAGAAAGGCCAGGGCCAGAAGGGCGATCATCACCGTCCCACCCCAGACCCAGACCGCACCGTGCAGCGTCATGGCCCCCCTTCGGTGTGTGCATTCTATTGCCCTGGGCCTTCGGGATGCAAGCGTTCTGCAAAATCTCCTTGCGGGAGTCTGCCATATCTGTTATACATCCCCCGTTTATCGCGGAGCGCGCGAGCGGGAGGAAGCGATGCTGGTGACGCCGGTGAGCTACACGCTAGCCGTGGGGGCCGCCGAGGGTCTGACACCCCTGAACGCCTTCGATAATGCCTTGCTGGCTGCGGGGATCGGCAACGTGAATCTCGTGAGGGTCAGTAGCATCTTGCCCCCGGGTGCCACGTATGTGGAGGCCCTCCAAATCCCACCAGGGTCGCTGGTGCCGACGGCCTACTGCACGTGTACCTCTGCTGTCCCCGGCGAGCGGATCACGGCGGCGGTTGCGGTCGGGCTTTCTCGCGACAGCTTCGGCGTGATCATGGAGTACGAGGGAACGGGGAAGCGTGAAGAGGCTGAGGCCGAGGTGGCCCGCATGCTCGAGGCGGCGTTCGAGCGGCGGCAGATGAAGCTTCACGAGGTCAGGATTCGGGGGGTCGATTATCAGGTGAAGACCCTCGGATCGGTGGTCGCGGCTGCCGTGCTGTGGTACTAGGACTGAGGACTGAGGACTGAGGGTCACCAGCCACCAACCACTCATCACTTGGGCGAGCCCGAAGGGCTGAACGATGGAATTTTGGTTCACCGAGAAACAGACCGAACACCTGGGACTCAGCGTGCGAGTGCGGGAGAGCCTTCTTGTGGAACAGACCTCCTTCCAGAAGTTGGCCATCCTGGACACCTACCAATACGGCCGGATGTTGGTTCTCGACGGGGCCGTCCAAACCACCGAACAGGATGAGTTTGTCTATCACGAGATGATCACCCATGTCCCCTTGACCACTCATCCCCAACCCCGGGAGGTCCTGGTGATCGGGGGGGGCGACGGGGGGGCGGTCCGGGAGATTCTGAGGCATTCCGAGGTCAGGCGCGTCCGTCTGGTGGAGATAGATGAACGGGTGGTAGCCGCTGCTCGCCGATTTCTGCCTGGGCTGAGCCAGGCCCTGGATGATCCTCGGGCGGAGGTCCTGATCGCCGATGGAGCAGAATATCTTCGGGCACTGCGCGGCGCCTGCGACGTGATCCTTGTGGATTCCACCGACCCGGTCGGTCCCGCGGTGAAGCTGTTTGAGGCGGACTTCTACCGGGCGGTGCACAACGCCTTGGCCCCTGACGGTCTCTTTGTCGCCCAATCCAAGTCTCCGTATCTCGATTGCGGACTGATTCGCGACCTCCTCGGCATCGTTCGTTCCCTCTTCCCCGTGGCCCTCGTCTACACGGCGGCGATCCCGACGTACCCCAGCGGACTCTGGAGTTTCGTGCTCGGCTCAAAGGTGCACCATCCGCTTGCCTTCGATGAGGGACGGGCCGAAAAGCCCAAGACCCGCTACTACTCTCCCGAAATCCATCGATCCGCCTTTGTCCTTCCCCGCGAGATCCGGGACGAGCTCAACCAGGCCCGATGATGCGACACAGGCGCCCTGGGGTCATTCTCTTCGGGGCCCCCCTGGATCTCACCTCTTCATACCGAACCGGGACCCGATTGGGCCCCCAGCAGATCCGGGCGGCCGGGGAGGGTCTCGAAGATTACAGCCTGGCGCTCGACCGGGATGTTCGCCAGGTTAAGGTGATCGATCAGGGGGACCTCGAGCTGCCTCCCGACAATCTTGAGGCAGGTCTGGCGAGGATTGAAGAGGAGGCGGCGAGGGCGCTGGAAAAGGGGATGGCCTTCGTGGCCTTGGGTGGGGAACACCTGATCACCCTCCCCTTGGTGAAGGCGGCTCTGGCAAGGTATCCGAACCTGGTCCTTCTTCAGATGGACGCGCATGCGGACCTCGCGGAGTACTACGATGGAAAACCGCTCACGCATGCGACGGTCATGCGGCGGGCGGCCGAGCTGTTGGGGCCGAGACGGGTCGTCCAGTTGGGGATCCGCTCTGCCACCGCCGAGGAGGCAGCCTTTGCCCGCCAGCAGACACACCTGTTCCCCGGCCCGCCTGCGGATGTGGCCAGAGTCGTGAAGATCCTCTCCGGGAGGCCGGTTTATCTCAGCATCGACATCGATGTGGTGGATCCGGCCTTTGCGCCTGGGGTGAGCACCCCGGAACCCGGCGGGTGGAGTAGTCTTGATCTATTTCAGGTTCTCAGCCGGATGGCAGGCCTAGAGATTGTCGCCATGGACCTGGTCGAGGTCTGCCCCCCCTACGATCCTGCTGGCATCACCGTCACATTGGCCGCCAAGGTCCTCCGCGAGGCCCTTCTGACCTTCTTCTATCCGGCCTGACACCCCCCCCGTTGAACTTTTCGGCTCACGAGCGGATGTATCGCTACGGCCTGAGGATTCAGGGGAGGAACTCAATATGGTACGTAGCCACAGTGGCGCGCTGGACATGGGGGACAATCACGCGGAAGGGTCGTGTGACCCCGAGCTCGAAGTTCTCAATAGCGAAATTGTTGGCCCCGAGGTACGTACAGTCGGCATTGAAAAGCTGGGTTTGGTATTCTCTTTGCCGCGGGATCATTCGAGAAGGGAAAACCTGGGCTAGCGGATGCGGTAGGTAATGGTGCGCTGTTCGCTGCCCCGCCTGATCAGCACGTTGAGCTCTGAGACGCCGGCATCGGAGGAAAGTTGGCGGTAGAGCCGCACGAGGCTCCCGGCGGAATTGACCGGCTGGTCGTTCACGGCGAGGATCCGGTCGCCCACCTCGAGGCCGGTCCGGCGAGCGAGCTTCATGTAATCAATCCGAAATCCTTCGCTGTCGAGGGTTCCGGTCCCGAGCGAGTTATTGAGATGGAGACCGACGCCATCGTTAAACGTCACGACGGGCGTCGCCCCCAGCAAGGTTTCAGAGAGCAACGGCCAGGCTTCACGGCCGAGTTCCCTCAGGTTCCGCTCGGGAACCTCCCAGGTGTCGGGGCTGACCTCGGCAAACGGGATGCGGTTGACCGTGTCGGCCACCGTCCCAGGCTCTACGACGGCGATGTCTCCGGCGGCGGCACGCTGGCCCTTCAGGTCACGTGGTGATCCAGGCACCGCGATGATGCTGGCTTTCGGCAGGTCTTCGCCGGGAGCCGCAGCCCGCTCGAGGATCGCCCTTTGCCCTTGGATATCCACGACGGCATATTGCTTGTTCGACGCGGGTGCCGCGCCGTACCGGAGCTGGAAACGAAGCGCGGCAAGCCAGGCGCTTCGGACGAAGATCAGCTTGCGCAGACCTGGAATACTTGCCCCCTCGTTGATTTGGACGTCGGGCCCGCTCGTCAGCGCGACGCGGAGCGCACGATCCTCGACCGCTACAATCTTGCCGAGGGGCAGGGGACTGTCCCCTTCAAAAATGGGCTCACCTTCTCTGTGGAGGCTGACGAGGCCCGTGGCCGCATCGCGGATGAGTGCAAAGCGCGCCGGTTGCGGCAGGCGGACGTCTCCGACCACCTCGATGCGGCTCTCTGGCTGCGGCTTCTGGGCTTGCCCGGCTTCAAGGAGCTCCGCTGGGGCCAAGAGGAATGCAAGGCAGCACCAGAGGGCACGTACCCGCTTCAGCACCCTGCGGTGCCGTGGGACCTGCTCTCCTGGCGCAAGGATTCCGTGACTCATGATCGAACCCGATATCGTGTAATGACTCTGAAGGCCATCCTCGTTCCGAAAGCAAGGCAGGTTACCGGGATCGCCAAGCCGAGAATCGGCGACCACATGAACAGGGACGCCCATCCGATGACCGGGGTCAACCCGGCCCGGGTGATGGCCCGGAGGACTTCCGAATCTGCTATGCGCCTGGCGACCGGCGGGCTCATCCGATAATAGGCAGAGACGAACAGCCGGCCCGGGGCATTGGTCATCAGGTACCGATCCCGGAACTCACGCAGGAGTTGGACCTGTGGGGCCAGGGGCGAGCCGAAGGCAGCGACGGCGATGAAGCA
>CAYSDK010000087.1:0-5098 GCA_964429865.1 uncultured bacterium
CCTTTTCTATCTCTCGACAAGGGGCCGGTTCTCCTTCACGTGTTCTTCCTCTACTTGTCTGCTGATACGCTGCTCGGCCAAGAAGTACGCTGCCATCTCGAGTCGCAGATTGAGTCGGTCGATCCCGTGCTGACTGGTGAGGGCGACTCTCTCGATCATCAGGGGATCTTGGAGTCCCTCGACCTCATACAAGAATCGGCGGATGGCGCCATAGCGCCCCTCCACCTCCATCTGAACCGTGAGCTTGACCAGCTCTTCCTCTGAAACGTCTCCGGGCTGGTACTTGACGGACGGCACATGGAGCTGAAGGCGCCGGGCCTGATCGGTGACCCGCCGGATCATGGCGGGGATGGCCCCCTGGGGTGGGATCCGGTTGCGGAACTGTTCCATTCCCTTCAGCAGGGAGGCCAGAAGCTCTTGCTCACGCTGCTCCCGGCGAAGGGATCCCATGCGGGCGTGGAGATCCTGGAAGGCGGCGGCATGGACGCGCAGGGCCTGGCGGGCGGGGACGATGGCCAGGCCGAAAAAGGCCAGGTTCAGTGCGAGCAAGGCGCCGGCGAGATAGGGCAATCGAGGTTTCATGCCGCGTCCCCTCGATACCGGAGGGAGATGGTGAATCTCAGGCCGGTGTTCCCCTTCTCCTCCGCGTGATTGAGCAGGTACACCTGGTGAAATGCCTCCTGTCCCTTCAGGCGCTCGATGCAGCGCAAGAGGTCCTCCATGCTCTTGGCATTTCCCAAGAAGGTCACGGCCTCTCCCCCAAGGTCTGGACGGATCTCGGTCAGCGTGACGTTCGGCGGGATGGCGCGTTCGAGTTCAAAGAGGAGGCGGCTGAAGGAGTAGTTTGCCCCTTGAATAATCCGGTTGTACAGGGCAATCCGCGAACCGAAGTGCTCCAGCTCCTTGGGGGAGAGGCGATGGGGCAGGCTGGCCAGAATGCGTTCCCTCTCCTGAACCAACTCCTGTTGCTGTCGAAGCTGCTCTTCCGAGGAGCGGAGGTCGGCCTGGGATAGGGTGTAGAGGAGGGCGTTGCCAAGCCCGAGGAGCAGATTGAGGCAGAGCCCTCCCACAGCCAGTTGATGCAGGCGGCGTCGTTTGCGGATCGCAGGAGAGGCCAGGTTCAACGTGATATCCATCGTGGTCTCCAGGGCTGGCGAAGCAAGGCCGCCCCCGCGGGGGCCAGGAGTTCCCCGCGGAGCCCATTCCGGCGTTCAGGCATCGTGTCGACCGGAAGCTCACAGGCCCCTCGCAAGGACTCCGCCAGGGCGTCCTCCCCCTCTCCCATCAGCACAAGGCGGTCAGGCTCCCCTGCCCCCATCTCGTCCCGGAGATACCGGATAGTCGTGTGAAGCTCCCGAAGCACCCTCTCCGCCCCATGTTTCTGGTCCGCTGCAGGTTCGTGTCCATCCCACGGCAGAACCCGCCACAGCCTCGGGATCTGCTCCTCGACGTACACGAACAAGAGACTGGAAGGCCCGGCGGCCAGCACGAGCCGCTTGCCGCCGATGCCGGCAGTCTTCTGCAGCCGATACAGGGCGACGCCTCGCGTGATGATCCGAGTTGGCTCGAGACCCACGCTGGCGACTAGGGCCTCGTACTGGGCGATCACCGCCTCACGGGCCAAGAGATACAGGAGGCGGGTTCCGCTGCCCTGTCCAAGCAAGGGCTGGTAGTCGATGCGAGACTCGTGGATGGGAAAGGGAATGCGGTCCTTGAGGCGCCAGGAGAGAAGCTGGCGCGTCTCTGACGGGGTTCCGCTGAGCACCTCGAAATCCTGCCATCCGATGCGACAGCTGGTGTCGGGCAGGGTCAGCACGACCGGTCCGCCCCTGCATCCGGCCTTTTTCATCAGGCTTCGCAGCTCACTGCTGAGTGCCTGCCCCTCGGCCACATTCAGTTCGGTGAAGGCAGGGGTGATGAGCGCTGAAGGCAAGGGGAGCGACATGCCCTGGGTCACCTCGAGCCCCCGGGACGTCAGCCGAGCCCGGCACAGGCCGATCCGTCCTTTGTCGATTTCCAGCCCCCAGGCACCTGCCATGACGCTACATCTCCGCGAAGGTCATCCGATTAATCTCCTGCAAGGTCGTGACCCCGGCATAGACCTTGTTCAGGGCCGCCTGGCGCAAGGGGGTGGTCCCCTCCTCGCGGGCGATGGCCCGGATCTCTGCGGCCGGTCTCCGGTCCAGGACCGCCTGGCGGATGCGATCGGTGATCTCGACCATCTCAAAGATCCCCGTCCGACCCCGATAGCCGGTGTGGACGCACTCGGGACACCCCTTTCCCTCGAAGAAGGGGACGGGTGGAGGTTCGGCGAGTCCCGACTCCTCCAGCAGGGCGGGGGACGGGGTTGTCTGGATCTTGCAATGCAGGCAGATCAGACGGACGAGACGCTGAGTCAAGATACAGTTGAGCGCCGAGACAAAATTGTACGGTTCGAGCCCCATGTGGATCAGGCGGCCGACGACATCGATGATGTTATTAGCGTGCACCGTGGTAAAGACCAGGTGACCGGTCAGGGCAGCCTGGACCGCGATCTGAGCCGTCTCGGGGTCTCGGATCTCTCCGACCATGATCTTGTCGGGATCGTGGCGGAGGATCGAGCGGAGGCCCCGCGCGAACGTGAGCCCCTTCTTTTCGTTCACCGGGATCTGCACCACATTCTGGAGCTGGTACTCGATGGGGTCCTCGATGGTGATGATCTTGTCCTCCCCCCGATTGATCTCGCAGATGGCGGCATACAGCGAGGTCGTCTTGCCGCTCCCGGTGGGGCCGGTGACCAGGATCATCCCGTGGGGCCGGTGGATCGTGTGCCGGAAGCGCTTCATGTCGGCTTCGGGGAACCCGAGCCGCTCGAGTTTGAGCTCGCTGAGTTCGGCGGTGATGGCCTCCTTATCCAGGATCCGGATGACCACGGCCTCGCCGAAGTCGCTGGGCATGACCGACACTCGAAAGTCGATCGTCCTCCGGTTGAGCCGGAGCGTGAATCGACCGTCCTGGGGAACCCGGCGCTCGGCGATGTTCAGCTCGGCCATGATCTTAATCCGCGAGACGATCGCCTCCTGGTAGCGCCGATCGAGGGGCTCCATGGCCGCATAGAGTGTCCCGTCAATCCGGTACTTGACGAGCAGATGTCTCTCGGCCCCCTCCAGATGGATGTCGCTCGCCCGCCGGTCGAGGGCGTGCAGCACGATGCTATCCACCAGCTTGATGATGGGGCTGTGATCCTCTTTGACCCGCTCCAGCGTCAGCGGCGCCTGTTCATCCTCTGCCACCAGCGAGAGCTGCAGGTCCTGACTCAGCTCCTGAAGGACTTGCTCCGCGGTTTCCACCCCGTGAATCTTGGCCCGGATCTGGGCGCGCGAAGCGACCACCATTTCGGTCTCGCCGAGGCAGAGCCGCAGTTCATCGAGCGCGGGAAGGTCGCTCGGGTCGGCCAGGGCGACGGCGAGCTGGCCGTCGCTCCGGCGGAAGGGGAGGAACGCTCCGCTCCTGAGGAGGGCCGGAGGAAGCCGTTTCACGAGGTCCATCTCCGCCCCGACGGAGGTCAGGTCGATGTACGAGAGCCCGTACTGCCTGGCCCGAGCCTGGGCCAGTTCCTCTTCGGTGACATAGGCTGCCTCCAACAGGTACGCCGCGAGGCTCGACCCCTCGAGCCCCCGACCCTCCGCCTGGGTGACGAGTTCGGGGCTTAGCCACCCCCCTTCGATCAGGACCTCTGTGAGACGCTTGATCCCTGCCACGTCGTTTCCCCTATCGGACGACTGATGCGAGATGAAAGATCGGGAGGTACATGGTAATCACGATTGCCCCGACGAGAAGACCCATGGTGACCATGACGGCCGGCCCGAGGGCGGTGGCCAGCGCGGACAGATGGTATTCCAGCTCTTCTTCGAGGAAGTCCGCCACGTGGTGCAGCATCTCCTCCAGCCCACCGGTCCGCTCGCCGACACTCACCATCTCCAGGACCAGGGGCGGGGCCGCCTTGACCTGTTCCAGTGCCGCCGCAATCGAGGCCCCCCCGGTCACCGCGGGAATGGCCCGGTGAAGCGCCGCTTGAGCGGCCCGGTTATGTACGGACCCCGCGGCGACCTCGAGCGCCGGCACCATCGGCATCCCCCCGGCGGAGACCGTCCCCAAGGTTCGGCAGAAGGTCGCGAGGGAGAACCGCTGGATAATGGACCCAAGCAGGGGGAGGCGCAACAGGAGCCGGTCGAGGCTGAGTCGGCCACCTTTCGTCCGGCGCCACTGCCACAGGCCGAGCAGGCCGAGGAGAGGGAGGGGGAGGGTGATCAGCAGGTACTCGCGGATCAGGCCGGTGAAGGACAGGAGGAGCCGGGTCGCGTACGGGAGTTGCGCCTCGAAGTCCAGGTAGATCTGCGAGAAGGAGGGGACGACCACGGTGAGCAGGAAGATCACGACCGCGATGGTCAGCACGAGGAGCATCGCTGGGTACAGCAGGGCCGAACCGAGCTTCTTTTGCAGGACGATGACCCGCTTGAGATGGGCAATGTATCGCGCCAGCGCCTCCGGCAGCTCCCCGCTCTTTTCGCCGACCCTGAGCGATGCCACATAGAGGGGAGAGAAGACGTTCGGGTGCTGCTCTGCTGCGTCGGACAGTGAGGCGCCTGCCTTCACGGCCTCTCGGAGCTTTTCCAGAACCTGCCGGAGACGGGGATGGGTTTGCCTTGCCATGACGAGGTCGAGGGCAGATAGGATTGGCAGGCCCGCCTTGATCAAGGCAAGCAATTCCTGGTTGAGGATCAGGAGGTCCTTGTTTCGGACTCGCCGCCAGGCAGCAGGGAGAGAGATGCGGAAGGGGGATCGAGAGGTGTGGGGAAGGACGTGGAAGACGTAGTAGCCTTCGGCCTCGAGCTGGCGTCGCGCCCGGTCGGCGCTCGCGGCCTGCCGGTCCTGGACCAGGACCCTTCCCCCGGCTGTCGCGATACGGCACGTGAAGGTCGCCACGAAAGCCTCTCCACCTCTTACGGAATGCCCCCCTGTGGTGACGGCCCGGGACGGGACCCTAACCTATCCAAAACGCCGTTTGATTTCAAGCAAAATCCTTAACTGGGTGCCCCATGGCCTCTCGCGGAGGACG
>CAYSDK010000088.1:0-5094 GCA_964429865.1 uncultured bacterium
GAGCGCCTGGCCCGGAAATCCGCGACGAACCTGTACGAAGCTATTCAAGGAAGCAAGGGGCGGGGGCTCGCCCGCTTGCTCTTCGCTCTCGGCATCCGGCACGTCGGCGAACATGCCGCTTCTCTCTTCGCGCAACACTACGGAAGCATGGAAAAGCTCCTGAGTGCGACCGAGGAGGAGCTGGCCGAAATTTACGGCATCGGCCCTCGCATCGCGTCGAGCCTGACGCAGTTTCTCGCGCAGAAAGAGAACCGCCGGGTCATCGAACGCTTGCAGGATGTCGGGGTCACGATGACCGAACAAACGGCCGCGGGTGGGAAGAAGCCGCTGGCCGGAAAGACCTTCGTCCTGACCGGCACCCTCGAAGACTTCAGTCGCGACGAGGCCAAGGTCGGCATCATCCGCCTGGGAGGCCGCGTCACTGCCTCGGTGAGCAAGAAGACCCATTATGTCGTGGCCGGCGCCGACCCCGGCTCCAAGCACGACGACGCCCGACGTCTCGGTATCCCCGTCTTGAACGAGGCCGAGTTCAAGAAGGTCATAGGCCAGGGATAACTCAGCCCCGGACCTCTTGGAGTAGCCGCCGTGTCTCTTCGTAAGATCGCCATTTTTGCCCTCGTGCTCGTGGTTCTCGGGGGCGCCCTTATCGCCTTGAGCCTGGCCCGGAACTCCGCGGGGAAGATCCTCGAGGGGACAGGAACTATTGAGGCGACCGAGGTCAGGGTGGGAACGAAGATCTTGGGACGCATTCAGGATCTTCTGGTCAGGGAGGGGCATGTGGTCAAGGCAGGGCAGGTGATCGCCCGCCTGGAGAATGCGGAATACGCGGCGGCGGTCGCCCGGGACCGGGCGAGCGTCGCCAAGGCCGAGGCTCAACTCGCTGAACTCCTGGCCGGGGCCCGGGAGCAGGAGATCAAGGAGGCGAGGGCAACCGTTGCCCAGGCCGCGGCAAATCTCGAGAAGGCGCGTCTCGACTGGGACCGGTATCAGGGACTCTATGCCGAAGGCGCCATCTCTTCCCTGGATCGGGACGCCGCCCTGAACCGCCATCAGGTGGCCCAGGAGCAGCACAAGGCGGCCCAGGAGCGACTGAACCTGCTCCTCGCCGGTGCGCGCGCCGAGGCGATCGAGGCGGCTCGCTGGGAGGTGGCGCGGGCCAAGGCGGCCTTGACCGCCTCGATGGTGACCCTTGACGAGACCGTGATCCGGGCGCCGATCTCGGGGATCGTCCTCACCAAGGCGTCGGACCAGGGGGAGACGGTCCTGGCCGGCGCATCGATTGTTGTGATGATTGATCCCCAGGATATCTGGCTCAGGGTCTACATTGCCGAGAGTGATATCGGCAGGGTCCGCCTGGGCCAGCGGGCCCGGATCCGCGTCGACTCCTTCCCCGACCGGTCCTTTCCGGGGAAGGTGACAGAGATCGCGAGCAGGGCAGAGTTCACCCCGAAGAACGTCCAGACCAAAAAGGAGAGGGTCTATCTGGTCTTCGGCGTCAAGATCGCACTGGAGAATCCCGACGGACTGCTCAAGCCCGGTATGCCGGCCGACGCAGAGATCATTGTGGAGGGGACAGGGTAAGAGGAGATGGGTGAGTACGCCATCGTTACGAAGCAGCTCACGAAGCGATTTGGGAAGCGGCTCGCCGTGGATCATGTCGACCTCAGCGTGCGAAAGGGGGAGGTCTACGGGTTCCTCGGGCCGAACGGGGCCGGGAAGTCCACCACCATCCGGATGCTCTGCGGCATCCTCGATCCCACCGAAGGGGAGGGAACCGTCCTGGGCTACGACATCCGGACCAAACAGGAGAAGATCAAGGAGCAGATCGGCTACATGTCCCAGCGGTTCAGCCTGTATGAGGATCTCACTGTCCAGGAGAACCTGGAGTTCTACGCCAGTATCTACGGCGTTCCCAGGACCCAGTGGAGGGCGCGGATCGAGCGGATGATCCGGATGGCCGATCTGGTGGGGCGGGAGAAGGACCTGGCGGCGACCCTGTCCGGGGGATGGAAGCAGCGCCTGGCCTTGGGCTGCTGCATCGTGCACACCCCTCAGCTGATCTTTCTCGATGAGCCGACAGCGGGGGTGGATCCGGTCTCGCGGAGGAATTTCTGGGACCTCATTTACCGCCTGGCCGAAGAGGGAACAACCGTTATGGTGACCACCCACTACATGGATGAGGCGGAGCACTGCGATACCCTGGGATTTATCTACAAAGGCCGGATCCTGGTGCAAGGGAGCCCTGCTGAGATCAAGGCCACCCAGCTCCAGGGGCAGGTCTGGGAGGTGGACTGCAGCCTGCCCGGCCGGGGCTTCGAGGTGCTGGAGAAGATGGAGAATGTCGAGGAGGTCGTTCGGTACGGGCGGCTCCTTCACCTCATCGGGGCAAAGGAGGGCCTCTCGGAGGCCCGGGTGACTGACGCCCTGGAGAAGGCCGGGATTCAGGTGCGGCGGGTGGAGGCGGTCCCTCCCTCCGTCGAGGATATCTTTGTCACCTTCGTCGGCCTTGACGAGCGAAAGAGCCTCCGCGCCCAGCTCCGGCGGGGGATCGAGGAGGAACGATGAATACGCGACTGCTAGGAATCATGCGCAAAGAGTTCATCCAGCTCCGGAGGGACCGTATCACCTTGACCCTGATTCTCTTTATGCCGGCGATGATGCTCTGGATCTTCGGCATTGCGGTCAATACCGAGGTCAAGCACATCAGCACGGTGGTGTGGGACCAGGCTCGGCGGCAGGAAAGCCGAGAATTTCTTGAGGCACTGGAGAATTCCCAGTATTTCGCGATCACCGATTACGCAAAAAACCTGCGGCAAGTCACCGAAAGCATCGACCGGGGCTGGGCGAAGGTGGGCGTCGTGATCCCGCCCGACTTTGCCGAGAAGCTCCACGCCAGGAGACCGGCGCAGGTCCAGGTCATCGTCGATGCCACGGATCCGTTAGTGGCCACCTCTGCGGTCAACGCGGCCACGGCCATTGGCCAGGCCCGCTCTCTGGAGCTGGCTGTGGAGGCCCTCCAGGGCATGGGCGTGCGCGCCGAGTCGAGCTCCCTGCTCGATGTGCGGGTCCGCGCCTGGTACAATCCCGATATGCTCAGCCCCCTCTTCATCATTCCCGGCCTCATCGGCGCCATGCTGATGCAGACCACGATCGCCATTGTGGCCGCGGTTATCGTGCGCGAGAAAGAGCGGGGGACCCTCGAGGCCCTGATCGTGAGCCCGCTCAGGCGGTGGGAGCTGATGACGGGGAAGCTCGTCCCCAATATCGTGGTGGCCTACGCCCAGATGACGTTCGCCCTGGTGCTCGGCAACCTCTTCTTCGATGTGCCTATCCGGGGGAACCTGGTCCTCTTGTACGCCATGAGCCTGGTCTTCATCATCGGAAGCCTCGGCCTCGGGATCTACATCTCCACGCTCGCCCAGACCCAGCACCAGGCCATGCAGATCTCTTACTTCTTCTTCCTCCCCGGGATCTACCTCTCGGGCCTCCTCTTCCCGGTCGAGGGGATGCCGCCCATTGGCCAGGTCTTGGCCCATTTCATGCCCTTGACCTATTACCTCCAGATCCTGCGGGGCATTCTCCTCAAGGGGATCGGCATCGCCTATCTTTGGCCTCAGCTTTTGATCCTGTCGGCTTTTGGAGTCGTGGTCTTCACCTTGAGTGTCCTCCGATTCCAGAAGAGGTTGGGGTAGGCGGGTAGCCATGCGCATCCTCCCGGGAGCCGCCCTCGTGTGTGTGTTGAGCCTGCTCCTGGCGAGCGCGGTGATGGCGGGAACGCCAGGGATGCGGGAGGCGGCATTGAAGTACTTTACGCCCGAGGAGATCGCGCGGGGCCAGAGCTACATGGGGGGCCGGTATCTTCTCTTCGGGATCCGCAGCGCGGTCCAGCTCGCCTTCTTCCTTGTCCTGATTCTTACGCCCGCCTCTCGCACGCTGCGGGACATGAGCACCGTCTGGGCCGGTCATCGCCCGTGGCTCGCCCTGACCCTGTATGCCGCGTCCTTCCTGCTGCTGTACCGTCTTCTCCTCCTCCCCGTGGAACTCTACGGAGGCTATTATCGGGAGCACGCGTATGGCCTCTCGACTCAAGGCCTCGGCGGCTGGTTCAGAGACTGGGGCAAGGGACTGCTCCTGCAGGTGATCCTGCTTTTGCCGACGGTGAACCTGCTGTATCTCTTTATCCGGCGCGACCCTCTCCGCTGGTTCCTGCCCGCCGGCGGGCTCCTCGCGGCATTGATCCTCGTCCTTACCTTTGTGGCCCCGGTCCTCATCGATCCCTTCTTTCACACCTTCACCCCGCTCAAGGATGCCGATCTGAAGGCCAGAGTGCTCAGGCTGGCGGAGCGGGCGGGGATCACGGTGGAGCAGGTGTTCGAGGCCGATGCGAGCCGCAGGACGGTCAAGGCCAATGCGTATGTCACGGGCTTCGGGCAAACGAAGCGCATTGTCCTGTATGACACGCTCCTCACGCGGGCGTCAGCCGATGAGGTGGAGGCGGTGCTCGCCCATGAGATGGGGCATCGGATGTATCACCACATCTGGAAGGGCGTGGTGTTGTCAGTCGTTGCCCTGTTCGTCGGTCTCGGCATCGCAGCACTGGTCCTCCGATGGGTGAGCGCGCGAGGCCTGATCACGCATCCGGCTGATCCCGCCGGACTTCCGCTGCTCATTCTGACGCTGTTATTGCTGAGCCTGGTGACGCTGCCGCTCCAGAACGTCGTCTCTCGCCATTTCGAACGCCAGGCGGACCGCGCGGCCCTGGAACTCACCGGCAATCGCCAGGCCCACATCAAGGTCGAGGTGGATCTGGCGCGGTCCAACCTGGCCGACATCACCCCGCCCCGCTGGGCCGTCCTGCTCCTCTACACCCACCCCCCGGTCCTCGAACGCATCGCCATCGCCGAGTGACACTTCATGCCGACCCCTCCGCCGTGACAACAGCCTCGCGGGTCCCGTCCTACAAGAGCAGTCGGATACCCCGCGCGCCGGCGAGGCAAATCCTGAGAACGGCGGAAACTGGTTTTCGTGCGTCCGATAAAAAAGAGCAGCACCTTCGGCCCCTCGCTCCGGGCCTCCCGCGGCGACCCTGAGCGG
>CAYSDK010000089.1:0-5039 GCA_964429865.1 uncultured bacterium
TCCTCCCCCCAGTCCTGGAACCCGTCCGGCGCCTCGTCGTAGGTGGGGAGTTCCGTGAATCCGGCCAGGAGCGCCGCCACGTGATCGAATCCGAATCGATCCAGAAAGGCCTGCAGCGTCTCGCTGCTCGAGCGATGGGCCTTGTAGGTGTCGAGGATCCGGTCGATCGCCCCCGGAATGTTCTTTGATGGAACCCGCAGGGTCGGCTTTCCATGGCGGGCGCTGCCGTCCCCCCATTGCCCCCCGAGGAGCATCTGGTACGTCGGCGCCTGGCGCCCGCCGAATTTCCTGGAACCGCCGTAAAACCCGATAGTCGCGATGTGGTGTTGCCCGCACGAATTCGGGCAGCCCGAAATCTTGATCCGCCCGCCCACTTCGTTGGCGAGGTCCGGGTGCTTCTCCTCGATCATCCGGGCGATGGCGACCGCGAGCCCCCGCGATGAGGTAATCCCCAGTTGGCACGTGTCTGCCCCAGGACAGGCTGTCACATCAATCAAACGGTCGCCGCCACTTCGCGCCAGGTCCACGCGGCCCAGGACCCGGTACAATGCCGCCAGCGCGCCGTCGGGAATCCATCGGAGAAGGAAGTTTTGCTGGTTCGTGATCCGGACCGTGCCGTCACCAAACTCGCGTGCGCAGAAGGCCAGCACGCGAAGCTGTAAGGGTGTGAAGTCGCCGAGCTCCAGGCGGACCGTCACCATCACGTAGCCCGGTTGCTTCTGGGGCCGGACATTACTCCGCCGCCACAACTGGTACGCGGGATCCAGCAGATCTGGGGTGCGGTTCAGGGAGCGGTCTCGGGAGGGAGGACCTTCTTCCCGGACTACGATCGGCGGAATCTTTCCGCCCATCGTCACCTTGAGACTCGTCCGCTCCTTGAAGACTTGGGCCCGGAACTTCTCCAGCCCAAATTCCGCCATGACGAACTTCATCCGGGCACGGCTCCTGTTCTCCCGGTTGCCAAACCGATCAAACACCCGGACAATGGCTCCCACGGTGGCCAAGAGCTCGTCCGCCGGCGTAAACTCTTCGAGAAGCTGAGCCTGGTGGGGGACCGGACCGAGTCCCCCGGCCACCATCACTTTGAACCCTCGGTGGCTGACGCCATTGTCTTGGTGCAGGACCGCCCGGCCACCGATATCGTGAATGGCCGTGATGGCCTCGTCGTCCGGGCATCCTGAGAAGGCGATCTTGAACTTCCGGGGAAGGTTCTGGTTTATCGGGTTCCGCAAGAGGTATCGGGCAACGGCCTCGGCGTAGGGCGTGACGTCGAAGACCTCGGATGGGCAGACCCCGGAGCACGCCCCCGCGGTGACGTTGCGCACGGTATTCCCGCAGGCCTCGCGCGTGGTGATGCCCACCTTTTCCAGCGCCTGCATGAACTCCGGTGCCTCGGCCAGCTTCAGGAAATGAAACTGGATGTTCTGGCGGGTCGTGACATGCCCAATCTTGCGGGGGGTCCGCTGGGTGAGATCCGCCAGGACATCCAGCTGCTCGGCGGTCAGCCCTCCCCAGGGGATCTTGATGCGGAACATCTGTTCCCCTTGCTGGCGTTGGCCGTAGACGCCGTGCTGGAGGCGAAAGCGCTGAAACTCTTGCTCCGAAATCTGCTTTCGCCGGAACCGCTGGACGAATTCATCAAAGGTATCGATCTCCTCCTGCTGGGCAAAGGACGGACGCACGGCCAGCGGCGCTCCGTCCTGGAGTACGGTCAGCTGCCTCTTCGTGTGGTGCTCACCCTGTTGCATTTCTTTTCCTCCTACCGGTCCTTTCTCGTTTCCCCGTTTCCTCTCACCGAGTGGCACGCGATCGCCCGCCGGCACGCATCAAGTCCCCGGTCCTACACCGAGGTCATTTGCCTGCCCAGCTGCGGTCTCATCAACTCCTCGAATCCCTTCTTCTCCAACCGCTACCGACTTCTCGTTTTCGATCTCCAATGCTCCTTAGAAAAAATACTTGGCGATGGTGATGGCACCGAGAAGACTCACCACGCCACCAAGAAACTTTCGCAGGCGTCTCGGAGAAAGCCCGTTTGAAGTCCGGACACCCAGCAATACCCCACCTGCGCCCGACAGGAAGAGGGGAAGGAAGACCTCCCATCTGAAGAGATCTGACCCCAGGAGATACGAAATGCTGGCAGTACCCGCCACCAGCGTTCGACACATCAGGGAGGAACCGATGACCGTATGGGGAGGGATGCCTGCCCAGATAAGCAATGTGACTCCGATGGGGCCCCAACCGGTACCGAAGGCACCCGCCGATGCCCCGGCCACCGCGCCAATGCCAAAAATGGCAGGGCGCTTCTGTTTCCATTTTTCGGCTTTGAGGTCAATGGGGTCCTCCAGGCCACAGCCGTTCTGCCTGACGAGGGTGAGAAGGCCCATGGTGAGGGTGGTTACACCGATCAAGAGTTTCAGAATCGGTCCTGGCAGGGTGGGGCTTACTAGGCTCCCCACGAAGGCCCCTCCCACGCCTCCCAGGAGGAGTGCCGGTAGACCAGTCACCCGAGATGGGTCATACCGCCAATGGCTCATCCCTCCCAAAAGGCTGAGGAGGATGGAAGCGAGGAGGCTTGAGCTGATCGCGACTAGCGGCTCGACCCCCAGCAGGATCAGCAGCGGTACACTCAAAGCCCCCCAACCCGCAGCAGAGGCACCTACGATCCAGCCTGATAGGATCCCCACCAGGGCAATTATCGGTAACAAAGCCATCATCAGCTCACTCCGTAGGCAGAAAGATTTCGTGGGGCCGATGCCCCCTCAGCTTCTCAATGAGGCTTCGCAAGGCCGCTTCCTCGCTCTCCGCGTACACCGTGAACTCGGGTCTGGGAACCTGCGTCGGGTGTTCGGGGCGGGCGACACATCGTCTCGATGGGTCCTGGACGTCGCCCACGCTCTCCTCCACCGTGAGGTCGAGCATCCCCAACGCGCACCCCGCGGGCCGCGCAAATCGAAATCGGTGGACGCGGATCAGGCGCTCCCCCGACTGCAGGAAACCGACGGTCGGCCCGGCGGAGGGTCTTTCCGGCACCTGGGTCACGATCGGGTCGTCAGGCGTCCCCGACTCGACCGGAAACCCTTCCGCCTGCCAGCATTGTGTCCCGCCCTCGAGGTTGTAGACCTCATCGAGCCCGATAGCCGCCGCCGCCTCTGAGGCCACGGCGCTTCTGATCCCCTCCGAGCAGACGAAGAGGACGGCCCCTTTCCCCAAAACCTCGCGCGGTGACTTGAGGAGAGTCCCGAGCGGGACGAGGGTGGAACCCGGGATCCGGACCTCGGCGTACTCCTGCGGTTCCCGGACATCCACCACCTGTACCCCCTTTGTGATCAAGGTCCGTGCCTCCGCCGGCGCAATCCGAAGGAAGGGTTCATCTGATCGGGCCTGTGTCACGCCAGACTCCCCTACTTCTCAATCGGCACATTCACCATGCTGCCGTACTCGGTCCACGAGCCGTCGTAATTGCGAACCTTCTGATAGCCCAGGAGATACTTCAGCACGAACCAGGTGTGGGAGGACCGCTCGCCGATCCGGCAGTAGGCGATGACGTCCTTGTCGGGTGTGATCCCCTTGCCCTGATAGAGCTGCCTGAGATCGTCGGGGCTCTTGAAGGTCCCGTCCTCCTTCACCGCCTGGCTCCACGGGATATTCGCCGCGCCAGGGATGTGTCCTCCGCGCTGGGCCCCCTCCTGGGGCAGGTTCTCCGGGGCGAGAATCTCTCCCGAGAACTCTTTGGGGGAGCGGACATCCACAAGGGCGATCCCCGGCTTCTTCACCGCCGCGACGACCTCATCCCGGACGATCCTGACGCTCTTGTCGGGATCCTTCGCCTTGTAGGTCGTCGGAGGGACCTTCGGCACCTCCTTGGTCATAGGCCGCTTCTCAGCGATCCACTTGCCCCGTCCCCCGTTCATGACCCGGGCGTCCGCATGGCCGTAATACTTCAGGAGCCAGAAGGCATACGTGGCGAACCAGTTGTTGTTGTCGCCGTACAAGATGACCGTCGTGTCGTTTCCGATCCCCGATCGACTCAAGAGCTTCTCAAGCGTCCCCCTCGTCACAATGTCGCGCACGACGATTTCTTCGAGGTCGGTCTTCCAGTTCCAGCCTGCTGCCCCGGGGATGTGCCCCTCGCCGTAGGCAGCGGTGTCGACGTCCACTTCTGCTAGCCGAATTTTCGGGTCCTTCAGGTGCTCCGCCACCCAGGCGGTTTCCACCAGGACCTCAGGATGCGTGTATTTCGCCATGACTCCCCCCTTCTGAACTTGTCGAACCTGCCCGCTCCAGACTGAAGACGATAAACTCGATTGGTTTACTCAAGATTAAAGCGTCTAAAAACCTTTAGCCAATTACCACCTCCTCCTCCGCGATGTGCCCATCGGTGATTCGAAAGGCCTTAATGACCGGTGCACCAGGGTTCTCAAGGGAAACAATGAAATACAGCGCTTCGGGATAAAAGGCGAGGTCCACATCGGTCTTGGACGGATAGGCCTCCGTGTGGGTGTGGGAGTGGTAGATGCCGACCAGGTCCCATCCCTTCTGGTCCAGCTCCCGCATAATCCGGATCTGGTCCTTTGGGTCGAGGTAATATCGGTACGGGCTCTTTTCGGTACTCTCGCACCGAAAGACCTCTAGGACGGCGCCGTTTTTCCCGGCGAGCAGCCCGCAACACTCATTCGGGACCTCGGCGCATGCGTGCTTGACGATCTCGTCGGCAAACCGCTTCGGTAACAGCATCTCCGCCCTCAGTCCTCGTGCCTCAGTCCTCAGTCCTCTTCCCTCGGCTACTACCACCAGATGTGACTATAGACATCTTCACCCAAATCGGGCAGTTCCTTGGCCCACACCCCTAAGCTCACATACTTCCATCCCCCGTCGGCGAGGAGGCAAACAATATTTCCTTTGTTCATCTTGTGGGCCATCCGGATGGCAGCGTGAAGAACCGCTCCCGACGAGACGCCGGCAAAGATTCCTTCCTTGCGTGTCAGATCCCTGGTGAGAGCAAAGGCGCAGCGGGAATCGACCAAGAACTTCCCGTCCAG
>CAYSDK010000090.1:0-5006 GCA_964429865.1 uncultured bacterium
GGAGGCCTTTCCCGAGCCGCCCGCTGACTGCGACTCACTGATCGCAAAAAAATCGGGCGGCCCTGCCGGGCCACCCGGAACGGGGTTTCCGCCTTTCCACCTCAATAATAGGAGGAGGCGATCATCTCCTCCACCCTGGCATCCCTCGACTGAAACGGGTCCTTACAGAGAATGGTCCGCTGGTACCGGTCATTGAGCTTGAGATAGCTCCATCCCACATCGTACGACTTATTCCGCTCCATCGCGTACTTGATAAAGTCGCTCCGGATCTTTGCCCGCGTCGTCTGCGGAGGCTCCACCATCGCCCCTTCGATCTGCCCATCGGTGCAGAGGCGATCGATCAGATCCTCCCGGGCCATGAGGTAGTAAAGCCCCCGGCTCCGCTTGATGTCGTGGAATTGGAGATCCAGCATCGAGATCCGCTGGTCCTCGAACCCCACCTTGCGCCGCTCCATGTAGGACCGGATGAGCTCCATCTTGATCACCCAGTCGAGATGCCGCTGGAGCTGCCACGGGTCCTCCGCCAGCTTGTCGAGGACCCACGCCCATTTCTCCAGGATGTCGAGGACCTGGGGGGCGGCCTCGCGCCCCTGGTAGTAGGCCCACGCCATCTCGAGATACTCCCGCTGGATCTCGACCCCGCTCAGCTCCACCCCCCGCTTGAGCCGCACCTTCCGCCGGCAGGTGACATCGTGGGAGATCTCCTTGATGGCCCGGACCGGGTCCTCGAGGGCGAGATCCTTCCGGAGCCACCCATCCTCCACCATGCTGAGGACAATCGCCGTCGCCCCGACCTTCAGATAGGTTGCGAACTCCGACATGTTGCTGTCGCCGACGATGACGTGCAACCGGCGGTACTTCTCCTCGTCAGCGTGGGGTTCGTCGCGGGTGTTGATGATGCCGCGGGAGCTCGTGGTGGCCCCCGAGATCTCCTGGTAGATGTGCTGCGCCCGCTGGGAGATGTAGTAGTGGTTCCCCGCCCTGGTCCGCAGGACCTTGCCCGCCCCGGCGTAGACCTGGCGGGTGACAAAGAAGGGGATCAGAAGCTCGGCCAGTTTGTGGAAGTTGACCGATCGCTCCACCAGGTAGTTCTCGTGACAGCCGTAGGTGTTCCCCACTGAGTCGGTGTTGTTCTTGAAGATATAGATCTCGCAATAGATCCCGTTCTCCCGGAGCTTCCGCTCCGCGGCGTACAGGAGCTCCTCCACGATCCGCTCCCCGGCCTTGTCGTGAATCACCAGGTCCAGTGGGTTGTCGCACTCGGGGGTCGCATACTCCGGGTGGCAGCCGGTGTCCTGATACAGGCGCGCCCCGTTTCGGAGGAAGTCATTCGTCCCCCGCTGACGGGAGACCACCTTTTCAAACAGGTACCCGAGGGCACTCTCGACCGAGAGGTTCAGCTTCCCGCCGAGTGATGAGGAGATGAGGCCGTATTCATTTTCCAGTCCGAAGATCCTCGTCTGCATGACACGCTGTCCGGCGTCCCCCGCCGCCCGTGACACCGCGGATGGGCCCGCCCCCTACGACTCCAGGTCGCCCGCCAGGCCGACCAGCTCGGCAGCGGTGAACCGGCGGAAGCTCCGGCCGGGATGGTGCCGATCCAGCATCGCCACCTCGAGATTGTTGGTCCCGACCTTCTGATTCGCCGAGGCCTCCAGGGCCTTCACCGCCAGCGTGAGTGAGCCCTCGAGGGTGGTCCCCTCCTCGTACTTGTCCTTCAGATACAGCCGCAGCTCATCCGCCTGCCCGCCGATGGCGGCGTACCCCCGCTCGTCGGCGATGGCCCCATCGAACGAGATCCGGTACATCTCGTCCTGCGCCGCCGCCTCCCCCACCTCCACCACGAGGATCTCCACCTCGAGCGGCTTGATCTCCTGGCTGAAGATGTTCCCGATGGTCTGGGAGTAGGCATTGGCCAGAGACTTGGCGGTGACATCCTCGCGGCCGTAGGCGTACCCCTTGAGATCGGCATAGCGGATGCCCGCCTTGCGCAGATTCTCAAACTCACCATATTTGCCGGCGCCGGCAAACGCGATCCGATCATAGACCTCCGAGATCTTGTTCAGCGACGAACTCGGGTTCTCCGCCACCAGGAGCATCCCCTGCTGTCCGGCCAGCGCGATGATCGACTTCCCCTTCGTGATGCCTTTCCGGGCATACTCCGCCTTGTCCTGCATCATCTGTTCGGGGGAGACGTAGAAGGGAAGGGGCATGTCAGTGGCTCCTCGGCCTCGCCTCGATGATCGTCTGACAGACCGCCCGCACCTGGTCTTCCTGCACGTCGAGGATCCCCCGGGACGTTACCGTCTTGATGGTGGGGAAGATCCCGCGGACAAAATCAGGTCCTGCCGTGCCGATATCCTCCTCGGCCGCGTCGCACAGGGCCTCGAGCGCGGTGTGGATCGCCGCCCCCTCGTCCAGATCCCCGCGATGCCGCTTCTTCATGCTGGCGCGGGCGTGCGTCCCCCCGGACCCCGTGGCATGGTATTCGGTCTCGTCGTATCTCCCACCGGTCACGTCGTACTTATAGATCTTCCCCTCGCCCCGCCGGCGGTCGTAGCCCACAAAGATCGGGATGACCACCAGCCCCTGCAGGGCCATCGGAAAATTCATCTTGACCATCTGGGCCAACTTGTTCGCCTTTCCCTCGGTGCTCAGCTCAACCCCCTCCAACTTCTCGTAGTGCTCCAGCTCTGTCTGGAAGAGGCGGGCCAGCTCGAGGCACGGCCCCGCCACGCCGGCAATGGCAATGGCCGAATGCCCGTCCGCCTTGAAGACCTTTTCGATCCGACGGGCGGCGATCTGGGTCCCCTCGGTCGCCTGGCGGTCCCCGGCGATGGCCACTCCATCCCGGTACTTCAGGGCCAGCACGGTGGTCCCTTTGGGGAGGGGCGCCAGCTCGTCGGGGGAGAGGTGGAGATGCTCCCACCGGGTCAGGAGGAAGGGGAGACGCCCCATGACGAGGTCGCAAAAACTCGAGCCGCTATACGACAGATCCAAGAACACCCCTATTCGCCCCCCCGCTGGACATAGTTCCTGACGAATTCCTCCGAGTTCTCCTCGAGGACCTCGTCAATCTCGTCGATGACCTCGTCCATGCGGTCCTTGAGCTTCTTCCCCCGATCCGTCACAGCCGCCTTCGGCTGGGTCTCGTCATCCTTCGGGGGTTCCTTGGGCCGCTTCACCTTCCGTTCTTGCTCGCTCATGCGCACACCCCCTCAACCCGTGAGGTTATCGAAAAGCTCCCTCGCGGTGTCGGATCGGTCTAAGACCTCTTGGACCAGCTTGCGCGTCCCCCGGGTTGGCTCGGCCATGGGGATCTTCTTCACGGCGACCTCCCCGGTGTCGAACAAGAGGGAACTCCAGCTGGCCCCGTAGATCTGATCCCGATACTTTCGAAGACACATCCCCCGGAAGTAGGCCCGGGTATCAGGCGGCGGAAATTCGACCGCCTCCGCGATCTCCGCGTCGGTCACGATCCGCTCCACCAACCCCTGCCGCTCGAGGAGGTAGAAGAGTCCTTTCTCCTGTCGGATGTCGTGGAATTGGAGATCCAGCATCGAGATCCGCTGGTCCTCGAACCCCACCTTGCGCCGCTCCATGTAGGACCGGATGAGCTCCATCTTGATCACCCAGTCGAGATGCCGCTGGAGCTGCCACGGGTCCTCCGCCAGCTTGTCGAGGACCCACGCCCATTTCTCCAGGATGTCGAGGACCTGGGGGGCGGCCTCGCGCCCCTGGTAGTAGGCCCACGCCATCTCGAGATACTCCCGCTGGATCTCGACCCCGCTCAGCTCCACCCCCCGCTTGAGCCGCACCTTCCGCCGGCAGGTGACATCGTGGGAGATCTCCTTGATGGCCCGGACCGGGTCCTCGAGGGCGAGATCCTTCCGGAGCCACCCATCCTCCACCATGCTGAGGACAATCGCCGTCGCCCCGACCTTCAGATAGGTTGCGAACTCCGACATGTTGCTGTCGCCGACGATGACGTGCAACCGGCGGTACTTCTCCTCGTCAGCGTGGGGTTCGTCGCGGGTGTTGATGATGGGCCGCTTGGCCATGGTGTCGAGGCCGATCCACGCCTCAAAGAAATCGGCCCGCTGGGACATCTGATAGTCCACGGGCTCCGTCTGATTTTCCGCCCCCACCTTGCCCGCCCCCGCGTAGACCTGGCGGGTGACCAGGAACGGGGTGAGACCCTCGACGATCTTCTCGAAGGGCACAGCCCGGGCCACCAGGTAATTCTCGTGGGAGCCGTAGCTGTTTCCCTTTCCATCGGTGTTGTTCTTGTAAATGTAGAGCTGCGCATCAGGCGGGAGGATCCGGTTGGCGGCCTGCCGGCTGGCCTCCAGAATCCGCTCGCCGGCCTTCTCATAGAGCACCAAGTCCCGGGCGTTCGTCACCTCAGGTGAGGAGTACTCCGGATGCGCCCCGTCCACGTACAGGCGCCCCCCATTGAGCAGGACCTTGTTAATCGCCCGGTTGTCCTGCTGGCTGGGGCGCTCCCGCTCACCGCTCACCTCGAATCCACGTGCATCTAACAAAGGATTCTCGCCCGCATAGTCCCAGATCGCCTTGACGGCCTGGACCCCCTCGTGGCTGTTGATGATGAGGATAGAGTTCCCCACCGGGTCGAACCCTTGCGGATTCCGGGCGGTGATGCCGAACTCGGTCTCGATGCCTACGACCTTCTCGACCGCCATCGTCTCCCTCTCGAGGACTGGCTGACTCTCCTCCATACCGCCCCGGCGCTCCGTGCATGCACATTATATACCGAAAGACATTCACAATACCACTACGGAGTTTCTGTCGGGAGGCTTGAGTGCGAGGATGGATGAATGCCTTCCGGGGTCAGGAGAAAGGAGGGATTACGGGAAGGCCGCGCCGATCGGCACAGACTACAGATAATGCCCTGGGGTGCCGGTTTCAGCCGTGCGCTGCTTGTCCCTGATCCGCGGCAGCGGCCGGACGGCGACGATGCGCTCGGAGCGGCGCCCGGCGATCTT
>CAYSDK010000091.1:0-4989 GCA_964429865.1 uncultured bacterium
CCCCACATCACCGGGAGCAGGAGGAGCAGCCTTCGCAGGAGATAGCGTCCCATCACCTTCGCTCACCGATGACCGATGTCCGATGACCGCCGAGGCCGAGAACCGGTGACCGATCACCGACGACCGACGACTGGGAGAGCTTTTTGGTTTCTACGGTCAACGGTCATCTGTCGTCGGTCATCGGATTCTGGTCAGTGGTCATCGATCCAAACGTCCTTGAGGGGAGTGAAATCGCCTCCCGGCATCAGGGAGAACCCCCGGATCCGCGCCTTGTACGCGACCCAACGCAGCTCGTGCCAGAGACTGATATAGGGCAGCTCCTCAGCAAGGATCTGCTGGATGCGGCTGTAGGTCGCCTTTCGCCCACCCGTGTCCGAGGTCCGCCGACCGCGGAGCAGCAGACGATCCACCTCGGAGTTCCGGTAGTAACCCCGATTGGCCCCAAGGGGGGGGAGAGAGTCTGAGTGGAAGACATACTGGTAATAGTCGGGATCGGCGATGCCGACCCAGGTGAGGACATAGAGCTGGAAATTCCCTGACTTGATATCGGCGTAGAACGTCCCCCACTCGTAGCTCCGGATCTCGACCCGAATCCCGACCTGCGCCAATTGAAACTGTATCGCCTCGGCAATGGCTCGGCTGAGCTCGCCCGTCGTCGCCTTGAAGGTGAGGGCGAACCGCACGCCCCCTTTTCTTACAGGATGGCCGGCCTCATCGAGAAGCCGCCTGGCCCTTTCGGGATCGAACGGGAAGGTCACCACCTGCGGTTCGTAGGCCCAGTGCTGAGGAAAGAGGAGTCCGGTGGCCGCCGTCGCCTGCCCCTGGAGGAGATGGGCGATGAGTCCCTTTCGATCAAGGGCATGGGCGATGGCCCGGCGAACCCTGACGTCAGCCAGAATCGGGTCCCGGAGGTTGAAGCCCACGTAGGTATAGTTGCTGGAGGGGCCCGTGGCCGTCTGAACCCCTGGCAGCAAATCGACCAGGGGTAAGACCTCGGGGGGGAGCGACCCGAGGAGGAGATCGATGTTCCCCTTCTTCAGTTCGAGGAATCGGATAGTCGCATCCGGGATGATCCGAAGCCTGAGCCTCGTGATTCGGGGACTCCCGCCGAAATACTCTGGAAAGGCCTCGAGCTCGACCTGCTCATTCTGGCCCCACCGTGTGAATCGAAAAGGCCCTGTGCCCACCGGCGCCTGACCAAAGCCCGCTTGACTCGCGAGGTCCGCCGGGACGATTCCCACCGTCAGATGGTACAGGAGGGGAGTGAAGGGGCGTTTCAGGTGAAAGGCCACCCGATAGCGGCCCAGGACCCGGATCTCTTTCACCTCCTGGAGGAGGGGCGTGTGGGCCGAACCGATGGTCTGGAGAGATTCGAAAGTAAACCGAACATCGTCGGCGGTGAGCTCCCGCCCGTGGTGGAACTGCACCCCCTGGCGGAGATGGAAGATGACCGTTCGGTCGTCGGGCTGCTCCCACCGGCGTGCGAGGTCCGCGACGACCCGGAGATGATCATCCGCGCGGACCAGGGCATTGAAGAGCAATCCGGTGACATGTAGGGAGAGGGCATCGGTGGCGACCCGGGGATCGAGGCTCACCGGATTGGTTTCGATGGCGGCCACCACCTCGGAGGCGGAGCGCCCCTCCCCTGTCCCACAGGCCCCGAGACCGAGGAGGACGATGGCAACGCCGAACGGGAGCAGACCGCGCCTCATAGGCCGAGTCGGACCCTCATTTCCCAAGCCACTGCTCGACCTGGTGCAGGAGGCGGGCGACTTGGCGTCCCAAGGCCTCTCCCCCGATCCGCCAGATATCCGCGGCGGCGGCGCTCGCGTCGCACGCCGGACAGCGGTATCGCAGGTGGGCCAGATCGTAGCGGAGATCACGCTTGCACTGAAGACACTTGGGTGGAACGGCGTTCATGGCTCAACCCCTCCGAAGTCCGCGATCCAGACTCCGGTACTGAATCGCCTCGGCAATGTGCTCCGGGCGAATGGTCTCCTCGTGGGCCAGATCGGCAATCGTGCGGGCGACCTTCAGGATGCGATCGTACGCGCGAGCGCTGAGCCCCAGCCGCTCCATCGCGGCCTCCAAGAGGCGCTGCCCTTCACCCGCCACCTGACAATAGCGACGGATCTGTTTCGGGCTCATGGTCGCATTACAAAAGATCTTGCTCCTCTTGAAGCGCTCGGCCTGGATCGCCCGGGCCCGTCGCACCCGCTCCCGAATCACGGGTGAGGGCTCGCCCGCCGTTTCTGCCGTCATGTCCCGATACCTGAGCGGTGGCACCTCGATGTGGATATCGATGCGGTCCAGGAGGGGCCCGGAGATCCGGCTGAGATAGCGTTGGATCTCTCCGTGGGTGCAACCACACTCCCGTTGGGGATCGGTCAGGTATCCGCACGGGCATGGGTTCATGGCGGCGGCCAGCATGAACGACGCCGAATAGGTGAGGGACGTGGCGGCCCGAGCGATGGTGACCTGGCCGTCCTCCAGCGGCTGTCGAAGCACCTCGAGGACGTGCCGTTTGAACTCCGGGAGTTCGTCCAGAAAGAGGACCCCGTGATGGGCCAGGCTCACCTCACCCGGGCGGGGGATGTGGCCACCGCCGATCAGTCCGGCATCCGAGATGGTGTGGTGAGGGGCCCGGAAGGGTCGGATGGCAATGAGGGGAGCGCGGCGTGGGAGGAGTCCGGAGACACTATGGATTTTGGTAGTCTGGATCGCCTCCTCCAGGCCCAGCGGGGGGAGAATGGTCGGCAGGCGCTTGGCCAGCATCGTCTTCCCCGACCCCGGGGGACCGATGAGCAGGATGTTGTGGCCTCCCGCCGCGGCCACCTCGAGGGCCCGCTTGGCATGCTCTTGTCCCCTCACGTCGGTAAAATCGACGGCATACTGGGAGGACTCAGCAAACGCCGCCTCGAGATCAATCGTGGTCGGCTCGATGTTGATCTCTCCATTGAGTATCCCCACCGTTTCGGACAGGCTGTGCACCCCGTAGACCTTGATCCCCTTGACGACGGCGGCCTCCGGGGCGTTGTCGACCGGAAGTACGATCCCCTGGAGACCCGCCTCGGCTCCGGCCACGGCCATCGGCAGGGCCCCCCGAATGGGACGGACGAGCCCGTCCAACGCCAGCTCGCCGAGGACCAGGACTTCCGAGAGCCGGTCGGGCTTCACCATCCCCTGTGCCGCCAACACCCCGATGGCCATCGGCAGATCAAAGGCGGCACCCTCTTTCTTGATGTCGGCCGGGGCAAGATTGACGGTGATCCGCCGCGGGGGGAAGTCAAAGCCGCAGTTCTTGATGGCCGCCTTGACCCGGTCGCGGCTCTCCTTGACGGCCATGTCCGGAAGGCCCACGGTGTTGAAGGAGGGGAGCCCCAGGGCGATGTCCACCTCGACCTCGACCGTGTAGGCATCGACCCCGAGGACCGCACTACTGAGGACCTTGGCTAGCATGGGACTCTCACGGCAGGCATCCCGCCCCAACCGGGCGGGAATGGGTGCCCTACTCTTACCCGATTCGGCCGCCCCCCGCAAGCCCAAAGAGTATAGTTATGCGTGGATGAGGGATAAGGGTTCAGGGTCGCACGGCAAGCGCGAACGCAGGGGGAAGAAAGGAGGCGACTACCTGGGCATCACCTGCATCAGCGTCAGGAACTTGGCCTCGTCGGGTGCCTTATAGGGGACAACCCCCTTTTCCCCAAACCATTTGTCGTAGATCTCAAAGTACGTGCCGCTCTCGATCAATTCCATGAAGGTGTGGTTGACGAAATCCCGCCACTTCGAGTCGTTTTCCGGCACGATGCAGGAGTAGGGCTCGAAGCTGAAGCCCCCCACGATTGCAAAGTCCTTTGCATTGGGGCCCTTGAGGGCGAGGCCCGCGAGGAGGATCCCATCACTGGCATAGGCATCGATCTTGCCCTGCTGAAGGGCCTGGAACCCCTCGCCGTGGTCCTGAACCAACACGACGCTCACTTGGGGTAACTTTGTCCGGATGATCTTCTCGGTGGTGGTCCCCCGAGCTACACCAATCCGCTTGCCCGGGATGTCTTTGGGAGCCCTGATGGGGCCATCTGCCTTGATGAGGAGTTGGCCGCTGGAGTAGAAGAAATTGATGCTGAAGTCCACGGTCTCGTCCCGGGACCGCGTATACGTGGTGGAGCCGCACTCGAGATCAACGGTGCCGTCGGCCACCATTTGAAAACGATTCTCTGGCGTGACTGCTTTCAGCTCCAGCTTGATCTTCTTTGCGAGGTTGCGCTCGAGGCGCCCCTGGATTTCCTTGATCAGATCCACGGAGAAACCAACCCACTCTTTCTTATCGTTCAGATACGCGAAGGGAATCGATTCGGTCCGGGTCCCCGCCGTAAGTTTTCCGGTCCGATTGACCCTTTGCAAAACCGTCTCCGCCGCAGCGGTGCCCGCCGGTAAGGGCAGCGGGACAAGGGTAGCAAGGGTGACGCCAACCAGCATGCTCATGGCCTTGTGTCGCATCGTTGCCTCTCCTTTTCGACCGTCTCGCCAATGGGCCAGCGTGTTACACACAAAGGGCCTGGCTCAGCCCCGATACTCTTACCCGATTTCCTGGCCTGTCGCAAGCGGAAAGCAATCACGGAATAGCGGATTTGCGTCACGGTCCAGCTGGCCGGGGCCGGCCCATAGGTCCGCGCGTAGCTTAGCGGGCACCAAATAGTCAATATCTCGTTGTTGGCACCGAACTTGCTTTTTGGCGAGCGTGTTCCGGCTGGACTGGCGACGGATTTGACTTTCGCATGGCCCTCGGGTACCGTCATCCCCGTTCGGCAGGTCCTTCGAGCCACAGTACACGTTGAGGTGATCCCGGACGTCCGATTTCCCCCTGACCACGGCAATAGGCCGCCGCCATTCGCAGTATCACAGGGAAGCTGGAAAATCTCACACCATATCCGCCGTGAAGGAAGCCTGACAGGATGTCCCGGGATCGGGCCGGCGAGGTCGAGTTATTGA
>CAYSDK010000092.1:0-4618 GCA_964429865.1 uncultured bacterium
TGACCCGGATCCCCAAGGAGCTGCCGCCGAAGTACTTCTATGACGCGCGGGGCTCAGCGCTGTTCGAGCAGATCTGCGAGCTGCCCGAGTACTACCTGACCCGCACAGAGCGCGCCTTGCTCATGCAGATCGCCGGCGAGGTCGTTGCGTCGTGTCGGCCTGCCACCCTGGTTGAGTTCGGTTCGGGAAGCTGCCGCAAGACCCGCATTCTGCTCGACGCGATAGCGCGCCACGGCCTCCTGGACTGTTATATCCCGATCGACCTGAACGAAGATGTACTCCGGCAGACGGCGCAGGCGCTCAGCGAGGACTACCCGGGATTACGTGTCCAGGGGGTGATCGGTGACTTCGAGCAACCGGTGGAGATTCTCCCGACCGGGGGACCCAGGTTGGTCGCCTTCCTGGGCAGCACCATCGGGAACCTCACCCACGATGGGGCCATCGGTTTTCTCCGCAATGTGGCTCGCCTGCTCGCTCCGGAGGATCGATTCCTCCTCGGCACGGACCTCGTCAAGGACGTGAGGGTTCTGGAGCGGGCGTACAATGATGCCGCTGGCGTCACCGCCGCCTTCAATCGGAACATCCTTTCCGTGATCAACAAGCACCTGGACGGCCATTTCGAGCCGAATCGGTTCGAGCATCTCGCCTTTTACAACAAAGAAGACTCGCGGATCGAAATGCATCTGGTCGCTCGTCAGCCGCATCAGGTCTCCATCGATGCCATCGAACTCACGGTCGAGTTTGCGAGGGGTGAATCGATCCGGACGGAGATCAGCTGCAAATATACCTCGGCGATGGTTGAGGCGATGCTCGCCGAGGCCGGCCTTCGCTTGCTCCGATGGGATACCGACAAGGATCGCCTGTTTGCCCTTTCGCTTTCCACCCTCCTGCATTAGAATCGTCGTCTCACGGTGCATGTGGTCGTTTCGGTCCGCTCGCCCGCCGAAATCACTTTGTGTCGAGGCGTTCAAGCGGTCCGAGACGTGGGGATGCGCATGAGCGAACACTCCAAGATCACTACCGCCGAGCTGGCCAAAATCTTGATCGATGCGCGTGCGCGGACCCTCGCGCTGGTCTCGGATCTCACCGATGAGCAGTTGATGGGGCCTCGGCTGCCGATCGTGAACCCTTTGCTCTGGGAGATCGGGCACGTGGCCTGGTTCCAGGAGAAGTGGGTCTTGCGGTATCGCGGCAAGCAGAAACCCATTCGCGAGGATGGTGATGCGCTCTATGACTCGGCCCGTGTGCCCCATGACAGCCGGTGGGACCTGCCCCTTCCCTCGAGAGACGAAACCTTGGCCTACATGCAGCAGGTGATGAACAGGATCATCGAGCGGCTCGGTGCGATCGAGCTGGACCGGGAGGAGATGTACTTCCACTACCTGGCCGTCTTCCATGAAGACATGCACGATGAGGCATTCACGTATACGCGGCAGACCCTGGGGTACCCCCGCCCCCGCCTCACCGCCTTTCTCGAAGGGGCCCATGCTGGCCAGATCAATGGCGGGCCGCTGCCGGGCGATGTGGAGATTCCCGGAGGGACGTTCCTCCTCGGGGCGACGCCGGATCTCCCCTTTGTCTTCGATAACGAGAAATGGGCTCATCCCGCCGTGATCCGGCCGTTTCGCATCGCCCTCGCGCCGGTCACGAACGTTGAGTTCGCGGCCTTTGTGGAGGACAAAGGGTATCTCAGGCGGGAGTGCTGGCGTGATGAGGGGTGGTTGTGGCGTGAGCAAGCCAGGGCCGAGCATCCGCTCTACTGGCAGCGCGAGGCCGGGGGGCGTTGGTACCGTCGGCGTTATGACGAACTGGTTCCGCTGGAGGAACGTCACCCCGTCATTCACGTCAACTGGCACGAGGCCGAGGCCTACTGCCGTTGGGCGGGCCGGCGACTGCCGACCGAGGCCGAGTGGGAGGTGGCGGCCAGCGGCGAGCCATCGCCCGACCGCCGGACAATCGCCGGGCACAAGCGGACCTTCCCGTGGGGCGGAGACCCCCCGTCGCCCACAGTGGCCAACCTGGACGCCCGCGCCGGGGGGTGCATCGATGTCGGCGCCCTGGCCGCCGGCGAGAGCGCCTTTGGGTGTCGCCAGATGCTCGGCAACGTGTGGGAGTGGACGAACACCACCTTCGGACCCTACCCCGGCTTCGTGCCCGACCCCTACAAGGAGTATTCAGAGCCGTGGTTCGGAACGCGCAAGGTGCTGCGGGGGGGATGTTGGGCGACCCGCGCGCGCCTCATCCGCAATACCTGGCGGAATTTCTATACACCCGACCGGCGTGACGTCCTGGCGGGCTTTCGCACCTGCGCACCCTGAGGAGTTCGCCAGAGGCCGTCAGACAACGTTCGCGCTTCCCGTGACTGGATGGCACAAATCGCGCTCGAAAAGGTCAGCAAGGTCTACGGCGACGAGAAGGCCCTTCAGGATATCGATCTCACCTTCACGGACGACGTGACCACCGCGGTGGTCGGCCCGAGCGGCAGCGGGAAATCGACGCTGCTGCAAGTGATCAACGGGCTGGTCAGGCCGAGCGGCGGCACGGTGTCCGTTTTCAGGGAGCCCATCGACTATGGGCGCCTGCCCGAACTTCGATTGCGGATCGGGTATGCGGTCCAGGGGACTGGGCTTTTCCCCCATCTCACGGTTGAGGAAAACATCACACTCCTCGCACGCCTGGCCAAATGGGACGTAGAGCAAATCAAGGCCCGGACCGAGGAGCTTATGCGGCTGGTGAATCTGCCGCTTTCCTTCGCCCAGCGCTACCCGCACGAGCTGAGCGGGGGGCAGCAGCAGCGGGTGGGACTCTGTCGCGCTATGGTCTTGAATCCCCGGATCTTTCTCCTCGATGAGCCCTTCGGAGCCCTCGACCCCATTACGCGCAACGAAATCCAGCGGGAGTTTCTGCATCTGCAGCAGATGGAGGCACGCACCATCGTGCTCGTCACCCACGACCTTCGAGAGGCGCTGAAGCTGGCGCAGCGTCTCGTCGTCCTGGACCAGGGGAGCCTCGTGCAGCACGGCACCTGTAAGGAGATCCTGGAGGATCCGGCCAGCGGATTTGTCCGGAGTTTCTTTCAGTCCCAGCTCGAGCAGTGAGGTCGAGGGGTCAAGATGCGCACCGCGGTCATCTCGCTGGTCACATTCCTCTCCCTGCTTCTAGCGCCCGATACCGCAGGGGGCCAGACGGTCGTAGTGGGTTCCAAGCATTTCAACGAGGGGTACATCTTGGCCGAGATCAGCGCGCAACTCCTCGAGGATCGAGGGTTCCGGGTCGAGCGAAAGTTCGGTCTGGGGGGGACGCTGATCTGTTTCGAGGCGCTGAAAAGAGGCGAGATCGACCTCTACCCGGAATATTCCGGGACACTCGAACAGGCGATTCTCAAGTTGCCCCATCGGGTCTCCCACAGGGAACTCCGGGAGATCCTCAAACGCCGCTTTGACCTGGATCTGCTCGACTCCTTCGGATTCAACAACACCTATGCGATCGCGGTCAGCAGAGGCCTCGCCCGGGAGCGGGGGTTGAAAACGATCAGCGACCTGGCCAAACTTCCGAACCTTCGTTTCGGCTTCAGCCACGAATTTCTCAATCGCCAGGATGGTTGGCCGGGGCTGGCGCGAACGTACGGACTCCCCGCGCGGCCCGTGGGGATCGAACACGGGCTGGTCTATCACGCGATCCGAGAAAACAGGCTCGACGTCACGGATGTCTACTCCACGGATGGCGACATCAAGAAGTTCGATCTCGTCCTCTTGGAGGATGACCGACGCTACTTTCCTGAATACCTGGCTGCACTCCTGGTCCGGGGTGGACTGGATGAGCAGATCAAGCGCATCCTCGGCGAACTGGCAGGCACCATCACCGCGGCTGAGATGCAAGGACTCAATGGGCAGGTCCTCCTCGAGCGCAAGAGCTTTGCCGAGGTCGCCCAGCAATTCTTGCGCGAGGAAGGTCTGCTCCGCAGTCAAGGACAGGCGCTTTTAGGGAGCAGATGGGGGACCCTGCTTTTTCGGGCAGCGACCCATATCGAGCTCACCTTGATCGCCCTCGTCGCGGGTATGGCGGTGGCGATCCCCGGCGGCATAATGATCTACCGACTCCGCGCCATCTCGAAGCCGGTCGTTTACCTGGCCGGATTGCTCCAGACCATCCCCTCCATCGCCCTGCTCGCGTTCATGATTCCCTTTTTCGGCATCGGGGCGACGCCGGCCATCGTGGCCCTGTTTCTCTACGCCCTGCTCCCGATCCTGCGAAACACCGCCGCAGCGCTCTTTTCGATCGATCCGGTCCTGAAAAGAGTCTCGGTTGGGATGGGACTCACCGCATGGCAGCGCCTGCGGTACGTCGAACTGCCCCTGGCCGCCCCCACAATCCTGGCCGGCATCAAGACCGCTGCTGTTATCAACATCGGCACGGCCACGCTGGCCGCCTTCATCGGCGCCGGAGGGCTGGGAGAGCCGATCGTGACCGGGCTGGCCCTGAACGACACCGCCCTGATCCTTGAAGGGGCGGTTCCGGCCGCCCTGCTGGCGGTCGTGACCGAATGGGGTTTCGAGGGGCTGGAGAAGTTGTTGATCCCCAAACACCTCCTGCAGAAGCCCGCCGAATAGCACGCTGG
>CAYSDK010000093.1:0-4536 GCA_964429865.1 uncultured bacterium
GAGAGGGGAGCCGGGATGGACTATCGAAACCTGATGTCATGGGCGGTGAGACCCCAGGTCGTACGTTCGGTGGTATCGGCCTTCAGTGTGATGATAACCGTTTCGAGCTGCGCGCCAGTGCCCCCACCAGACCCCCAGGCCAAGCTCATCGCGAAGGGGAAAGAGGTCTTCTTCAACGAGAGGTTCAACGGCAACGGGCGAACCTGTGGGACCTGTCATCCGTTGCAGAATAACGTCACCCTCGATCCCGCCTTTATCGCGACCCTGCCGGCTACTGATGCGCTCTTTGTCGCCGAATTCAACCCGGACCTGAAGAAGAACTTCGAGAACCCGACGCTGATGCGGCAGTTCGGGCTCATCCTGGAGAACCTGGACGGCTTCGACGACCTGGAAAACAAATTCGTCATGCGTGGCATCCCCCATGTGCTCGCCCTCCGGACGTCGGTGAACAGCCCCCAGGGTCCCCGCACCGGCTGGTCCGGGGACGGCGCGCCGGGGGATGGATCACTCCGGTCCTTTGCCACCGGCGCGGTCATTCAGCACTTCACCAGGACCCTGAATCGTATCCCCGGCGTCGATTTCCGCCTCCCGACCGACGAGGAACTGGATGCCCTGGAAGCCTTCCTGCTCTCCCTGGGCCGGCAGCAGGATCTCGCCTTGCCGCTGCCGCTGAAAGGGACAGTCCCGAAGCGGGGGCAAGCGATCTTCCTGGACAACGGTCTCGGCAAGTGCAACCTCTGCCATGTCAATGCCGGCGCCACGGCCAACTTCGGCGGCGGCAACATCGGGAATGCCAACTTTAACACCGGGGTCGAGAACCTCCCTGACCAGCCCGCGGACCTGACCGGCGAGCGGAACCCGCCGGACGACGGCCTCGGAACGCCGGGCGACGGCACCTTCAATACGCCCCCGCTCGTCGAGGCCGCGGATTCCGGACCCTTCTTCCACAACAACGCCATCGAAACCATCGAGGGGGCCGTGACCTTTTACAACGGGCAGGCCTTCAATAATTCCCCCTCGGGCCGCGCGCTGGCGGCAACGGATCCCAACGGGATCGGTATCCGGCTCGACGGCACGCAGGTGGTGGCCGTCGCCGCGTTCCTCAGGGTGATCAATACCCTGGAGAACATTCGGGAAAGCATTGCACAACTGGAGGCGAGTCTCGAGAAGCGTGGAGCCGAGGCGAAGGAGCTCTTGGATCGCGCCATGAGTGAGACGGGCGATAGCATCCGAGTCCTCGAAGGCGGGGGCCTGCATCCCGAAGCCGTGGCCCGTCTGCAAGAGGCGAAGAGGCTGACAAAGAAAGCAAACCGGAGTATTTTTTCCCGACGAAAGTTGACTCGCGAGGCCATTGAGGAGCAGCAACGGGCCAGAGCTTTCCTCGTCGAGACCTCGTAGCCGTCTCCGCGTCACGTGGGACGAGAGAAGGGGGGAGTCGTGAAGCTCAAGCTTGTCATGGGTGTGGTCGCGACGGGCGTATGGCTCTGGAGCGGGATGCCGTCTGCCCATGGACAAAAGGCGACCGAGATATTCATCCCTATCGGGCAATCTCCGGGACTGTCCAACAAGATCACCGTCATCGGGACGATCGAAACCATCGATCCTCGAGGTCAAACGATCGCCATCGCCGGACCGTCAGGAAGCTGGAGTGCGACGATCACGGGTCGCACGAAGATCTGGTTAGACAAGAGCAAGCTTCGTCTGCACAACCAGAAGGGGTCGTTCGCGGACCTCCAGAAGGGACTCTTGGTCGAGGTCAAGTACGAAGACCCCGAAGGAAGGAGCAAGGCGAAGGGGTCCGCCGACTGGATCAAGGTACAGATGACTGAGCCCAGTGCGAAAGCGGGGGAGACGCGCCAATAGTCTTCCCCAGAGCCGGCGAACGCCCTCCCGGAGTCCCGGGGGGGCGCTTTCCTTTTCAGGGACCGACTCGCGATTCGGACGGGCCCTTGACTTGCCGCCGACACGTGGTACAGATTCATATCGTGAACCCAGGGTGGCCAGAGGGGCCATGGGCGGGGGACTCTGTGGTGACGATTGAGGAGCTGATCCAGCGAGCGACGGCCGGACAGCGGCCGGAGCCCCGTGCGGTGTTCCGCCCCTCCCTGGTCTATCAGGTGCTTCACGATCCCTTCTGGATCTGGTGCGAATATCATGCCCCGCGCGCCGAGGCCGTCGATGAGACGAGTCGGTATGACGAGCTGCGCTTGCAGCGGGGCGTCGAGTACGAGCAGGCCTGGGTCCGGGAACACTTTCCCCACGCGCTCCGGGTGGTGCCGGACTTTGGGTTGGAGGCACTCCGGAACACCCTGCAGGCGATGCGGGAAGGTGTCCCGGCGATTTACCAGCCACAGGTCTGGGATCTCGGGGGCGAGACATACGGTAAGGGAGACCTCCTCGTCCGGGACGACACCCACCCGTCCGATCTCGGTCCGTACCACTACCGGGTGGTGGAGATCAAGCGGGCCCGCACCGTGCAGGACCACCACGTGCTGCAAGCCGCCTTCTACAATCGGATGCTCGGCAAACTCCAGGGATACACGCCGGGCGAATTGACCGTGGCCCTCAAGGAGGCGACCGAGCTCGTCCCGGTCGCCCCCCGGGGGACGGAGCTGGACGAGATCCTTACGACGTGGAAGGCCCTCCGGGACGGGGCCGTGATCCCTGAGCCCGGGCGGCCGCCCGATGTCACCGATCCCCCATGGCGGGTGTACGGGCAGAAGCTGGTCGAGAGTCGCAGGGATCTGGTGCTCCTGGCCGGGGTCGGCGCCCGGGAGCGGGAGCGACTGCGGGCCGCAGGGATTCAGCGGGTCGATCAGCTCTGGTCCTTGGGGCTGGACCAGGTCTGCGAGATCCTGGGGGAGCGGTCAGGGCCCCAAGCCTACTACGTGGCCCAGGCCTACCGGTCGGGCCTTCCGGTCCCCAAGCCCAACGCCAGACTGAGGATCCCGCGCGGCGCGCGGCATCTGTACGTCGACTTCGAGACCTCGGACGAGGTGCATCCAACGGAGCCGCCGCACGTCTATCTTATTGGGGTCTGGGATCCGGAGCGGTGCCGGTACGACAGGTTCCTCGCCCACGGGGCGCCGGAGGAGGCCCGCATCTTCGAGGAGTTCCTGGCGTATGTGGGGGAGGACGAGGGGGTCCACCTCTATCACTGGGCCGATTTTGAACCGAGGCAGATGGCGAAGGTCGGCGAGCGGTGGCCTCGTCTGTCCCCGCCCCTGCGACGCCTCCTCCCTCGGTGCGTGGACCTGATGCGCGTGGTGAAATCGGCCGTCTATCTCCCCGTCCCCTCGTTCTCCCTCAAATGCGTGGCGCCTGCGCTCGGCTTTCGGTGGCGGCAGGAGGGGTTCGGTGCCTTCGAGGCAATGGTCTGCTACTGGGATTATCTGCGGAGCGGGGATGAGTCCGCCATCGCAAAGGCCGTGGCGTATAACGAGGACGACTGTCGCGCGATGTGGCATGTCGATCACGAGCTGACGGGGCGTTTCTGTCACTGAGAACGGCAGCAAATCTTCTCTGGCAGGGCCGGGGACCGTCGCCGCCGTGGGCCTTCCACAGGCGTCGGTCCCGCTGGCCATTGGAGGTGTGTCGCATGGTCAAGAAGGTGTCGAAGTCCGAAGAGCAATGGAAGCAAGAACTCACCCCGGAGCAGTTCGGGGTGTGCAGACGCAAAGGGACGGAAAGACCATTCTCGGGCCAATACCACGATTGTAAAGAGGATGGCATGTACCGATGCCTCTGTTGTGGAAACGATCTCTTCGATTCCGAGACCAAGTTCGATTCAGGCACCGGGTGGCCGAGCTTCTGGGCCCCGATCAGCCCAGAGCAGATACGCACTGAAGCTGATAACAGCATGGGCGTGCGCCGGTTGGAGGTGCTGTGCAGCGCGTGTGACGCCCACCTCGGCCATGTGTTCGACGACGGGCCCCCGCCGACGCGCAAGCGTTACTGCATCAACTCCGTGGCCCTGAAACTCGCAAAAACTTGACTCTCCGTGGCCCAGTCAGGGATACTGGGTCCCCCTGGGAATCAGTGAAGGTGTCGGGGCAGGACGTGGGGGTAAGGGGGGGCAGGCGATGAAAACCGTCAGACATGTCTTGCAGGTGAAAGGCCGGCAGACTTGGTCGATTCAACCGGATGCCTCAGTCTATGATGCCCTGAGATTGATGGCCGACAGGGAGGTGGGGGCGTTACTGGTCCTGGACGGGGGAAAACTGGTCGGCATTATCTCGGAACGGGACTATGCCAGAAAGGTGATTCTCAAAGGCAAGTCGTCGTTAGAGACCCCTGTCCGTGACATCATGACCCCCAAGGTGATCTGCGTGCACCTAGAACAGACGATCGAAGAATGCATGGCGCTGATGACGGATAAGCATGTCCGCCATCTCCCGGTAGTCGTCGGTGACGAGGTCGTCGGTGTGATCTCCATCGGGGATCTGGTCAAGGCCGTCATCGCGGAAAAGGATTTCATGATCAAACAGCTCGAAGACTACATTACAGGCGCCCGATAGCGGTCACGTCACGCGTTCC
>CAYSDK010000094.1:0-3165 GCA_964429865.1 uncultured bacterium
AACGACGTGCCTGAGCTAAAGCCCCAGGATGATCTCGAGGTTGGCGATCAGGACGAGGAGCGCCCCCAGGCGAGGAAAACGAAGCCCCAGGATCGGACCGAGTGTCCCTGGTGCGGCACCCCCCTGAATGATCCGTTCGTCTGTGACTACTGCGAGTGGGGCGCGGGAGGCGAAGCATAACGACGGCAAGCGGGGAAAGCCCTCGTCAGAAAGCTTTCCCCGCGCGTCGAATGGTGGAGCTGAGGGGATTCGAACCCCCGACCTCGTGACTGCCAGTCACGCGCGCTCCCAACTGCGCCACAGCCCCGTAAAGAATTTTTCTTACCCCTGCCCCTGTAATCTGTCAAGGGAAACTTTTTTTTCCGGCAGGGTCCGGAGGTACTCGTACACCGCCTCGCGCTCCGCGTCCGTCAAGATACGGCCAAAGGCGGGCATGGCCTGCCTGCCCCTGCTGATCGTTCCGAGGATCTCCGCCCGGGACTTCTCCCGGACCGCCACCGGCAGGTTCGCCGGCTTCAGCCCCGCCAGCCTGGCGGTCGGCCCATCCCCTACTCCGGCCTCCCCGTGACACGAGCCACAGTGCTTGGCGTAGATTCGCTCTCCGTCTTGCGGGTTCCCCCCGCTTCCACACCCGGAAACAACCAGGAGGAGCGCAAGCAAGGCTCCCCCGGTCGCGCTCCGGCCCATCCGGTCACGGCGGCGCTCCATCGGCTCACGCCGCCTCAACGGGAGCGACCAGGATCTGACGGGCGAGCTCTCCGCCCAGGGTACAGCGGGTCTCACCCACTGCCAATGACATGGGCCCGCCAAAGGGAGCCTTCTCGAGCAGCGTCACCCGGACCTGGGGAAACAGACCGAGGGTGGCGAGATACCGGAGCTTGGCCGGGTCCTGATCCGCGACTCGTTGAATCACGGCCGCCGTTCCCGGACTGAGCTCGCTCAGGGGGAAGCCTGGAGGCTCTTTGACCTGCCCCGCCTTGGTGGGGATCGGGTCCCCGTGCGGGTCGGCCACGGGGTGGCCGAGGCGCTCGGCGATGCGCTCCTCCAGTTCTTCCGAGATCACATGCTCGAGCCGATCGGCCTCCGCGTGCACCTGGTCCCACGGCAGGCCCAGCGCCTCGACCAGATACAGCTCGAGCAGGCGATGGTGGCGGATCACCTCGAGGGCCATCCGCCTGCCGGCGGCGGTCAGAACCACCCCCCGGTACCGGATGTAGCGGACGAGCCGCATCGCATGCAGCCGCTTGACCATCGCCGTGACCGATGGGGCCGCCACATCCAGCGCGAGCGCCAGCGCTGTGGTCGTCACCTTGCCCTCGCGCTGCTCGAGGCGGTAGATCGCCTTGAGATAATCCTCGACCGCCTGGCTGACCGGTCGAAACTCCGTCACCGTGCCTCCCATCCTCACTGGCGCGGCAGCACGACCAGGGTGCCCACCATGGAGGAATGGTGGGTCGTACACTCGATCTTGAAGAAGCCGGCCTTGTCGGCCGTGAAGGTGAGCCGCGTAAGGTGGCCGCGCCGCACCACGAAGCCGGGGACGTATCCCTCGATCCGAGCGGGGTGGACGTCGCCGTTCACCCCCAGAATCTCGAGGACAACCGTGTCTCCCTGATACACCACGATCTGCGATGGTTCCCACCGGTAGGTGGACACCTCCCATCGCCCTGTTTGGGGATCAGGCTTCTTCAGGACATACCCTTTTCCCTCCGGCAACGGATCCTGCGGAAAGGGTTCTTTATCCACGGTCGCCCCACCCTTCGGCTCGACGGCGACCATGGTGAAGGTCCGGGTGGCCGGGGGCGGAGCGGCCGATGCCACCGGCCAGAAGGCCACGAAAAAGAGCACCCCTAGAACCAGGGCGGCTAATCGTTTTCCCCTTTCTCTAGTCACACTCATCCATCCTTTCTGGTCGACACTAGTACCGTTCCAACTATTCTTGCAAACCTTCTCGGTCCACACGCCCACGACCATTGGAACAACGCACGCCGCCCAAATTCGGCTGATCAAGTTGGAACGGCATTAGACCGCGACCCACAGTCCCGTGACATACATGACGAGGAAGCCCAGCACGAGCCCCACCAGGTTGTGCGGTGTGGCCAGGACCTGGAGCACCGGCTTTCCTCGCGCCTGGAACCTTACGATCTCATAGATGACTTGGAAGATCGCCCCAGCGCCGATCGCCAGAAAGAGGATCGCCATGAGCACCGAATACGTGAGACCCCCGATCCACGTCCCCGCGATGGTCGGCGCCCCCGCCACGAGTCCCAGGAGCAGGAAATGATATCGGCGTGGTGGAGCCCGGAGGATCGGTGAGACGATCGCCAGGCCTTCGGTCGTATTGTGGATGGCAAAGCCGAGGACCAGGAAGGCCCCCAGTGCCACCTCGCCGAGTTGGTAGGCGGCCCCGATGGCCAATCCCTCCCCCAAATTATGGAGCCCGATGCCCAGCGCGATGAGGTACGCGAGCCGCAGGCCACTTGGAGCGACCTCCTTTTCCACCCCTGTCCTCCGCTGCCCGAGCGCGACGAGGCCGAAGAAGGTCCCGAAGAGGCCGAGCAGGATCACGGCCTCGCCCTTGAAGACCGGCCCCAACTGCCCGACCGCCGCGAAGGCCTCCTTGAGGGCATCCAGGCCGAGAAAGGCGAGGAGGCCGACGGTGAAGCTCAACAGGCCCTCCATCCACCGCCCCCTCACGGCGGCGAGAAACGGGAACCAGAGTAGCCCGAGGAAGACCGGGATGACCCCGACGTAGATGCCGAGGAGGGCAAAGAGGCCGAAGTAGCGCCAGCCGGGGACCGGCGTCTCGGTGGTGACGTCGACCTGCTTCTTGAAGACGAGTCCCACATCCGTGACCACCTTGACCTCATGCGGCTCGGCTTCGACCCAGTCGTACGGAATCGTCACCGTGGCCCGGGCGAGCCGGCTGAGCTCCGGCCCGGGCGTCACGCGATGGGCCCACATGGCGTCGTTGACCAAGATCTGACCGATCCGTACCGGGCCCGGCCCGGTATTGCGGACCCACACGACGATCTCGCCGGGGTAAAAGGCCATCCGCTCGAACGTGAGCCGCTGCAGCGCATCGGGGGGGACGGGCGAGGGGCCCAGGAGCAGCGTCTCGGACGACAGGAAGAGGCCGATCATGGCCCCGAGGAGCACCAGGGG
>CAYSDK010000094.1:3265-4444 GCA_964429865.1 uncultured bacterium
GCAGCGTCTCGGACGACAGGAAGAGGCCGATCATGGCCCCGAGGAGCACCAGGGGGAGCAGGGCATAGAGGATGAGACGGATGCGGTTCATGCCTTGCCCTCCGCCGGCAGCACCTTGAAGAACCCCATCCATCCGAGTTCCGCAAACTCACTCTGGTGTGCGTGAAACATGAACATCCCCGGGAACCGATAGCTGAACTCCATGATCCCCCGCTCGCCTTGGCAGAGCATCACCGTGTCGGTGTACTCGTACTGGTCCAGGCGGGTCCCCGTCCGGAAGTACTTGAAGAACGTCGCGTGGGTGTGGATAGAGTTGATGAGATCGAATTCCAAGAGATTGACCACATAGATGCGGAGCGGTTCGTGCTGCCGGATCTCGATGGGGTGCTCGACGTAGTAGTTGGCCACGCCGTTGACGGTGTAGAACTCATTCTCATTGTCGAAATCGGTGTCGAAGCCGTTCATGACCATCACCATCTCTTTCGCGGCCGGCCTGGGCTTCGGGGGATCGATGATGAAGGCCCCGTACATCCCCTTGTGGATGTGTTTCTTGAGCGGCATCACATGGCAGTGGTACAGGTGGAGACCGAAAGGGTCCGCCGTGAACTCATAGGCGAAATGCCCTCCCGGCGGGACGACCTCGAACACCCCATCCATGTTGGCCGGATGAAAGCCGTGGAAGTGCATCGTGTGGGGCATGCTGGACTGGTTCAGGAAGTGGAGTTTGACCACGTCCCCCTCGGTGCAGCGCAGCGTCGGGCCCGGCACATAGCCGTTGAAGGTCCAGGCGGGGAACTTGACCCCCGGGGCCACCTCGGCCTCGCCATCCAGCGCGATGACGCTATACTCTCGCTGGACCCGGCCGCCCGGGAGCCGCGTCACCCGGCCGGTGTCAAAGCTGGTGAGGAACGTCATCGGATCCGAGACCCGCAGCGGGGAAGGGAGATCGGCGGGGAGATCCTTCGGTGCTTCGGCGGGCTGGGTGGCATAGGGGGCCGGCGCCCCCGGGTGCGTCCCATGCCCTCTCCCCTGAGCCGGCGGCGCCTTCGGGGACTCTGCGAGGGCCGACGTCCCCGTGCCGAGAAAGCCCAGCCCCACGAGGCCGCCGAGGAACTGGCGACGGTTCAGGCCTGCGGTCAACAGAGATGCCTGTCTTCCCATGTGCCGTTGATCATCCAT
>CAYSDK010000095.1:0-4424 GCA_964429865.1 uncultured bacterium
TGGTCTATGGAGGCGGGAGATCTCCGTGTCATCGAGGAATATCGGAAGATCAAAGAGGTCGTCGAAAAGATCCGCTACGGACAGTATCTCTAGGATTCGGACTCAAGGCGGCCACGCAAGGGAGGGACGGGTGCGGCTTCCATTCTTCGAGTCGGCCCGGAAGCTGATTCACTTCCTCGGCGGTCTGATCCCCGTTATCTACCTGCTCCTGAACCTCACAAAACCCCAGGCGCTCCTCATCCTGGGGTGCCTTGCCCTGCCCTTCATCCTGGCAGACGTCCTGCGCCTGCGGTGGCCTGCCTTGAACCGTTGGTTTCTCCGCCTCTTTCAAGGAGCGATGCGACCGGAAGAGGAGAGACGCCTCACAGGATCCACGTACTACCTTGTGGCTTGCTGGTTCACGATCCTGGCGTTCGAGCGGACCGTCGCCGCTGCAGCCTTGCTGGTGCTCGCCTGTGCGGACACCGCCGCGTCAGTCGTCGGGCAGGCCATGGGAGGCTACCGGCTCACCAAGGGGAAGACCCTGTCGGGAACAGGTGCCTTCGTGGTGACAGCCTTTCTTGTGACCCTGCCCCTCTTCCCGGCCCCCACCGCCTTCGCAGGGGCCATCATCGCCGCGGTGACGGAGTGCCTCCCCCTGCCTCTGGATGACAACATCACGATCCCCCTGGCGGCCGGCATCTCCCTGACATTCTTCCACCCCATGTGAGGAGGGTACCCTCGAGCCTCCCCTTTTCGCCGGCCAGTCGGACGAACTCCAGAATCTCTCCGACCTGGAGGATGTGGCTTTCCAGCTTTTCGCGCCCATCGACGACCGCCACGGCCTGAGGGGGGATGTTCAAGGCCTGCCTGAGGGCGGCGCGGACCTCTCCGACGCTCCGCCCCGCAATGTTTACATCGAGCGAATGGACCCCGTAGATCACCCGCACCGTTTCCTGGGTCTCCGTGGGGGCGCCCGGACGGACTCGCGTTGCCTGCTTGAGGGGTTCGGTCATCGCTCTCCCTCGCGTCTGACTGGGTTGCTCTTCCCCTCGAGGATGTCGAGGTAGACCTCGCCGTATGTGAGTCTCCCTTCGCGAATGCCATAGAAGGCGTTGAGCATGGCTGAGGCAATGGCGAGATTCGCGAAGAGGAGCTGGGGCGCACCGCGCGCCATCAGCTCCTCGCACGACATCTCCGCAGGTGAGCGATCCCGGGGGTTCCGGATCTCCGGATGATACCGCGTGATCGGGGCGGTCCGGTCCCGACCTCCCTCGCGAATATAGACCTGAACGTTTCCGTCGATGAAATCATTCCCCCCGGAAATCAACGTGACGGTCGCAAGCTTCTCGCAATAGTCACTTACGACCTTCCGGGTCTTGTGGTTATCCACCCCCAGAAAAATCGTGTCGCCCTCCTGGATGTGCTGGGCGATATTGGCCTCGCTGATGTACTCGGGAACGGCTCGGAAGGCCAGCCGCTGAAATTCGCGAGCGATCTCGGTCGCCTTGACCTTCGCCTTATTCCCCAGCGTCCCAAAGGCCTGCCTATCCGCATTGGCCCGCTCAAATTCATCCCCGTCAATGAGGGTGATTCGCGCCGGCTCTTCCTGGTAGTTCAGATACCTCGCCAGGAAGGGGAGAAGGGCACAACCGATCCCACCAATACCGATCACCTTGATCTCAATCATAGCTGTCAGCTTTCAGCGGTCAGCGGTCAGCTGTGTACACGTCCCCGGCGGACAGCGGATAGCTGACTGCTGATGGTTGCCTCAAATGGCGGAGGGCCGGCCGCTGAGATCGGAATCGCCGGGAGGCGGCTCGGGCGTCACCGCTTCCGAATCCTCGAGGCGGATCGTCGGTTCCAATTGCCACGGCATGACCTCGAGAACCTCCTCTGGTCGCAGGTCGAAGCGCCGGCCGTCCACGACCAGCGAGCAGGAGACGGAGGGTTTGGCATGCAAGGATCCAATCGTCACATGGAGCCCATCGTCATGTTGTTCGTCGAGATCATCGAGCTCTGAATGGAAGGCTTCGGCCGCGCCGTGACTGTGAATGGTTCCGACCCGGATACAGCCGGGAGGATTCGGGCCGATCTCATACCGGCAGTGACCTCCGGCCACCTGCTGGGGAGGGATCCGGATTTCGTATTCCGCCCCCTCCCTCAGATAGAGGAGAACGGCCGCCTCGGCCCGATACTTACGAAAGACCTCTCGGAAAAAGGCCATGGTCTCACCCAGAATCTTCTCGGGGATGAGGGGCAGAAGAAAGCGTGCGCCCTCCTCTTCTTCCTCAAGCCATACAAGTCCACGGACGCGGACGCGGGAGCGAAAGACGGGGGTCCGTTTGACCTGAAAGAGGCCACTCCTGGTCACCACGTAGTAGATGGGCTCTTCCGGCTCACGGAATCCCGGCTCCTTCACATAGATGGGAAACATTCTCGCCCTCGACCTCTCCTGGTGCCGTTCCAACTTTTCTCACCCAATGCGGGTGTCCGATGCCCAGGAGCAGGCTTGCTGACTTTCTTGGCCCGTACCTGAATTGGAACGGGCCTCGCCCATCCCCCACACTATCCGGGGGACCGGAGCCGCTCGGCTCCGACGTCCCGGTACCGCTCAGGCAGGAAGCGGCGGGACGAGCAGTGGGAGACCGCCATGAGCTCCTGCCGACCGATCACATCCGCCGACTGAGAGGGAATGAAATCCGCAATGGCCCAGCGGTAATCTTCCTCCCCCACCGCCTTCACCCCCCGAACCCGCGCATGGCGGTAGGCCCTGAGCGAGATTTCCTCGATATCTGCCCCCGTGATCTGACCCGGAAACCGCTCCTCGCAGAGCTCCGCCATCTTGGCAAGATCGACAGCCGTGGTGTCAAAGCCGTGCTTCTTCGGCATGATGGCAAAGATGGCGACCCGCTCATCCGCATCCGGCATGAGCAGGGGAATCCGCTCGCTGAACCGGCCTGAGCGACGTTCCGCAGGATCCAGTCTGTCTGGACGGTTCGTGATCCGGATCCACAGGACCTTCCCCTGGATGGTAGGGTCGCCCGTAAACTCGAAGCGCATCTGCCGCAGCCGATTACTCACTCCCGAGTCCCCACTGACTTCATCCCGCGACTGCTCGCTCTGATCCGCCTCGTCCTCGAGCACCACGAGGGGCGTCAAGGCCCGGAGGGATTGCAGGATCTTCCAGTAGTTCCGCTCCGAGGCCCCGACCCACTTCTCTCTGGGGTTGGTGATCTTGACAAAGTTGAACCCGCACTCCTTCGCCAGCGCTTCGGCCACGGCCGTCTTCCCCACTCCCGGGGGGCCCAGCAGCGTGATCCCCCGGGGGACCATCTTCAGGTCCCCATCCCGAATGGCTTGGATCACCTCCCGCAAGAACTCCTTGACCGCGGCGAGCCCCCCGATGGTGTCCAATGCGAAGCTCGGCTCGACGAGCTCGACCATGCCGTACAGCTCCTGCCGCAGGATCTCCCGCTTGCCCTGCTTGATTTCCTCAAAGGTCAGGGAGGATCCCTTCGCCTTGGCATGGCGGCAGAGCTGTTCGAGATGGAGTCGGGTCAGCCCGGCGGCCGCCCGCGCCAGCGCCTGCGTACTCATGCTCAGCTTCAGGTCATCCTGATCCAGGAGGTGTTCGACATACTGCAGCCGCTCCGCTTCATCGGGGAGGGGAATCTCGATCACCTCGACCCGCCCCCCCGGTTGGCGGAGGGTGGGATGTAGGTCAGCGAGATTGCCGACGGTGAGCAGGAGGACTCCGCCTTGTTCAGGGATGGCGCGGTCGGCCGCGAAGCTCAGGAGGGCCACCAGGTTGGTTCGATCATCCTCATGCATGCAGGAAATGTCTGTCGCCGGGGCGATACTTTCGGCATACTCGAGCACGGCGATCGCGCGTCGCCGCCCATTCCGGAGACGCCCCGACCGGAGGGCCTGGCCCACCAGCGGGATGACCTTGCTCGGATGCGTAGGCAACGGGGGAGGCTCGGCGCCTGGCGCTTCGCCCAATGCCATCAACGCCCGTCGCCGTTGCTCTTCCAGGTGGGCCTCCCGCTGGTCACGCTCAACCTTGAGACCCGCACCCTCCCGAAATCGTCGCTCTGTCTCCTCATCGGGAAAGCGGAGGCCGGTAGACCGATTGTAGAAGATGACAGTATCCGTCTGTTTCAGCCACTGAGCGAGAAAGACGGGAAAGGGGAGAAAGGTCTGACCGAGTGGGACATAATCGGCAATGTTGTGGTGCAGGATGAAGAGGTTCGAGGCCTCTGCCTCGATCCGCTCATGGAGATCCCGCACCCATGACGGCATCGATCTCATCGTCATTCGTCCTCCGCATGTAACTCTTTTATCTTATGGAATGAGCGACGCGTTGTCAACTGAGGGGCGGTGGAGGGGTGCCGGCCGGGCTCAGGGGTGGAAAGCGTCCGGCTCGTGAGGCGAGTCCACGG
>CAYSDK010000096.1:0-4252 GCA_964429865.1 uncultured bacterium
TGCGGGGGGTGGATTTGAACCACCGACCTTTGGGTTATGAGCCCAACGAGCTACCGAGCTGCTCCACCCCGCATCGTGGAGTATACGGGATGGAACGTTGAGTGTCAAGCGGCGTCTCGGCAACGGCGAGCATGCCGCAGGCGGCCGAGATATCCTGTCCCCGACTCTCGCGAATCGTGGCGACGGTGCCTGCCCGCTGCAGAATCTTCTGAAAGGCCTCAATGCGCTGCCGCGAGGGACGACGGAACGGGATCTCGGGCGCCTCATTCAACGGAATGAGATTAATCTTGCACCGAATGCCTTTGAGGAGCCCGACCAGGCGCTCCGCATCCTCGCTGGTGTCGTTCACGTCCGCCATCAGGACGTATTCAAAGGTCATGCGGCGCCGGGGTGGCAGGGGAAATTCCCGGCAGGCCTGGAGGAGCTCACGCAGAGGATACCGGCGGTTGATGGGCATGAGGCGATTGCGCACCTCATCCGTGGTCGCCACGAGAGAGACCGCCAGGTTCACTCCGAGGCCGGCTCGGGCCAGGCGATGAATCCCTGGAATCACACCGACGGTCGAGACGGTGATCCGCCGGGGAGCAAAGGCAAGCCCCGCTTTGGCGATGAGGATCCGCACGGCCTTTTCGGTCGCGGCATAATTCGCCAGGGGCTCCCCCATCCCCATAAACACGATGTGGGTGATGCGCTCGCCGGGGGCAAGAACGCTCTGGAGCGCCACCACCTGGCCGGCGATCTCCGCCGGCCGAAGGTTTCGATGGAGATTCATGGTGGCGGTGAGGCAAAAGCCACACCCCATGGCGCACCCCGCCTGGCTGGAGATACAGGCGGTCAGACGCGAGGCCTCCGGAATCAGGACCGCTTCGATGCGCTCACCATCCGAAAGCCCGAGCAGAAGCTTGCGGGTGCCGTCCTGCGAGGACTGAACCGCGACAGCGGCAACGCGGCTGACGCACGCCTGTGCCTCCAGAAGCTCGCGGCACCTGACCGGCAGGTCTGTCATTTCTCCACACCGGTCAACCTGCCGCTTCCACAGCCAGCGAAATATCTGCCCACCCCGATAGGGAGGCTCGCCAAGACCTGCGATCCACTCCTCAAGCTCCGGCAGCGTGAAGTCGCGCAGATCTGGAACCTGAACCACTGGCATCCTCACGGAGACTGCCGTCATTGCTTCAGATCGTCCAGAGCCTTTCGAGCATACTCCGCCGAGGGCCCGGTCGACTCCAGCTCGAGCACCCTCTCAAACGCCCTGCGGGCCTCGCGACGTCTGCCGGCCTCAGCGTACGCAATCCCCAGGTTTCGGTGATAGACGGGCACCTTGGGGCCCAAGCGGGTCGCCTCGCTAAACGCCGAAATGGCGAGGTCCGTCCTGCCCTGCTGCAGGTACAGGAATCCCAAGTTGTTGTAGGCGTCCGCGTAGTCGCGTTCAACGTCCAGGGCAAGCCTATAATTCTCAATCGCCTGATCGATCTTTCCCTGCCGCTCATACGTTTTGGCCAGATTGAAATAGGCAAAATGGGGCGTGGGATACAGGGGGTCGTTGAGTACCTCCGTGAGGAGGGTCCGCGCCTTCTCCAGATAGTCCTTGGCCCTCTCCTGATCGCCCTTGGCCCTCTCCTGATCGCCCTTGAGCATGTAGGCACTGGCCAGATTGTTCTTGGCCGCCGTATATCGCTTGTCAAGCTTGATTGCTTCCTCGAACTGCTTGATCGCCTCGTCGAGGTTTCGGTTGAACATGAACGCCATGCCCAGGTCAGACCGATAGATTGGATCGGTAGGACGGAGTTCCACCGCCTTGGAAAACTCCGGGATGGCCAGACGATAATTCCCGCCGTCAAAGTACGCCCTTCCCAGCTCATAGTGGTTGGCCGCCGATTCCGGCGGTTGCTGAGGCTCAGGTGTCGTGGCACAGGCCACGAGGAGCAGGGCCATTGGAGCCGTCCGCAGGAAGACTTGAACCATCCTCATCCTTTCCTCCTCAGATGCTCTGCCTGTTCGTCACCGCGTTCCCTTACTGGTACTTGCGAACAGCCTGCTGGTGTTCCTCCAGGGTTCGGGAGAAGTGATGGGTCCCATCATTCTTGGAGACGAAGTAGAGATAGCTCACCCGGGCCGGGTACAGTGCCGCCTTCAGGGCTGCTTCTCCGGGGCTGGCGATGGGCCCTGGGGGGAGGCCGTTCTGCGTGTACGTGTTATAGGGGTGGTTTGCCTGGAGGTCGCGGCGGGTAATCCGGCCCCCGTTGCGCTTGCCATAGAGGACGGTGGGATCGGCCTGCAGTCGCATCCCCCGCCGCAGGCGGTTGTAAAAGACCCCGGCGATGATGGGCTTTTCCTGATCCACCACCGCTTCCTTCTCAATGATGGAGGCGAGCGTCACGATCTTGTAGCGATTCATTCCAAGCTTGCGGGCTCGAAGCTCGTCCTCGCCGCTGAACGTCCGGAAGAACCGCTGGACTAACTTGTCAATGATCTCCTCCTCCGTCAGGCCCTTAATCAAATGGTAGGTGTCAGGGAAGAGGAACCCTTCCAACGTGTCTGCCTCAGGCACGTAATTACGGGCCATCGGACGATCCATGACCAGCCGCAGGAACCGTTCCCGATCTACAAGCCCCTCCTCGTCGAGGAGCGCTGCAATCTGCCAGGCGGTGGACCCTTCCAGAATGATGACCTTGTGAACCAGGACTTTCCCCTCCTCGAGAATCCGAATGATATCCACGAGTCCCATCGAGGGAACGAACTGATACTCCCCGGCCTTCAATCGATCGTAGGAACCCCGGAGCACGCTCGCGAGGACGAAGAGGAGGCGGTCTTGGATGATCCCTTGCTCCTTCAGCAGGTCGGCGATGGTGGTGACCCCGGTGTTGGGCTTGATGTAGATCACCCGAGGCCCTGCATCACGAAAGCGAGGGCTCATCGTGGGATGAAGCGCCAGGTACAGCCGCACGCCAAAGGCGGTCATGAGCACGAGGCACAGGCCCACGCTCCACACAGCAAATCGGCGACCCCGGACCGCCACCCTATCCATCCCTCTGCCGGCGGTCGAGATACGCCTGCAGGATCAACAGGGCTGCCACGCTGTCCCTCATCTCTTGGCGCCGCTTTCGCCGGACCCCCGCCTCGATCAGCGTCCGCTCTGCGGCGACCGTGCTGTACCGTTCATCCCAGAGGACCACCGGAAGCCCCAGGGTATTCTCCAGCTCTTCGGCAAATTTCTGCGCCCCGGCGGCCTGCTCCCCGACCTCACCCCCCAGGTGCCTGGGATGCCCGACGACGACCTGGTGGACTCCCCATTTTTCGACGAGGTCCCCGAGATGGGCGAAATCTGACCGCCGGCCCATGCGGCGCCAAGTCGGCAGAGGCTGGGCGGTGATCATGAGATCGTCACTCACCGCCAGGCCCATGCGAACCTCGCCAAGATCAATGGCCAGAATCCTCGCCACGCGCCGCAACCCCCAGGAGAACCTCCCCGCGTCATCAATGCGTCCAACGGGCGACCTTGCCCGAATAATCAGGTTATTATACAAGAAGATGGAGCGGGATGCTACCTCCACGCTACACGCCCTTCCATCACACATAACAGAGCACGGCGGGAGGCTTCCATGCGGCGCCGACTCCTGAGCATCTATCACCGGCTCTACAGACGACTCGGCCCCCAGGGCTGGTGGCCTGGACGAAGCCGATTCGAGGTCATCGTCGGGGCCATCCTCACCCAGAATACCAATTGGGGCAACGTCGAGAAGGCGATCCGACAGCTCCGCGGAGCCCGGGCGCTCACCCCCTCGGCCATGTCAGCTCTCTCACGACATCGCTTGGCCACGCTGATCCGCCCCGCAGGGACCTTCACCGTGAAGGCCCGACGACTCCAGAACTTCCTCGCCTTTCTCCGCACGCAATACGGGGGGAGCCTGCACCGTATGTTCCGCGATGAACCGGCGCGGCTCCGTAACGCCCTGCTCGAGGTCTCTGGGATCGGCCCGGAAACGGCGGACTCCATCCTGCTGTATGCAGGCAACATGCCGATCTTTGTTGTCGACGCCTACACCAAGCGAATCCTTGTGCGCCATCGCCTGATTTCTCCCGAGGCCACTTATCACGAGGTGCAGGTGCTCTTCATGAACCACCTCCCCCAGGATGCACAGCTGTACAACGAATACCATGCCCTGCTCGTGGCAGTCGGGAAAGCGTACTGCCGGTCCACACCGCACTGCGACACCTGCCCGCTCCGTCAGGACCTCGAGCGCCATGGCAT
>CAYSDK010000097.1:0-4241 GCA_964429865.1 uncultured bacterium
GAGCAGGGCCTCGCCGAAGGCTACGCGGGTTGCCTTCCCACCCATTGTTCACTCCCTCTCAGACGCTGTCAGCTATCGGCTATCGGCTGTCAGTAATGGATAATTTCTCATGTGTGTCGATGCTGATCGCTGACTGCTGACTGCTGGTCGCTGCTGATATGCTGACAGCTGACTGCCGACTGCGGACAGCTCCGCCCCTACAGGGGGGCGGATAAGATCTCCTGGACGGCGCGCTCAGCCTCTTCCCGAGTGGGCGCCTTGCCATGCCACTCGGGATTGTTCTCCATAAAGGAGACACCCTTCCCCTTCACCGTCCCAGCGATGATGACAGACGGCTTTCCCTTGACCCCCTCGGCATCCTCCAGCGCCTGCACCACCTCTGAGATCTCGTGCCCATTCACCTGGATCACGTGCCAGCCGAACGCCTTCCACTTGGCTGGGAAGGGTTCAAGGCTCAGGGTCCGCTCCACAAAGTCGTCGTTCTGGATCCTGTTTTGATCGACGATCGCGCAGAGGCTGTCCAGCCTGTATTTCGGGGCGAGCATCGCCGCCTCCCAGACCTGACCCGCCTGACACTCTCCATCCCCGAGCAACGGGTAGACCCGGTGCGCCTTCCTGGCCAACCGTCCCGCCAGCGCCATGCCGATGGCCACGGAAAGGCCCTGCCCGAGAGAGCCGGTGGCAGCCTCGACGCCGGGGAGCCGGTCATCGGGCGGACCCGGATACGGATGGCCCTGCAACCGACTCCCGAGCTTGCGCAGGCTCATCAGCTCGTCTCTCGGAAAGTACCCCGTCTTGGCCAACGCCGCGTACAGGATCGGACAGCAGTGCCCCTTGGAGAGGATAAAACGGTCCCGGTCAGGCCAGAAGGGGTCATCGGGGCGGTGGCGCATCTTGTGGAAAAAGAGGGCGGTAATGATCTCGACGGCAGAGAGAGAGCCACCCGGATGGCCCGATCCGGCCTCGGTGAGCATCCGGATCACATCGACCCGGAGCTCTTGGGCGATCTTTTTCAGGCGCTGGATATCCGCGGCCACCTGGGGCATGCACCCTCCGAAAAATCCGCCCAATTGTCTCCACGCGGCTCTACGCTGTCAACAAAAATGAGTAGAAGGTTGCGGGGCCTGCCCCAATTTGTTACGCTAGTACCGTTCCAACGTGCCGAGCCGAATGTAACCCGCCTGCCTTGCTGTAACGGTTGGAGGCGTGTGCGGCACAGAGGTGGGCACGAAGAGTTGGAACGGTGCGAGCCCCAAGAACCGACGCGGAGAGATGATGGCCATCCTGAAGATCGCCCAGATGGGGAATCCGGTGCTCCGCCGCAAGGCCGACCCCGTGCCGGTCAAATCGATCAAGTCGCCGATGGTGCAGAGATTCGTCGCCGATCTGGTCGAGACCATGCGAGAGTATCACGGGGTTGGGCTGGCCGCGCCACAGGTCCATGAATCCCTCCAGATCACGGTCATCGAGGCCCAGGAAAACCCTCGCTATCCCGAGGTACCCAATATCCCCCTCACCGTCCTCATCAATCCCACGGTAGAGACGGTGAGCCAGGACATGGATGAGGACTGGGAAGGGTGTCTCAGCATCCCCGACATCCGCGGAAGGGTCCCCCGGCATCGTGAGGTGCGGGTCCGGGCCCACGATCGTGAGGGCAAGCAGCTTGACTTTTCTGCCAAAGACTTTTTCGCCCGGGTGATCCAGCACGAATACGATCACCTGCAGGGGATCCTCTTTTTGGACCGCATGCCAAAGCTCGATACGCTGACCTATCTGGCGGAGTATCACCGGTATTGGATCAAGGAGTAGCGGGGGGACCCTTTCATGGGACGGGACGGCAAGACGATTCTCGCCTTTGTTCCTGATCTCTTCTTTTCCACCAAGATCCAGGATACGGCGAAACATCTGGGCCATGCGGCAACGATCTCCCGCACACCCGATGATTTCGTCCGAAAGGCTCAGGAGCTCTCCCCGGCCCTCCTGATCGTGGACCTCACCGCCGAGGGCATGGGCCTGGAAGAGCTCCTGGCGAAGCTGCGACTCGAGACCGAGACTGCCCCGATTCCACTCCTGGCCTTTACCACCCATGCGGCGTGGAAGCAGACGGCGCCGCTCCACCGCCTCTGCAATCAGGTCGTCACTAAAGACGAGCTCTCCCGCGATCTCCCCGCGCTCCTGGCCAAGTACCTCGGCGCAGAGACACAGTAATCGGGACGAGACACCATGGCACACCGAAGTCCCCTCGATGATCTCCACCGCTCTCTCGGAGCGATCCTTCAGGAGGAGGGAGGATGGGAGCTGCCGGCGCGATACCGGGACCCGATCGAGGAGCATCGGGCCGTCCGGGAACGGGTCGGCCTCCTCGACCTGTCCTTCCGGACCTTGATACGCGTGACCGGCACGGAACGGACCCGGTTTCTGAGCGGCATGCTGAGCAACGACATCGCTCAGCTCGAGGAGGGGACAGGGTGCTACGCGTGTCTCCTCAATCCCCAGGGCAAGATCCTGGCCGACCTGAATGTCACCGCCCTCTCCGACTGCCACCTTCTCGAGATTGACGCTCGTTGGAAAGAGCGGGCCATGGACCACCTGAATAAATACCTCATCGCGGATGACGTCACCTTCCTGGAACTGACGGACGACGTCCTGCTGGCCCTGCAAGGACCCGGCTCACCGACTCTTCTGGAACGCCTCGTGCCCGGCATCATCCGGCCGGCAGCAGAGCACCGCTCAACCCAAGTCACCATCGACGGCCACCCATGTCGGCTGACCCGGGCTTCGATGACAGGCGAGGAGGGATACACGCTCGCCCTCTCCGTCAAGGGAGCCGGCGTCGTGTGGCAGGCACTTCAGGGTGCAGGTGCGGCCCCGGTCGGCATGGTCACTCTGAATACCCTGCGTCTGGAGGCCGGGATCCCCTGGTTCGGCGTGGACTTTGACGATGGAAACTTCCCGCAAGAGGCGGGGATCGAGGATAGAGCGGTCAGCTTCACCAAGGGTTGTTACATCGGGCAGGAGTTTGTCATCCGGATCGCCCATCGGGGGCACGTCAACCGGCGAATTGCCGGTCTCACCGTAGAGCGCGAACCGATTCCCCGCCCGCGGGACCGGATCCTGCATGACGACAAAGAGGTCGGGCGCATCACGAGCGCCGCCTTGTCCCCCACTCTGGGAAAGATCATTGCCCTGGGGATGCTCCGGCGCGAGTGCCTGGAACCCGGAACAGCCCTTCATGTAGAATCCCAGGACGGGCCGGTTCCTGCCGAGGTGACTCCCCTCCCCTTCTACCGGGGGCGCAGGAGCTGACCCTTGCAACCGGTGCATCCAACTGGCTGCTCTGTGCGTCTAAGGAGTGGAAGCCGAGGGCTGATTGCTGACAGCGTCCGTTCGCGAGGAGTAAGCCATGCATTACCTGTCTAAGCCCGAGTGGACTATTCCGGAACGAGACGCGACGCCCGAGGCGGTTTTCATGGATCGTCGCCGGTTCCTCAAGGGCGCCCTAGGGGTGCTCGCCGGGGGTATCGCGGGTGGCATCCCCCTGGCCGGCGCCGCCGAGAAGACGGCCGAGGAGCCGGCGGATAGGACCCTGAATCTCTACCCCGCCAAGAGGAATCCGAAGTTCACCCTCGACCGGCCGCTGACGCAGGAGTCGGTGGCCGCCACCTTCAACAATTTCTATGAGTTTGGCGGGACGAAGACGGTGTATACGCTCGCCCAGCGGCTCAAGACGCGACCCTGGCAGGTGCGGGTGGGGGGCCTCGTCCGAAAGCCTAAGGTATACGATATCGACGACCTGATCCGTGCTATGCCTCTCGAAGAGCGTCTCTACCGCTTCCGCTGCGTCGAGGCCTGGGCGATGGCGGTGCCCTGGACCGGCTTTCCCCTGTCCGCGCTGATCAAGGCCGTCGAGCCTACCAGCGAGGCCCGGTTCGTCAAGATGACGACATTCCTCGACCGCTCGGTGGCGTTCGGACAACTGCAGTTCTGGCACCCGTGGCCGTACGTCGAGGCGCTGACGAGGGAAGAGGCGATGAACGAACTCACCTTGCTGGTGACCGGCGTGTACGGCAAGCCACTGCCCAAGCAGCACGGCGCGCCGATCCGCCTGATCACGCCGTGGAAGTATGGATTCAAGAGCATCAAGTCCATCGTTGCAGTCGAGTTCGTCAAGGAGCGCCCGCAGACCTTCTGGGAGACCGCGGGCCCGAGTGAGTATGGCTTTTGGGCGAACGTGAACCCCA
>CAYSDK010000098.1:0-2549 GCA_964429865.1 uncultured bacterium
TGGTACAGCTCCTCCTCGAGCCCCTTCACCTGGGCCTGGAGGGCGTCGATCTCGGGGATGGATTTTTCGGCGCCTCTGGCAGGAGGACCCTCGCTCTTGGAAAATTGACCCGAGATGCGCCTCATGGTTTTTTGGAGGGAATCGAGCTTAGGAGTCTTGTCTGGATCGCTCATGATCCGCGCTGCTCCCGCCCCGTCACCATGGACCCGCAGCCTACGAAGCCCCATCAGAAGCGGCTTCGTGTGACTGACGGTTCATATCCATGCACGGTGTTAAATTTTAACCCCCCTATATTATTCAAGTGCGAAGGACTGTCAAGCACTTTTTGCCCGCATGTGAAAGACTGCAAACCAGCCACCGAGGCCTTCAGACACACTCTTGTCCTGGACATATCGCACGCCCCTCGGTCACCGGGCCGACGGAGGGCGCCGAGCAGGGGGCCAGCCTGGAGTCAACTTTCGTGGCACAGCAGTTGCAATTTCATCCGTTGTGTGGAATCATGGGCGGAACGAGGGGGGTCCTGCCGTGAGCGTGGGGACCGAGGATCTGCTGAAGTTCTATTATTACCTCCTCCTGACCCGGGGCCTCGAGGACCGGGTCATTAAACTATACCGCCAGGGAAGGATCCTCGGGGGCTGCTATGTCGGCACCGGAGAAGAGGCGATCTCCATCGGAAGCGCGTGCGCCCTGGAGCCTCATGACGTCATTGCCCCATCTCACCGAGATCTCGGCGCCCATCTCGTCAAGGGGGTGCAGCCGAAGGAATACATGGCCCAGTACCTGGGGCGACGCACGGGACTCACGCGAGGCAAGGATGGCAATATCCACTTCGGTGACCTCAGTCGCCACATCATCGGCTTCATCAGCCCGATGGCCGATGGGATCCCCGTGGCCGCGGGCGCGGCGTTGGCGTTTAAGATCCGACGGGAGCCTCGCATCGCCGTCGCGTATTTTGGTGACGGCGCATCGAGCCGCGGCGATTTCCACGAGGGACTCAACCTGGCCGCCGTCCTGACACTCCCCATCGTCTTCATCTGCCATAATAATCAATACGCCTACTCTGTCCCCCTCTCTCGACAGATGGCGGTCCCGCACGTCGCCGATCGGGCCAAGGCCTACGGCTTTCCCACACGGATCATCGATGGCAACGATATCCTGGCCGTCTACGAGGCGACCACGGAGGCCGCGGCGCGAGCCCGCAGTGGCGGAGGGCCGACGTTCATCGAGTGTGAGACCATGCGCATGCGCGGCCATGCGGAACACGATGATGCCTCCTATGTGCCTCGGGAACTCCTCGAGGAGTGGCGCCGTAAAGACCCCATCCAGCGTTTCGAGAGGACCCTTCGCGAGCGTGAGGTGCCGGAAGAATCCATGAGGGCGGTTCAGGTTCGGGTGCTCAAGGAGATCGAAGACGCGGTCGATTTTGCGGAGAAAAGTCCCCTGCCCGATGCGCATGAGGCCCTCGAGGGGGTCTTTGCCGCTTGAGGGGCCATCCACCATCAACAGCCAGCTTGCCAGCCCCCCCATCGGGAGGAGACCGATCGCTGACGGCTGACAGCGGAAGCTTGACGAGGATGGAAGAGATCACATACCTCGAGGCAATCCGCCAGGCCCTGTGGGAGGAGATGGACCAGGATGAGCGGGTCTTCCTCCTGGGGGAGGATATCGGTGCGTACGGGGGGGCCTTCAAGATCACCAAAGGCTTCCTCGAAAAGTTCGGCGAGAATCGCGTCATCGACACGCCCCTGGCCGAGTCAGGTTTCGTCGGGGCGGCCATCGGCGCGGCCCTGATGGGGATGCGGCCGGTGGTGGAGATGCAATTCGCCGATTTCATCTCGTGTGCGTTTGACCAGATTGTCAATATGGCCGCCAAGCATCACTACCGACTGAGAGAGCCTGTCCCGATGGTCATCCGCGCCCCGTACGGCGGACGGCTGCATGCGGGCCCCTTCCACTCCCAATGCCCCGAGGCCTGGTTCATCCACTCTCCTGGTCTCAAGGTTGTCGCGCCGTCCACCCCGTATGACGCCAAGGGACTGCTGAAGGCGAGCATCCGAGATCCCAACCCGGTGATCTACTGTGAGCACAAGTATCTGTACCGCCACGCCAAAGGCGAGGTGCCGTCCGGAGAATACGTTCTCCCCCTGGGGGAGGCGGAGGTCAAGCGGCAGGGGAGCGATATCACTCTGATCACCTACGGGGCGATGGTGCAGCAGGGGCTGGAGGCGGCTGACCAGATGAGCGCGCAGGGGATCGAGGTCGAGCTGATCGATCTCCGGACCCTCTACCCCTTGGATACCGAGACGATCCTCGCTTCGGTGAAAAGGACCGGCAAGACCCTGATCGTCCATGAGGCACCCCAGGTGTGCGGGATCGGGGCAGAGATTGCCGCCGTCATTGCCCAAGAGGCTTTTCGCCACCTGGACGCGCCCGTCATGCGACTCACCGCCCCTCACACCCCGGTGCCCTTCAGTTCCCCCCTCGAGGACTTCTACCTCCCCAATGCCGCGAAGATCGCCTCCAAGCTCAAGGACCTCGCCTCTTACTAG
>CAYSDK010000098.1:2649-3945 GCA_964429865.1 uncultured bacterium
ATTGAGGTGGTGATGCCGCAGATGGGGCAGAGCGTGGCCGAGGGGACCGTCCTCCAGTGGTTCAAGCAGGAAGGAGAGCGTGTCGAAAAAGACGAAGCCCTCCTCACCATCAACACCGATAAGATCGACGTCGAGATCCCGTCACCGGGAGCCGGGACCCTCTCCCGTATCCTCGTGCGGGCCGGCGAGACGGTGCCGGTAGGAACGCCACTGGCGACGATTGAAGGTCCGGAACCGGATCGACCGCCCGCCGGAACCACCCCATCGGCATTCACGCTGGAGACAGTGCGCTCCCCCGAGGAGACAGCCCGTTTTTATTCACCCGCCGTCCTCGAACTCGCAGAGCGGCAGGGCCTGGGGCCTTCAGAGCTCCACAAGATCCGCGGGACAGGCCAAAACGGCCGCGTGACGAAGCAGGACATCCTGGCCTATGTCGCAGCGCGGGGCGCGGGCACCGCCCCGAGGGCGGACGATGACGTTGTCCCCTTCTCGCCCATGCGGCGCGCGATCGCCGAGCACATGGTGCGGAGCAAGCAGACCGCCCCCCACGCCACCGCGATCCTCGAGGTGGACATGACCACCATCGCAGAGTTCCGCGAGCGGGAAAAAGCGACCTTCGCGGAGCGGTGGGGCTCGCCCCTGACCTTCCTCCCCTTTATCATCCAGGCCACGGTGCGGGCCCTCGCGAAGCACCCGTGGCTCAATGCCTGGGTCGAGCACGACCGCATCGTGCTCAAGCGCGAGATCAATATTGGGATCGCCGTCGCGCTCCCGGAGGGTCTCATCGTCCCGGTCCTCAAAGGGGCAGAGGGACTCGGTCTCGCCGAGATCGCACGACGGGCCGACGACCTGGCCCGCCGCGCCCGCGAGAAGCGGCTGACACCGATGGAGGTACAGGGGGGGACCTTTACGCTGAACAACCTGGGGGTGTCCGGCATCCTCCTGGCCACACCGATTCTCGTGCAACCCCAGGCGGGCATCCTCGGGATCGGGGCCGTGACCAAGCGGCCGATCGTGGTCGGCAACGAGATCGGCATCCGGTCATTGGCCTATCTCTGCCTCTCGTTCGATCACCGGGTCATCGACGGCGCCATGGCGGGGCAATTCTTGCAAGAGGTCAAGGCGGGATTGGAAGGGTTCGAACTGCCACCAAAATAACAACGGGCGGGACCGCCCCGCCCGCCTTTCCTCACCCGGACACGCCGGGTCAATTGCAGGTGCCTCAGCCGCTCGGGGCACAACCGCAGCCTGATCCCATCGAGCCAGAAAAGCCCGCCGCGGTCTTGGTGCCGAAGG
>CAYSDK010000099.1:0-2468 GCA_964429865.1 uncultured bacterium
GTTTCAGCGGGTGTATCGGCTCCTGCGCCATACGTATTATGTGGATGAGGTGTACTGGGACTGGATCGTGAGCCCGCTCATGCGCTTTTCCACGTTGCTGTGGCGTGGATTCGACGTGAGCATCGTGGATGGCGCCGTGGACGGGGTGGCGCGGCTGCTGGAACTCGGGAGTTGGAGGGTGCGGCGGCTGCAGACGGGGGTGGTGTTCAACTATGTCCTCTCGATCCTCGCCGGGGCAGTTCTCTTGCTCGGCTATCTCGTGCTGCGGAGATAAACGGTGTTCCTATCGACCGTGATCACGATGCTCGCTGCCGCTGGGACGCTCGGCCTTCCGGGGGGGGCGGTGAGCGCGAGCGCGCCGGCGCTCGACTGGGGAGGGGCCATGCCTTTCCTGCTCCTCACGGGGACGGCGCTGGGGACGCTTGCGCTGGATCTCGTCGTCGGCGGTCGGGGGCGCTTCTGGCTTACCGCTGTGGGACTCGGAGGACTCGTGATCACAGGGCTCACCCTGGTGCGGGGGTTCGGCGCACCGGAGGAGGTGGTGGGCGGGATGCTTGTCCTCGACGACTTCGCGCGATTCTTCCACGTGGTCTTCCTGTGCATCGCCGCCCTCACCATCCTGGTTGCCGTCGAGTACGTCGAGCAGACGGGAATTCCCCGGGGGGAATTCTACGCGATGATCCTCTTCGCGGTCCTGGGCATGATGGTGATGGCGTCCGCCGCGGATCTCATCATGGTCTTCCTGGGTCTCGAGGCGCTGTCCATACCTCTCTACATCCTGGCCGGTTTCTTGCGTCGGCAGGTGGGCTCGAACGAGTCGGCCCTGAAATATCTGCTCTTGGGCGCCTTTGCCTCGGCCTTTCTCCTCTACGGCATTGCGCTGCTCTACGGCGCCGCGGGTTCGACGCGGCTCGTCAGCATCGCGGCCCATCTGGGCGACAGGGGGGCGTGGGACAATCCGCTCGTCTATTTGGGGGTCGGACTGCTCCTGGTGGGACTCGCCTTCAAGGTGGCCGCCGTCCCTTTCCACATGTGGCTGCCCGACGTCTACGAGGGGGCACCAACGCCGGTCACGGCTTTCATGATCGCGGGGACGAAGGCGGCCGCCTTTGCCACGCTCCTCCGGGCGCTGGGAACGGCGCTCCTGCCGCTCCCGCCCGAATGGACGGCGCCGCTGTGGGTGCTCGCCGTGCTCACGATGGGTGTGGGCAATATCGCGGCGCTCACCCAGCAGAGCATCAAGCGGATGCTCGCGTACAGCTCGATCGGGCATGCCGGGTATCTCCTGGTGGCGGTCGTGGCCGGCACGAGCCGCGGCTTTTCCGGCATCCTGTTTTACCTCGTCGTCTACGCCTTCATGAATCTGGGGGCCTTCGCCGTGATCATTGCGGTCGCCGCGCCCGGCGAGGAGCGGCCCGCCCTGTCCTCGGTCGCCGGCCTTGCGTCCCGCCATCCCGTACTGGCCTTCTGCATGGCGATCTTCATGTTTTCGCTGGCCGGCATTCCGCCCACCGGGGGTTTCGTGGGGAAGCTGTACATCTTCAGCGCAGCGATGGAGGCGAATTACGTGGGCCTCGCGCTGCTCGCGGTCCTGTGCAGCGTGATTGCCGTCTTCTTTTACCTGCGGGTCGTGGTGGTGATGTACATGGAGGAGCCGCGCGAAGAGATGCCGAGTCCGACGCTCTCGCCCGGGATCCTCTTCACGTTGATCCTGGCGATGGCGGTGATTCTGCAGACGGGGATTCTGCCGGGCACGATGTGGGAGGTAGCGGTCCGGGTCGTCGAGCGGTTCCTGGGGTAGGGGGAGTCAGCCAATGAAGTCGCAGCGGTTGGCGCGGCACCGGATCCCGGAGCGGGCCATCACGCGCCTCAGCATCTATCTCAGATGCCTGGAGGAGCTGCTCGCCGATGGGACTCTTGCCGTCTCATCCCAACAGTTGGCCGAGCGCTTCGGGTTGAACTCTGCCCAGGTCCGCAAGGACTTGGCCTATTTCGGCCAGTTCGGGGTTCGGGGGCTCGGCTACTATACGGGAGAGCTGAAAGGAAACCTCGAGCGGATCCTGGGGCTCACCCAGCAGTGGGAGGTGGCGTTAGTGGGTCTGGGAAACCTGGGTTCGGCCCTCCTGAATTACCGGGGCTTTCGGCAGCGGGGATTTCGCCTCGCAGCGGCCTTCGATAATGATCCCAGCAAGATCGGGATGCGGATCGGCCGGGTCCCGGTCTTTGACGTCGAGAGGATCGTCCCCGTCCTCAAGCGTCGCCGGATAAAGATGGCCGTCATCGCCGTCCCCGCGGCCGCGGCCCAGGCGGTGACCGATCAGCTGGTGGCTGCGGGGGTGAATGCCATCCTGAATTTCGCCCCCACCCAGCTCTCCGTTCCCAAGAGGGTCAAGGTGCAGCATGTGGACCTCTCGGTCATGCTCAAGACCCTGAGCTTTTATACGACCCGGTCTGCCCGAGCCTCGTAG
>CAYSDK010000099.1:2568-3893 GCA_964429865.1 uncultured bacterium
TTGGTCGGCTCATCCATGATGATCTCGTCGGGCCAGTCGCGGGTGAAGCCTTCCGAAGGCCATTTCCGGGTCCCATCCACTCCCATCTTGGACCCGTAGAGCGGTAGGCGGCTGGCATGATCCAGCGTCTCCACCGGCCCCAGGACGAACTGGATATCTCGCTCGGGGTCGATGTGGTTCAGCACCTTCCAGGTGACCTCCGAGAGGTTCCGGACGTTCACGTCCCGATCCACCACCACGACCACCTTGGTGAACATGGCCTGTCCCGTCCCCCAGATGGCGTGCATCACCTTCCTGGCATGGCCCGGGTACTGCTTATCGATGGCCACGATCATCAGATTATGGAAGACCCCCTCGAAAGGCATGTGGAAGTCCACCACCTCGGGGAGCTGTTTTTTCATCAGGGGGAGGAAGAGGCGTTCGATCGCCGCCCCCATAAAGCAATCCTCCTGGACCGGCTTGCCCACGATGATGGTCTGGTAGATGGGACTCCGCCGGTGGGTGATACAGGTCAGGTGGAAGACCGGAAACTGGTCCGCGAGGGAATAGAAGCCGGTATGATCGCCGAACGGCCCTTCGACGCGTAGCTCCTCCGGATCCACGTATCCCTCGAGGATGATCTCGGCGGTGGCGGGGACCTCCATGTCGATGGTTTCGCACCTCACCAGCTCGACCGGGGCCTTGCGGAGGAATCCGGCCGCGATCAGTTCGTCCACCCCCTCGGGGAGAGGCAGCGTCGCGGCAAAGGTAGTCGCGGGGTCACAGCCGAGCGCGACCGCCACCTCGATCCGCTTGCCGAGTCGCTTGTATTTCCGGTAGTGCGCCGCCCCCCCCTTGTGGGTATGCCAGTGCATGGCGGTGGTCTTCTCGTCAAAGACCTGCATCCGGTAGGTTCCGACGTTGCGGATGCCGGTCTCCGGGTCCTTGGTGAAGACGAGAGGAAAGGTGATGTACCGACCCCCATCCTGCGGCCAGCACTGGATGATGGGAAAGATATCGAGACGGGCATGCTCCCGGATGATGACCTCCTTGCAGGGGCCGTCTTTCACCCGCTTTGGGAAGGCGCTGGCCAGGTCCTTGAGTTTTGGGAGGAGCCGGATCTTGTCGAGGAGGCTTTCCGGCGTCTTCACCTCCAAGAGTTCCGTGAGCACGTCCCCCAGCTCTTCGAGGCTCTTGACCCCCAAGGCGAGATTCATCCGCCGCTCGGTGCCAAAGGTGTTGATCAGGACCGGAAAGCTCGAGCCCTCGACCCGCTCAAAGAGGAGGGCAGGACCGCCCGCCTTCGTGACCCGGTCGGTGATCTCGGCAATCTCGAGCATCGGATC
>CAYSDK010000100.1:0-3820 GCA_964429865.1 uncultured bacterium
TATGCCAGTGCCGTCTCCTCAGGGACTGCAGCGTTACACCTGGCCCTGTTGGCGGCCGGCGTGGGACCGGAGGATGAGGTCGTCACGAGCCCCTACACCTTTATCGCAACGGCTGAAGCCATCACCGCCGCGGGGGCACGGCCGGTCTTTGTTGACATCCACCCAGGGCCCTTGACGATCGACCCGGAGAAGATCGAAGGGGTCGTCACCCGGAGGACGAAGTCCATCGTGCCGGTGGATCTGTACGGACAGCCGGCAGATCTCGACGCGATTCGGGAGGTCGCTCGGGTCCACGGCCTGACGGTGATTGAGGACGCGTGCCAGGCAGCCGGGGCTCAGTATAAGGGGAAGCCGGTTGGTGGCACCAGTCACCTGACGTGCTTTAGTTTTTATCCCTCGAAGACGCTGGGGGCGCTGGGTGATGCCGGGGCCGTCGTGACCAACGACCTCAAGGCCGCGGAGCATATCCGGTTGCGCAGGGACCATGGTCAGACGGAACCTGGGGTCCATGAAGTCGAAGGATACAACGCCCGGATGGACTCGATCCAGGCAGCGGTCCTGCTGGTCAAGCTCCAACATGTGAATCGATGGAACGAAGCAAGAAGAAGGCATGCCAGGCAATACGACGAGCTGTTGACGGATGTCGAAGGCGTGCAGATCCCCGCGGTCATGGAATATGCGAACCCGGTGTACGCGCTCTACACGATCCGCGTCCGACATCGGGATCGGCTTCAGGCCCACCTGCACCAACGAGGGATCTCGACCGGGGTCTATTATCCCATTCCCCTTCACCTGCAGGCGGCCTACCGGTACCTCGGCTATAAGGAGGGCGATTTTCCTGTGGCCGAGGCGGCAGCGCAGGAGACCCTGTCCCTCCCCATGTATCCGGAGCTCAGTGAGGACGAGATCAGCCATGTGGCCGAGAGTGTTCGCGAGTTCTATCAGGGGAAGCCGTAACTCCTTTTCAGTTGACTTTTTGCCCGGGAGAATTTAGGGTACGATCCTGACTCGAGGATGGGAGAGACTGGAGCAGCGCGATGATCCTGGAAATGGCGCGGCGAGTACTGAAAATTGAGGCCGACGCGGTCGCGGCCCTGATTCCTCGCCTGGATGAGCGGTTCATTCGAGCGGTGGAGCTCATGGTCGCGTGCCGGGGGCGGGTGGTGCTGACAGGGATGGGGAAGTCTGGCTTTATTGCGAAGAAGATCGCCGCCACGTTGACCAGCACGGGGACTCCCGCCCTGTACCTCCATCCGGCCGAGGGTCTCCACGGGGATCTGGGGATAATTATGCAGGGGGACGTCGTGGTGGCCGTATCGAACAGCGGGAGCACCACGGAGATTATCGAGATCCTTCCGGCGCTCAAACGCTTCGGCGTCACACTCATTTCGCTCGTGGGAAATCTCCAGTCCCCTCTCGCCAAGGAGAGCGACGTGGCGCTCGACGTGGGTGTGGATGAAGAGGCCTGCCCGCTGAATCTGGCCCCGACGGCGAGCACCACGGCGGCACTCGCCATGGGAGATGCCCTGGCGGTTGCCGTGTTCGAGAAGCGAGGCTTTAAGGCGGAGGACTTTGCGGTCCTTCATCCCAGAGGGCGGCTCGGCCGCCGCCTGCTCTTGCGCGTGCGAGATCTAATGCACGTTGGGCCCGAGATGCCTGTTGTCTCCGAGGAAACACTGATGCGCGAGGCGATCCTGGAGATCAGCATGAAACGCCTCGGAATGACCACGGTGGTCGACAAAGAGGGTCGGCTCACCGGAATCGTTACCGACGGGGATTTGCGGCGTGGACTGGAGAAGCACACCGACCTCCTCGACCGACCGGCGAAGGAGTGCATGACCCGGTATCCGAGGATCATTGAACGGGACGAGCTGGCTGCTCGGGCCGTCCAGGTGATGGAGCAACATAAGATCACCTCCGTCCTCATCGTCGATGCGCAGGGCCGGCCGGATGGGGTGATTCACCTGCACGACCTCCTCCAAGTCGGCGTGGTGTGAGGGTTGCCAGTTCACGGTTATCCGTTCAGCAGATCAGAGATCCCCGTTCCTTTGGAAGGTTCCCCACCAGGACCCCGATCCCGACAGCGTGACGTAGTGAGTCCGGCGACGCATGGTGGCAGCGGGAGTTCCGCGGCCGGGCGGATTCGTCCGCGCGTGCTCGATCTGGATGAGATTGCTCCACATGTCCCATCGGAGGACCGGGAACGCCCCAGGAACCCCGGGGAGATGATTGTCGCATCGACCGGCGCCGACTCTGGGAGAGCGGGTTCCGCGGCGGCGGTGCGCTGTGAGTGAGCAATGGAGACGATCTCCGCGATCGTTATTACCCGTAATGAGGAGGCCCAGATCGGCCGGTGTCTCGAGAGTGTTCGGTGGGTCGACGAGATCGTCATCGTCGATTCGCATAGCAGTGATCGGACGCGCGAGATCGCCCGGACCTACACGCCGCATGTGTACGAGGAGGATTGGAAGGGGTACGGCCTGCAGAAAGCTTCGGCCCTGGCCAAGGCCACGGGCGACTGGGTCCTGAGCGTTGATGCCGACGAGGAGGTAACCCCGGCGCTCCGCGAAGAGATCCTGCGCGCGGTGCGGAATGGGCAGTCCAGGTATGCGGGCTATCTGATTCCGCGCCGCTTTTATTTCCTGGGCCAGCCCCTTGTCCACGGAGGCCTGTATCCCAAGTATTACCTGCGCTTCTTCCGGCGAGATCGGGGGACGTTTGAAGATCGCCTCCTGCATGAAGGCGTCCGGGTCACAGGGTCGGTAGGTCGTTTGCGGGGCGATGTGCTCCACTATAGCTACCGAGACCTGCAGCAATACTGGGAGAAGGCCGGACGGTATGCGATGCTCTATGTCGAGATGCGCCGGAACAATCCGATCTCTCTGTGGCGCTTCTTCGGGATTCCCCTGAAGTTCGTGTACCGCTATGTCTTTCGGCTTGGCTTTCTCGATGGACGCTATGGGCTGTACTGGCACGGGCTCGAGGCGCTGCAGACCTTTTTCCGGTACGCCGCGCTCTACGAGGCCCAACGGTCGAATCGAGGGGTGAGGTGAGGCGTGACCTCGGGGATTGAGCGGATCCTCGTCATCAAGCTGAAGCATATCGGGGATGTCCTCCTCGCCACCCCTGCCATACATGCGCTGAGGAAAGCCTTCCCGAAGAGCCGGATCTGCGCGTTGGTCTACGCGGGGACGGATGACATGCTCACGGGGAACCCGGATCTGGAGGAGGTCCTCGTCTTTGAGAAGGGGACAGGTGTAGGGCGGATCAGAAACGAGGGGCGGCTCGTCGGTCAGCTCCGGAGGATCCGGCCGGATCTGGCGGTACAGATGGGCAATGGAGACCGGGAGGCGATCCTCGGCGTCCTCTCGGGGGCCGGGATCCGGGTCGGTTACGATCCGGGTCGTTCTGGGTTTCTGGGGCGGCGCCTTCTCCTCACGCACATCGTGCCCCAGGACTGGGAAAAGCATGTGGTGGAGAGCAACCTGGACCTGGTGCGGGCCTTGGGCGTCGAGCCTGATGCGGGGGATCTTCGACTCTTCGTCGATCCGCAAGCCGAGACCGCTGTCAACACGCTCCTTCGAGACATGGGCGTGGAGGGGGACGATAGGGTAATAACCATCCATCCTACCGCCAAGTGGATGTTCAAATGTTGGACTGACGAGGGGTTCGCTCAGGTGGCCGATTACCTTTCCGAGCAGGGGATGACGGTCTGTATCACCAGCGGGCCGGCCGAGCGCGAGGTGCAAAAGGCACAGCGGATCATTGGCCGTGCCCGGCGCCCCGCCATCGACCTGGCCGGACGGCTGACCCTCAAGCA
>CAYSDK010000101.1:0-3532 GCA_964429865.1 uncultured bacterium
AGTGGTTGATCCCCTCGCCGATATGGATGGCCACCGGCTTGATGGTGGCGATGTCCCGGGCGAGCCGCTGGATGAGCTCCTTCGGGGAATGGGTGATCTCGTGGACCGTGTCCAGGTCGTAGTCCTTGAGATGAATTGTGTACATGGCCCACAGGGTCATCGCCTCGACCTCGGTCCCATCTGCGAGTTTGACCTTGCCCTGCCAGTCGAGGCTCGGGTCGATCCCCTGCTGGGCGAGCCTGTCACCTACGTCTTCTCTAGTGAGGGGCTTCAGGCTTTGGCTTTTTGCATCGAAGACAACAAAGTCCCCGAGCTTCTCGTACTGCTCCTTCGTGAGACCCTGGATCGTGAAGCTGGGGCCGTTCTCGGGCAGCCGCCCGCGATATCCCGGGAAGACCTCGTGGGCCCTGAGCCGTTTGAGGGTGTCCGTCCGGACAAGGAGCGGGAAATCGGTGAAGCGCTTCACGAAGGCCGCGTCGTAGTGCCCCTCCTCCATGAGAATTTTGGTGAGGCCCAGGAAGAGGGCGGTATCGGTGTTGGGGCGGATCGGGATCCAGTAGTCGGCCTTGGCGGCCGGAGGGCTGTATTCTGGCGTGATAACCACGATCTTCGCCCCGCGCTCCATCAGCTCGTTAAAGAAATGGGACTCGGGCATCTTGTTCTCGATCAAGTTTTTCCCGCACTGGATGTGGAGCTTCGAGTTGCGGAGGTCGTTAAGGTCGACGTCTGACCCCTGCAACCCATGGGAGTAAGGATGGCCCGGCGCCTGATCGCCGTGCCAGGTATAGTTCGACCAGGTCCGGCCGCCGAGCGCCTGATCGGGTCCCACGCCCCGGACATGGACATCCAACAGGGCCAGCGTGTTGGCGAAGCGGTACATGCCATACTTTCCGATCACGCCTAGAAGGCCCATACCGCCGCGGCACTTGAAGGTCCGCGTCCCGGCCCCGTGCGTCTCTTGGATCATCTCCTCCGGGTATCCTTGCTCGCGCAGGCGCTGCACGCCCTCTTCGCCGCTATAGCGCCTGGCAATCTGGATCATCCCCTTCGCAATGTACGAGTACGCGTCGTCCCAGGAGATCCGCATGAGCTCGTCCGTGCCCCGGCTGTCGAACTTGTACTTGGTCTTGTTTGCGGGCGTCAGGTCGGGGAAGCCGTCGTCGGCCCACCGCTTCCAGCCTTTACGGACCAAGGGGTATTTCACCCGGTAGGGACCGTAGACCCTTCGGTGCAGCGTATAGCCCTTGAGGCACCCCCTCGGGTTCCAATGGGGGGTAGCCTTGTTGCCGTAGAGGTCGGCGTAGCGCTGCACATCGTAGTTCTGCTCGATTCGCATCACCACGCCGTTTCGGACATACGCCCTCAGTCGGCAGGCGTGCGTATCGTTGGGCGAGCAGACGAAGGTAAACGTGCGATCGTAGCCGTACTGATCCCGGTAGATCCGTTCCCACCCTCGATCCGGGTACTCCGAGAGGGGATTACCCACCTCGACGGCGGGCTGGAGCAGCCGGAGAGCCCAGGCGTCATCGGCGAGGAGGGCGGTGGCACCGGTCGCCGCCGCTTTCAGGAAAGTCCTGCGGGTGATTTCCATACGTCATCCCCCTTTCTCCGGGATCCGGTTCCCGCCATCCCGTTCGTTTCGTAATGCTCGATATAAAGCGCGGAGTGGTTCGGGGACCCTTTCACCACGTCCCCTGGCAGACGGTATATCCTTCCACGCATCGCTCGCACGCGCCGAGCTCCGGTTGCCATTCCGGAAAGTCACGCTGGATCAGCTCCACCAGCGGGAGCGGGATCTCTCCGCTTCCCTGTCGGAAGGACCGGGAGGGGAAGCGGCAGAGCGGGCAGCGGGAGCCCGGGAGCGAACGAATGGTCCCCTCCCACGCCTCGAAGAGGGCTCGACCCGGCTCGGTCGCCATTTCCAAGAGTTGCGGGTGCGATGGCCGGGGCATGTCCCAGGTTCGTCTAAAGGCCTTCTCCAGCAAGGGAGCGGGAACTCCCCGGTACTGGGCCTCGAACTCCGCCCGGCGTTGGGCCTCGGCGGCGACCGTCTCGCGCCCAGCCCGGATGAGGCGGCTATCGATGGTGATGTCCCACAACAGGCGGTAGCGATCTCGAACGAGCGGCTCCTCGGCTAGGTGGATCCCGGGAATCCCCTCGGTGTGCTCATAGGCGAAGGTCGGATCCAGCACATCGCTCAGGTGGGTCAGCTCGTGGCGGAGGAGTCGGGTGAGACTGAGCGGGTCAAGAAAGCGACGAGGGAGCAGGCGGAGGATCGCTGCGGTCCGCCCTGGAAACTGCAGGTCGGCCCCTTCATCCCGAGCGCCCGGGGCCCGCACGACCCACAGGGTCTGGATGTGCTCGCGAAGCTCGGGAAACTCCGTGAAGGCCGCTTCGATCGGCGCCGCAAGATTCCACCGGCGGAACAGGCGTCGGTGGATCTGCTGGAAAGCCTCCTCACGCGCGGCGAGGTCGAGGCGGTATGCGGCATCGGTGAGGGCGTGGTACTCGTGGGTAAAGTGCAAATCACCGGTCGCCTCGCGTTCCTGGATCAGCGCCGAGAGCGCGGCATCGAGGAGTACCGGCTCAAACTGCACGCGCATCCGCTCCTCCGTTCTTGGCCAGTTCCCCGAGGGTGACGGTCTCGATGAACTCCGTGAGGTGGGGCTTGATCTCGCGCCAGCCGGCGTGAAGAAGGCACGGGTTCCTGTCACCGCATCGGCGCCCCCAGAAGATACAGCGTTCGGTGAGATCTGCTCCCTCGATCGCCTCCAGCACCTCCCGGAGGCGGATCTGGGAGGGGGCGCGGGCCAGGCAATACCCGCGCTGACGTCCGCGGAAAGACTGGAGCACTCCGTGGCGCGCAAGCTTCTGAAGGGTCTTGGCCAGGAAGCCGACCGGCAGATCCTTCGCCTCGGCGATCTGGTGAAGCGTCAGGACCGTCGCCGGCGGCTGCTGGGCCAAGTAAATCATGGCCTTCAGTCCGTATTCGCTCTCGCGGCTGAGATGCATGGGGCTCCCTTACCATCATCAATAATAACTGCAACTGCAACGCCCTGAGGTGGCGAGGAGAGGACCGAGTAGCCAAGGGAATGCCCTGGCTCGATCACACCACGATGAAGGAGGGAATAGTGCCGGTAGCGCGCCGGCATGTGGGATCCGACCGAGGCGATCCCCATTACGAGCAGAAGGAGCGCCACGCGGGCTTCCCAGAAGAAGGGGATCACGAGCAGGAGGGCGAGCTTGACCAGCACCATGATCCCCTTTCCCAGGATAAGCCAGTAGAGACCAACAGCATAGATCTCTAGTGCCATCAGCCCCAGGCCACTGAGGATGGTGAGGTAGAGGGACGCCAACAGCCTTTCCGCTTCAACGCCAAAGGCGTGACCACCGAGTAGCATTCCAAAGGCGGCTAGGTGAAGGGTGCGCAGCGCGATGGACATCGCCCGTGATCGGGGCAGGAAGCGCATTCGCTCGGGAAGAAACCAGCGACGTCCTGTCTCAATCATCATCTACACCTTCTACCTTTACT
>CAYSDK010000102.1:0-3528 GCA_964429865.1 uncultured bacterium
AAAAACCCAGGAGAGGGCCTCGCTTCTTTGGGTTTCTCCGGTCGTCGGTCGTCGGTCAACGGTCATCTTCTATCTTTCGGTGGCGCGGCCGCCCGTCAACAGATACAGCAGGGCCATGCGGATGGCCACGCCGTTGGTCACCTGATCGAGGATGAGGCTGTACGGTCCGTCCGCCACCTCGGGTGCGATCTCCACCCCCCGATTGATCGGCCCCGGGTGCATGATCAGCACCCCTTCCTTCGCTTTCTTCAGCCGCTCGACGGTGAGGCCAAAGAGGCGGCTGTACTCGCGGAGCGATGGGAGCAGGGTGGGACCCTGCCGCTCTCTCTGGATCCGAAGCATCATGATCACGTCGGCATCAGCGATGGCCGCCCCTATCTCGCAGGTCGCCCGGACCCCGAGCTGCTCCGGAAAGCGCGGGAGCAGCGTGGATGGTCCCGCGACCCTCACCTCTATCCCCATCTTACGCATGGCGGCAATGCCGGATCGCGCGACCCGGCTGTGGCTGATGTCTCCCACGATCGCCACCCGGAGCCCTTCCAGCCGTCCCAGCCGCTCGCGGATAGTGAACAGGTCGAGGAGCGCCTGGGTGGGATGCTCGTGGGCCCCGTCCCCGGCGTTGATGATCGAGGCCTGCAGACAATCGGCCAGGATCTTGGGGGCCCCCGGAGCCGGATGGCGGATCACCACCACATCCGGGTGCATGGCCTGAAGAGTCTTGCCGGTGTCGAGGAGGGATTCGCCCTTGGTGACGGAGGAGGCGGTCGCAGAGATGTTGATCACATCGGCGCTCAACCACTTCCCGGCAATCTCGAAAGAGGTCCGCGTCCTCGTGCTCGGCTCGTAGAAGAGGTTGATCACGGTCTTGCCCCGAAGGGCGGGGACCTTCTTGATCTCTCGAGAGGCGATTTCTTTCATCGAATCGGCCGTGTCCAGGATGAGATGGATCTCCTCCGCCTCCAGTTCCCGGATCGTCAAGATATCCTTTCGCTTCAGCGCCATTGTCCCCTTCCTTGGGATGTCAGCAGTCAGCGATCAGCCGTCAGCAGCAACTTCGCCGATTGCCGACGGCACGACTGAGCTCGCCGAAGTCTGCCGACAGCTATCTACTCGATGTGATCCAGGATCACCACACGGTCCACGCCATCCTCCTCCTGGAGCATCACTTGGACCTGCTCAGTCCTGGCGGTCGGGACATTCTTGCCGACGTAATCGGCCCGGATCGGCAGTTCTCGATGCCCGCGATCCACGAGCACCGCGAGCTGGATCGCCCGCGGACGCCCGAGATCCATCAGGCCGTCCATGGCCGCCCGGGTCGTCCGGCCGGTGTAGAGGACGTCATCCACCAGGATCACCTTCTTGTTTTCAATAGAGAAAGGGATCTCGGTTTTTCTCACGGCCGGCTGCGGGCCGCCCTTGCCCAGGTCATCCCGATAGAGCGTGATATCCAGGGCCCCAACCGGGACATCCACCCCGTCGATCTCCTTGAGACGCTGGGACAGCCGCCGGGCGAGATCCACCCCTCGGCTGCGGAGGCCGATGAGGACCAGGTCGGCCGTCCCCTTGTTCTTCTCGACGATCTCGTGGGCGACCCGGGTCAGGACCCGCTGGATGGCTGCCCCATCCATGATCTGTGCCTTTTCGCGGCTCTGCATGGCTCCCTCAGCGGGCATAAAAAAACCTCCTCACCCTCTGGTAGGAGGTTCCATATACTTCCGCTACAATTGGGATCTTCAATTACGGCTCCTTTACGGGCCTCACCGGGCCCACTTAAAAGGCCACATCAGCATAAATCCATGGGCTCAATCTGTCAAGAGATTTTCTCCCCAGGACCTTCCATTTGACAAGGGCCTTTCCAGCAACTAGCAGACCCGCGCCGGATTCCTGGATACATTGTCTCCTAGAGGGTTACTAGGGCTCAAGGCAAGCAGGAAGGGGCGGGCGTTGCGTGGGGTGGGAGAGGCGGGTATACTCGAAAAGGCCGACTGCGTAAGGGCGCGTGGAGCGGGGCAATGAGGGATCTGAAGAAAGCCAAGGCGAGGGTTGAGGGGCTGAGGAGGCTGATCCGCCGCCACGACTACCTTTATTATGTGCTGGCCCGCCCTGAGATTTCGGACGCCAAGTATGACAAGCTCTTCAACGAGCTCAAGCGGTTAGAGGAGCAATATCCGGAGCTCGTCACTTCCGAATCCCCTACCCAGAAAGTCGGAGGCGAGATCGCCGAGGGCTTTGCGCCGGTCCGGCACAGTAGTCCCATGTTGTCTCTCGATAACGCCACCTCCGAGGCGGACGTGCGGGAATTCGAAGCCCGCATAAAGCGGATCATGCCTGATGCGGCGTTCAAGTACGTTTGCGAGCCAAAGATCGACGGCCTGGGCGTCGCCCTGGTCTACGAACGTGGCGCCTTTGTCCGCGGCGCCACCCGGGGGGACGGTCGCGTGGGCGAGGACGTGACGCACAACTTGCGCACCATTTGGAACCTACCGAAGGTCCTGCGAGGGCCCCTCGCCCGGTACGAGCGCCTCGAGATCCGAGGAGAGGTCTTCATGTGGCGGGCCGCATTCCAGAAGTTGAATCGTGATCTCGAAGAAGCAGGGGAGAGCGCCTTCGCAAATCCACGGAACGCGGCGGCCGGCTCCCTCCGCCAGAAGGACAGCGGGATCACGGCCACACGCCCCCTGGACCTCATCCTCTACCAGCTGGCGGCGGCGACCCCTCGGCCGAACCTTCGCACCCACTGGGAAATCCTCGAGGCGTTCCGAGCTGCCGGCCTCCCGGTGAATGTGGAAGCGAGGCTGTGCCGCAATCTGGACGCCGCCATCGCCTATTATCGCAAGATGGAGGCGAAACGGAGCGAGCTGGGCTATGAGAGCGACGGCGTTGTCCTCAAGGTGACCAACCTGGCTCAGCAAGAGGCCCTCGGATTCACCACGCATCACCACCGTTGGGCTATTGCCTTCAAGTTCAAGTCGCAGCAGGCCCGTACGCGGATCCGCCGGATCCTGATTAACGTCGGGCGGACCGGGGCCCTGACGCCATCGGCCGAGGTCGATCCCGTGGAGATCGCCGGCGTCACGATCAGCCGGACAACACTCCACAATGCCGATGAGATCGCCCGTCTCGACGTACGGGAGGGGGACCTGGTCGTGATCGAGCGGGCCGGGGATGTGATCCCGCACGTTGTGCAGGTGGTTCCTGAGCCAGAGCACGAAACCCGTCCCAAGTTCAGGATGCCCGCCCGCTGTCCGGTCTGCGGAGGGCGTGCCCACCGGCCGGAGGGGGAAGTGGTCTGGCGGTGCGACAATGCGGCCTGCCCGGCCCAGCTCAAAGAGCGGCTCCTCCATTTCGGGTCGCGCCGGGCGATGGACATCGAGCACCTCGGCGAGGCGGTCGTGAATCAACTGGTGGACCGCGGCCTGGTGAAGGACTTTGCGGATCTGTACCACCTCGACGTGGAGACGCTCGCATCGCTAGAGCGCCTGGCCCGGAAATCCGCGACGAACCTGTACGAAGCTATTCAAGGAAGCA
>CAYSDK010000103.1:0-3345 GCA_964429865.1 uncultured bacterium
GGAATCCCGGTCAAGTTTGTCCCGGTGGTCGATTACGCAGCGACCGTAGAGGGCCTGGCCGCCAAGAAGCTGGACCTCGTCTGGTACGGGGGCTTCACCTCGGTCCAGGCGGTGCGCCAGACAGGGGGCACTGCCACAAGACTGGTGATGCGGAAGGAGGATGCGGAGTTTAAGAGTGTCTTCATCACCCGTCCGGACACCGGCATCACCAAGTTGAGTGACCTGAAGGGGAAGACCTTTGCCTTTGGCAGTGTCTCTTCGACCTCCGGCCACCTCATGCCCCGGTACTTTCTCCTCCAAAACAAGATCGACCCGGACCGGGATTTCGCGCAGAAGGCGGCCTTCAGCGGGGCCCATGATGCAACTGCGTTGTGGGTCGAAGGGGGAAGGGTGGACGCGGGCGCATTGAACTTTCTGGTTTGGGATAAGCTCGTCCAGGGCAAGAAGGTGGATACGAACAAGGTGAAGGTCTTCTGGACCACGCCCCCCTACGTCGACTACGTCTGGACGGCCCGTGGTGAGCTGGACGCGGGGCTCAGGGATCGCATCACATCGGCCTTCCTCAAGCTCAAGTACGACAACCCGGAGCATCGGATGCTCATGGATCTGCATCGGACGAAGGGCTACGTCCGTGCCAGGGACGAGGACTGGAAAGGAATCCAGGAGGCTGCCCAGGCTGCCGGCCTCCTGAAGTAGTTCCTGCGTCGCCGGGGGGCGGCCACAGAAGGGTCTTGGCATCCGCGAGGAGCCCGTACGCCGTGTATCGCCTGGAGAATCTCCGCAAGGTTTTCGATGGCGACCTGGTCGCCGTGGACGACGTGTCGATGAAGATTGACCCCGGTGAGCAGGTGGCGGTCATCGGACCGTCAGGCGCGGGGAAGACCACGCTCTTCCGCCTCCTGAATCTGACGCTCTACCCGGATGGGGGGAGGCTCTGGCTGGGAGACGTGGATGTGAGCCAATTGCACGGACGGGCTCTACGGGCCGCCCGACGGCGCATCGGGACGATATACCAGCAGCATAACCTCGTGCCGCGGCTGCCGGTCGTGCACAACGTCCTGGCCGGGCGGCTCGGGGCCTGGTCCGCCTGGCAGGCGGTCTGGTCCCTGTTCCGCCCCCAGGAACTCGACGCGGCCCACGCCGCCCTGACTCAAGTCGGCATCCCGGAGAAGCTGTACGCGAGGACGGATGAGCTGTCCGGCGGCCAGCAGCAGCGGGTGGCGATTGCCCGCGTGCTGGTTCAGGAGCCGGAGATTATTCTGGCCGACGAGCCGGTCGCCTCGGTGGACCCGAATCTCGCCCATGCCATCGTGAAGCTCCTGGTGGAGATCAGCCGAAGCTCCGGCAAGACGCTCGTCATGAACCTCCACAGTGTGGAGTTGGCCCTGGCGTACTTCCCCCGGGTCATCGGGTTTCGCGGGGGCAAGATCGAGTTCGACCGACCCCCCGTGGAGGTGACCGAAGAGATGCTGGGCCGGCTGTATGCCGGGATCAGCCGGTCCGAGGCCGAAGAGGCCGGGATTCCCACCGCCCATGACTCACCGCTTATCTGCTATGGCCCCCTCTTTCCGCGAAAGTAAGCGCGCGCTCCACTGGCTGTTCTTCGGCGGGCTCCTTCTCGTGTTCCTGGGGAGTGCCCGCCTTGCCCAGGTGGACCCCGGCGTCCTCCTCGATGCCAGGGCGCGGGCGAATTTCCTCCGGTTCTTTGCCGGAGCCTTCCCGCCGGACCTCAGCCCTGAATTCCTCCGGTTCTTGATCAAGCCGACGCTGGAAACGATCCAGATCTCGATCCTCGGCACGGCCATCGCCGTGGCCATCGGATTCCCCCTTGCTCTGCTCGGGACCGCGACGCTGGCGTACCGCGGCGTCCTGCACGCCCGTGAGGTCGTCGGCGCACCATCGCGCCGCGTCGTGCGCTTTCTCCCTTATGCCGCCTCTCGGGCCCTCCTCAGCGCGTTCCGGAGCATCCCGGAGTTCGTGTGGGCCTTCATGTTCGTGCGAGCGGTCGGCCTCGGGCCATTCCCGGGGGTGCTCGCCGTTGGCGTTGCCTACGGCGGCATGATTGGAAAGGTCTACTCGGAAATCCTGGAGGCGGTCGACCCGCAACCGCTCGAGGCGCTTCAGGCGACGGGGGCCAGTCGGTGGCAGATCCTTGCATACGGCTTTCTTCCGCAGGCCTATCCGAGCTTCGTCTCGTACACCCTGTACCGGTGGGAGTGCGCCATCCGGGCCTCGGCCGTCATGGGCCTGGTGGGGGCCGGCGGTCTTGGGCAACAGATCGAGATCTCGATGCGAATGTTCGACTTTCACCAGATGTTCACCCTGGTCGTCATTCTGTTTGGCCTGGTCGGGGCGGTTGACTGGCTGAGCGCCCGCATCCGGCGACGCGTCTTCGCGAGATAGGTGGTCCATGCCTCGGGTACAGTCCTCGATAGCGGATGCACGCTCCGTGGTGCCCAGGCAGCCGCGCCGCTGGTTTCCCTTGGCGATGGCGGCAGCTGTTGTGATCCTCGTCTGGTGGAGCGCCCGGGGGACCGAGGTCGACCTCCCCCTCCTCTTCCGCGACGGGCCGCAGGCTATGCTCTCTTACGCGAGGAAGCTCTTCCCCCCCGATCTGCGCCCCGAGTTCCTCCTGGACACCGCCTTCGGGGCGCTCGAAACGTTGGCGATCTCCATCATGGGGAGCTTGCTGGCCACGTTGCTGGCCTTCGCGGTGGTCTTCTTTGCGAGCGCCAACCTGATGTATACGGGAGTGCTGTTCGAGCGGGAAGCGGCCGGTCGCATCCATCGCGGGCTCCGGCTGTCGCTGTACCTCGGGGCGAAGAGCCTGCTGAACCTCCTCCGGACGATCCCGGAAATCGTGTGGGCGACGGTTTTCGTGTTCGCGGTGGGGCTCGGCCCGTTCCCGGGGGTATTAGCCTTGGGCGTCCATAATGGCGGGGTGCTGGGGAAGCTCTTTGGCGAGGTGTTGGAGAATGTGGACCGACGCCCGATTGAGGCCCTGCAGGCAACCGGGGCCACGCGCTTCCAGATCCTGATCTATGGGATTCTCCCGCAGGCACTCCCGCACTTCCTCGCATACGCCCTCTATCGCTGGGAGGTGAACATCCGCGCCGCCGCGATGCTGGGTCTCGTCGGGGCCGGTGGCCTGGGCCGACAGATCCACATCGCGATCAGCCTCTTCCTCGAACACCAGCTCCTTACCCTCCTCCTAGCCATCTATGTCATCGTGACGGCAGTCGATTACCTGAGCGCCTACCTCCGGAGGCTTATAATATAGATAGTGCCGGCCCGGAGGCCCGCGTCGCATGGGCCTCACCGGCCTCGCGGTCCCTATGGCCCCTG
>CAYSDK010000104.1:0-1313 GCA_964429865.1 uncultured bacterium
GCCGTGGCCGGATTCCTGCTGGTGCGTGAATGCGCATACGGCGGAGGAATGGGCGCGTCGTATAAGACCTGCAATTGTCTCGGTATCGAGCGGGAGATGTACGACGCACGCCCCGCCGATGGGCCAAGAAAAACGATCTGCCTGGGCATCGTTCAATCCACGACTTGTTACAGATTCGATGGCGGACCCGTGATCGAGTGTCCGCGGTGAGGAGAGTGATGAGGATGAGCCCCCGGTTGGTGAGGACGGTTGCGGTCCTAGTCCTGCTGGCGATCCTCGGGCTTCCCAAGTCGGCACTCGCCTGCAGTTGTATGTGGGCCGGACCTTTCTCGAAGGTCGCGCTGGGTAAAGAGCTGATCGTTCTTGGAGAGGTGCTGGACCATTACAAGAACAGCATGGAAGTTCAGATCATTGAGGTCGTCAAGGGAACAGAGGAGAGAAAGACGATCAGGATCTGGGGAGATAACGGGGCCTTATGCAGGCCGTATGTGGCCCATTTTCCGATCGGCACCAGGTGGCTATTGGCGGTGTTTCCCTTGCCGGAGAAGACAGGGGAAACAAGGCCTCCCTGGCAAGGATTCGCCTCACCACCTGGTCGGAGAGAATACACAATCTCGGTCTGCGGGGACTTCTGGCTTGAGGTCCGCGGTGAAAGAACCGTTGGCAGAATCACCGTGAACGATTATTCGAACTTTCTCGAATGGGTTCCGCTGAACGATATGCTTACCTGGCTTCGGTCCGGTGGCACGTCTCCGACGTTATTCCCCACCCCCCTATCGACATCCAGTCGCTGAAGGTCGCAGGTCAATTCCCTTTAGGGTTGACGTCGCGGGCTTGCGGAAATAAGCTTGTGTCACTGTCATGACCTATGCCACCCTTCTGCTGAGTGAAATCACAAGTCAGGATTCGGTGGGCGGTAAGGCCCAGGGCCTCGCCGCCCTCCTCGTCGCGGGCTTCCCGGTACCTGAGGGCTTTGTGCTCTCGCCCGAAGCCACACCTGAAGAGATCATCGCTGCCTATCGTCGCCTCGGCACGCCGCGGGTGGCGGTACGCTCCTCGGCCGCAGAGGAGGACTCCAGCCGTCTCTCATACGCCGGACAGTTCGAAACATTCCTGAATATCAGCGACGAAGAAGCTCTCTTGCGTGCGGTGGAAGCCTGCCGCGCGTCGGCGTTAACGGCCCGGGGTGCGACGTATCGCGAATATCCCGATCCGGCAGCCTCGAGGATGTGCGTCATCGTCCAACGCATGCTCGAACCTGAGTACGCCGGTGTCGCCTTCGCGGACGCAAACGGCGAAACCGTGGTCGAGGG
>CAYSDK010000104.1:1413-3140 GCA_964429865.1 uncultured bacterium
CCAACTTCCAAGAGGCGATTCCTCGACCGCTGACCCCCATTTCAGAGGAAGTGACTCGACACAACATCCACGAGGTCTTCCGGATCTCCTTCCACTTCTCCGGCCTGCCAGAGCCCGATGGCCCGATCGAGCGGCTGGTGAAGGGCCGCTTCTACATGAGCTACAGCGCCATGGCATCTTCCATGTCGGTGCTGCCCGGCTTCCAGATGGAGAATCTGCTTCGGATGTTCGGCGACGGGCCGGAGTTGGCGCCGTTCGTCGCCTATCGCCAAGGCCGAAGGCTGCCTTTTCTCGTCAAGCTGCCGGCTACCGTGCTGCGCTTTGTCGGCTGGATACTCTTCGCCAAGAGACGAATCCGCGACGTGCGGGAGTCGGTCCGAGCCTTTGATGAAAGCGTCCGATCGGCGATCGCCTGCGGCGCGAACGACGCCGATCTCCTGGGCATTCTACAGGCCACGCCGGTTTCTATGCGTCCCGCGGCCACGGCCATGAGCATCTCATCCACGATGGCCAACGGACTCCTGAACGCCATGATGCATTTGGCCAGCAAGCACATGCCAGAGCTCCCGAGCGCCGAGGTGGCCTCCATGGCCAGGACGGGTGAGATGGAGAGTCTGGAGCCATTGCGACAGCTCGCCGCGTTCGCTGACTGGCTTCGGGAGAACCCGGGACGTCCGGACGACGATCCGGAGGTCGAGGCTCGCCTCGGGCGCTTTCTCGAAGCCTGCGGTTCCCGGTGCGAGAACGAGGCAGAGCTTGCCAAACCGCGATGGCGCGAGCAACCACACGATGTCCTGCGTCTGGCGAGACAGCTGGCCTCGACGTCCCCGGGGCCGCCCAGACCTCCTGCCCTTGATATGCCGCGTCGCGCGCTCCTGCACCGGGTGCTCACCCTCTATGCGCGGCCCGCACGGATCTGGCAACAGAGGCGGGAAACAACCCGGGCCCTACTGGCAGGAACGGCGGAGAGCTTTCGCCATCTCTTGCTGGAAATCGGCCGCCGCCTACGAACGCGGAACATCCTCGATGCTCCCGAGGACATCTTTTTCCTTCTGCGAGACGAGATCGCGTCTCTCCTTGAAACCCCCACTTCTCCTGCCCTACGGGGGACGGTAGCCACCCGGGTGGGGCGCCGCCGGGAGCTCCGTCGCCGGATGCTGGACTGGCCTCCGCCGCCTCGGCTCCTGGCCGAGCTGCCCGACGGACGTCTCGTGCCCTTCGCGCCCGACCCCGGATCCGGCGGCATCCTTCGCGGCTTCGGCGCCTCCCCCGGCCGAGTCACCGCCCGCGCGCGCGTGCTCCTTGATATCGGACAGGCGAAGGACCTTCAGCCCGGCGAGGTGCTGGTCGCTCGAACCACCGACATCGGTTGGACTCTCGTCTTTCGCCTCGCCTCGGCCGTTGTCACCGAGATCGGCGCCCCTACCTCCCATGCTGCGATCGTCGCGCGCGAGCTTGGGCTGCCGGCCGTGGTGAACGTGGACCGGGCAACCGAGCGCATCCGCACGGGTGATGAGCTATTCGTGGATGGCTGGGCCGGTGTGGTGCGAGTGCTTGCGGCTTCCGAGTAACCCATCGAAGTGCCAGGAGATCCCGTCACCTCTGCGGCCCAGAACGGTGGCAGCTCGACAGATCAGACCTTTCGGTCCGGCGGGGCGCTGACTGCCCGACAGGTAGGTGATCCAGCCCACGAGCAGCGGATCGAGCAAGGGTCAATCGTATTCCCG
>CAYSDK010000105.1:0-2999 GCA_964429865.1 uncultured bacterium
TGACGGGGGCGACGGAGCTGAAGTGCTCCCAGTTTGCAGATGCCATCATTGAGAACATGAGCTGAGCGGAGACCGGGGACGAGAGACCGGAGTCCAGAGACGAGAGCTCAAGTCTCCTGTCTCCAAGCTCCAGTCTCCCAAACTGTGAACCGTGAACGGTGAACGAAGTGGAGGGACGGACCATGGGAAAGGACACATTGACGATTACCGATAATCGGACCGGCAAGACCTACGAGATCCCGATCCAGTACGGGGCCTATCCGACCTACGGGGCATCCATCCGGACGGCGGACCTCCGGCAGATCAAGGTGTCAGAGGAGGACTTCGGCCTGATGGGCTATGACCCCGCCTTTATGAACACCGCCTCATGCAAGAGTGCTGTCACCTTCATCGACGGGGAGAAGGGGATCCTCCGGTACCGGGGCTACCCTATCGAGGAGCTCGCCGAGCGGAGCACGTTCCTGGAGACGGCGTTCCTGATTCTCCATGGCGAGCTTCCGACTCGCAAACAGCTCGACGAGTGGACGTACCACATCACCCACCACACCATGATCCACGAGAACATCAAGAAGTTCATGGATGGCTTCCATTACGACGCGCATCCGATGGGGATCTTGGTCGGGACGGTGGGAGCGCTCTCCACTTTCTACCCCGACGCCAAGAGCATCATGGATCCCGCCAACCGGCAGAAGCAGATATACCGCCTGATCGCCAAGATGCCCACCATGGCAGCGTTCGCCTACCGGCACAGCCTGGGGATGCCCTATGCGTACCCCGACAACGACTTGTCGTATGCCGGCAATTTCCTCAACATGCTCTTCAAGAAGACCGAATTGAAGTACAAGCCCGATCCCGTCTTGGGGAAGGCGCTCGATGTGCTGTTCATCCTCCACGTGGACCACGAGCAGAACTGCAGCGCCAATGCCATGCGGAGCGTCGGCAGCTCCCACGTCGATCCCTACTCGGCGGTGGCGGCGGCCACCGCGGCCCTCTATGGGCCGCTCCACGGCGGCGCCAACGAGGCAGTCCTGCGGATGCTCCGCGAGATCGGGTCCAAGGAGAAGATCCCCGAGTTCATCAAGAAGGTCAAGGCGCGCGAGGCCCTCCTCATGGGCTTCGGCCACCGGATCTACAAGAACTACGACCCCCGGGCCAGGATCATCCGGGACATCGCCAGGCAGGTCTTCACGGTCACCGGGCCGAATCCGCTCCTGGACATCGCCATCGAGCTCGAGCGTATCGCCCTGGAGGACGAGTTCTTTGTGACGCGCCGGCTCTACCCGAACGTCGATTTCTACTCGGGGATCATCTACGAGGCCATGGGTTTCCCCGTGGACATCTATCCGGTCCTCTTCGCCATCGGCCGGACCCCGGGGTGGCTTGCCCAGTGGCAGGAGATGCTGACGGATCCCGACCAGAAGATCGCGCGGCCGCGGCAGGTGTACACCGGCTCGGACCGGCGCGACTATGTCCCGATCGAGCTGAGACGCTAGTGCGGAGCACGAATTCTACCAGTCAGGGGCTCGCATGATTTCCACAGACGTTCTAGCCAAGCTCCGCATCCTGGTGGTCGAGGATGACGAGGATATGGGCGAGAATCTCCAGCGGATCCTCACGCTGGCCGGATACCAGGTCCACTTGGCCCGAGACGGCGCCGAGGCCATCACCGTCCTTCAAACTCAACCGTTCCACCTGGTCCTCACCGACTTGCTCATGCCGCGCATGGGAGGCCTGGAGCTGTTGGGCGAGATCCGGCGGCTTGGACCGAGCCTGCCGGTGGTGTTTCTCACCGCCTTCGGCAACAGGACTGCCTTTACGAGGGCCATGGATCTCGGGGCCGTCGATTTCGTCACGAAGCCCTTTCGAGTCGACTCCCTCTTGCGGCTGATCCAGGCGATTCTCGACCAACGATGAAGAGGTGGGCAATATCTGGAGGCGGATCATGGTGGCAGGCTGGGAGCTAGGCGGCACGGGCTGAGCTCGGGGGAGTTGAGGCATGGCCAAGACCGCCGACATCATCATTGTCGGTGCGGGAGTTGTGGGCTGCTCCGTGGCGTACCATTTGGCCCGGATGGGCGTGAAGGGAATCCTCGTCCTGGATCGGGGTCAGATCGGCGGTGAGGCCTCGGGCGCGGCAGCGGGAATGCTTGCCCCTCAGTGTGAGGCAGGCGGCCCCGGCCCCTTTCTCGACTTTTGCCTGGCCGCGCGCCGGTACTACGAGCGGCTGGCGCCGGAGCTGAAGGAGAATACCCGGATCGACATCGAGTACCTCGATTGGGGGATTCTCTACCTCCTCGACGAGGAGGGGGACGAGGCGGCGGAGGGACGATACCGCTGGCAGAGAGAGCTGGGCCTCACCGTGGAGCGGCTGACACCGGAGGAGGTCTTTAAACTGGAGCCAGGGCTGACCAAGGAGGTCGGGGGGGCCCTCTTCTTTCCGGATGATCATCATGTGAACAACGCCGAACTCATCTGTGCCCTCGCCCAGGCGGCCCGCTCCCACGGAGTCCGGATCGTGGAGGGCTGCACCGTTTCGGGCTTCATTTACGATGGGGACAGGGTTGCCGGCATTCGGATGCCCGACGAGATCTTCACGGCAGGCCATATCGTTCTCTGCACCGGCGCATGGTCTTGGCAACTCGGAGTCCTGCTCGGACGGCGGATCCCGGTGGAGCCTGCGCGGGGCCAGATTCTCTACGCCGAACTGCCGGAGCTGCCGGTGCGGCATCCCGTCTGGGGCAAGGGGGGATACGTGGTGCCTCGGCTGAACGGGGGACTGATCGTCGGCAGCACGGTGGAGTACGTGGGTTTCGACAAGTCCGTGACCCTCGACGGGATCCGCCGTCTGAGCGAGCTCACATTGGCCCTGCTCCCCGGACTGGCGGAGCAGCCGTTCACGCGGGCCTGGGCCGGTCTTCGCCCCCACGCCAAGGACGGACTCCCCCTTATTGGTCCACTCCAGGGATTGGACGGTCTCTACATCGCCACGGGTCATTTTC
>CAYSDK010000106.1:0-2925 GCA_964429865.1 uncultured bacterium
AGGTGAAGCCGCCGGCCATGGGGGCCTGGATGAGCGGATATGTGATACCGAGCCGGTGTGAAAGCACTGTGCTGTTCCATGCCATGATGATGTCCGTCCTTCTTAGGTGGACCGTGTCCCGGTTCTGAGAGCTCGAGCGGACGCGACGATTCTCTAGGTTCCCGACCCCTTTTTGTCACCCCTCGGATGCTTCGGCCCCACCCCCGCGTCCGTGCGCTCGATCGCCTGGACGATCTTGTCCAGGTCGGCACCGGTCAGCTCGATGCTCGCCGCCCCGATCCAGCCGTCCACCTGCTCGGGCGAGCGGGCGCCCACGATCGCCCCCGTGACCCCCCGCCACGCGAGAGTCCATGCGACCGCGATCGCCGCGATGGTCGTCCCGTGGCATCCGGCGATGGGCGCAAACGCGTCCCGCAGCACCAGGTTCTTCTCCAGGTTCGGCGACTGGAAGTCGGGCGACCGGCGGCGCCAGTCATCCGGAGCAAGGGTCTTCACCCGATCGACGGTCCACTTCTCCGTCAGGAGCCCCGACTGCATCGGGCTGTAGATGATCACGCCCGTCCCGTGCTCGGCGCACCAGGGGATCTCCGCCGCCGAAGCCTGGCGGTTGATCAACGAGAAGGGAGGCTGGAGCGCGTCCACGTAGCGGATCTTCTTGCACCGCTCGAGGAGCGGCACGTCGAAGTTCGACACCCCGGCCCAATGCACCTTCCCCTCCTCCACGAGCCGGCCCATCTCGCCCCACGAGTCTTCGACGGGGGTGCCAGTCTCGTCGGGCCAGTGGAACTGGTAGAGGTCGATCCGCTCGACCCCGAGCCGGCGGAGCGACGCCTCGCATTCGCGGCGAATCGACTGGGGCCGCAGGGTCTGGCGGGGGTCTGCCATCGGATCCCTCTCGTCCCAGACCAGTCCACACTTCGTAAAGACATACGGACGATCGCTCGCCGGCAGCTCCTTGAGCACCCGGCCCACGAGCTCTTCGGAGTGTCCGAGCCCGTAGACCGCGGCCGTGTCGATCCAGTTGATCCCCAGCGTGATGGCGTGGCGCATCGCCTTGAGCGAAGCCTTATCGTCCTGCGGGCCCCACCCGTAGGACCAGCCTCCGCCGCCGATCGCCCACGCCCCGAAGCCGACGCGGGTAATCTCCGGACCGTTCCTTCCGAGCTTGCGTGTGGGAACCGCGCCCACGTCTCAGCACCTCCATGAAGCGCGGCCGAATAGCGGGCACGTGAAATTGTTCATGACATCATCATTCGAATGCTTCGTTAAAGCACTTTCCGTATATTTTCATGTCGAGGCCGACCGAAATATTCGGTGAGTCTGACGTGGCAGTTCAGGGGCGAGATTCACTGACGGTCGCTGTGCCCCAGCGGCTTATCAGGCGCTATGCGATCCCTCACGAGCTGCTTCAACTCTTTAGACTCCGGAAACCGTCCCTCTTGGTTACGCGAGAAGATCACCTCTCCATCCACCCTCACTTCAAATATTCCTCCCGTGCCGGGGACCAGAGCCAACTCCCCGAGTTCATTCTCGAACGTGGTGAGCAACTCCTGCGCCATCCACGCGGCACGCAGCAGCCATCGACACTGTGTACAGTATTGAATCTCCACCCGCGGCGTCATGGCATCATGACTCTTCAGATCCTTGCTCGCGCACCGCTCAGGTGCTTGCAGCCAGCCCTGAGCGCAATCAACGTGGGTAGAAGGCGGGGGTCCGGACCTGGTCGGTGTTGGCCCACTGGAGATTCCGGAGACGTCGCGGCCCGAGGCCGAGTTGGATGCAGGGAAGGGATGGTCAGGCCTTGAGCGCCTTTGTGGGGGCGGCCTCTTGCTGCCGCCTTGCCTCCGTCGCGCGGCGCGATGCGGGAAGTTCCTTGAACCACTCGAGGCGCTTCCGAAGCCGGACGACCTCTCCGACGACTATCACGGCAGGCCGGCGCATGCCCCGCGCGCTTTCCCGGATATCCTGCAGGGTTCCCGTGACGGTTCTCTGCCCCGGCCAAGTCCCCCATTCGATGACGGCGACGGGCGTCTCCGGGGCGCGCCCCTCCTCGACCAGGCGGGCGACGATCTGTGAGAGTCGGCTGACCCCCATGAGAAAGACCACCGTTCCCATCCCCGCGACGGCCTTCCAGTCGATTCCCGAGGACTCCTTGGTGGAGTCCTCGTGCCCGGTCACGAATGCTACGCTCGATGCCATATGCCGATGGGTGAGGGGAATGCCGGCATAGCCGGGAACCGCGATCGCCGAGGTCACCCCCGGCACGATCTCGAAGGCAAGACCAGCCCCGGCCAGCGCTTCCGCCTCCTCGCCCCCCCGGCTGAAGATAAACGGATCCCCTCCCTTGAGACGTACCACGACCTTCCCCTCGCCAGCGTGTCGGACCAGGAGACGGTTGATCGCTTCCTGCGACAGTCGGCCTGCGGACCCCGGTTTCCCGAGGCGGACCCGTTCGGCGTCCGGCCGGCCGTGGGCGACGATGTCCTCGTTCACGAGGTAGTCATAGACGATGACGTCCGCCTCCTCGAGGCAGCGCTTGCCCTTCAGGGTGAGAAGACCGGGGTCTCCCGGTCCCGCCCCGACGATGTAGACCCGCCCGCGACGGTCCGCGGTCTCGTCTCCAGCATCTTCGACACCGAACGAGCCGTTTCCCGGCTCCGGCTTCCGGCTTCGGCGGGCGTCCTGCGGCAGCGCGGCGGCTCCCCTCTCCCTGGAAAGACTGCGGCCGTCCCCGATCCACGACGCACGCTTCACGCGCTTGAGGCCCGCGACCACCTTGGTCAAGAACGCGAATTCAATCATCACTTCTCTCCCTCAAGGTCCTCTCTCTCTGTCCCACCGATCCCATCGCGGTGTCGGCGCACGGCAGGGCCGACCGTCAGATCCGGTACTGGTCGGTGTTGGCCCAGCGGATGAGGATCTCGG
>CAYSDK010000107.1:0-2720 GCA_964429865.1 uncultured bacterium
GTGAAACGGTATCTGGTCGTTTGGTCCGTTGCCGCCCTGTTCGCGGCGGGCTGTGCCAGCACGTATCGTCCCCCTCTCGACCCCACCTTCACCACCGATCGCGCCAAACTCGACAAGGACCTCGCAGAATGTGAGCAGATCGCGCGCTCGTACGCTCCAGACCCCGGCTCAAAGGCAGTAGAGTCGGGAGCCGTCGGGGCCGTGGGCGGGGCTGCCGGGGGAGCAGCCATTGGGGCGATCGGCGGCGCCATCGGTGGGAGCGCGGGAAGGGGAGCCGCCATCGGTGCGGGGACTGGAGCGGCTGTCGGCGCTACCGGTGGGGCCATTGTCGGCGGCACCTCCGCTCGGTCGCAGTTCGAGACCATCTACGACGCCTGCATGCGGAACCGGGGGTACAAACTCCTGAAGTAATCGCCCGCCGACTCCGCGCATCGATTCTCCGGTAACCTCCACCTCCATGTGGCCGGGGGAGATAGTCCGTCGCGTCATTTCCCGAGAAAATCAGGGGTCACCCCCACAGGGGTCACAGCGATCAGGGGAATTTCAGCAAGGCATCCAGAAGGGTGCCGGTGAACAGCGTGATGCTGATGATCCCATTCACATTGAAGAAGGCGGTCTGGAGCCGCGTGAGACCGTGGCGGCGGACCGTGGCGTGCTCGTACCCCAGAAGAGCGACGACGATGACGAGCCCAAGGTAATAGAGCGGGCCCAGGCCGAGAAGCTGGCCCACGATGCCCAGCAGGATGGGGACCGCCGTGTGAAGGACGAGACTCACCCGCATCGCCGCCTGGCCCCCGAGTCTTGCCGGAATTGAATAGAGACCGTAGGCGCGGTCGAATTCGATATCGGCCAGGGCATACAGGACGTCAAAGCCGGCCACCCAGCACAGAACGGCCAGTCCCAGCAGCAGCGGCGGCAGGTCCACCCTGCCGAGAATGGCGATCCAGGCGCCGATCGGGGCACACGCCAGGCAGAGCCCCAGGATCAGGTGGGACCAGGCGGTAAAGCGCTTGGTGTACGAGTAGAAGACCGTCAGGCCGATGGCCATGGGTGAGAGATACAGACACAGGCGATTCAGTTGGGCCGCTGCAAAGACCAGAAGTCCGAAGGACACGATCACAATCACCAGGACCGTCAGCGGGCGGATCAGGCCCACGGGAAGGGGACGACGGGCGGTCCGCGGGTTCAGGGCATCCAGCTCCATGTCCGCCAGCCGGTTAACCCCCATGGCGCCGGTCCTGGCACCCACCATCGCCACCAGGATCCAGAAGACCTTCTCACCATCCGGCCACCCCTGGGCGGCCAGGACTGCACCTGTCAGGGCGAAGGGGAGGGCAAAGATCGTATGCGGGAACTTGATCAGCTCGAGAAAGAGACCGAGCTGCTCGAAGAGGCCGAGGGGTTTGCGCTCTTCAACCATGCCGGGCGGCCTTTCTCCCCTGGTGGACGGTCACGATCCTGAAGGTAAGATGGACCACCGACACATCGATGAATCCCGCGTCCTCCATGAGGGCCTGCAACCCCTCCGGCGAGGGAAAGCCGTCCACCGAGGCCGGAAGATACTCGTAGGCGGCCCGGTTACCCGACAAAAGACCGCCGATCCAGGGCAGAATCCGATGGGAGTAAAACCGGTAGAGCGGTCCAAAGAGGGGGGACGAGGGGGTGGAGAATTCCAGGATGATCGCCCGTCCGTCGGGTTTCAGGACCCTCGCCATCTCCCGGAGGCCCCGCCGCCGGTCGGCGATGTTCCGAACCCCGAAGGCGACAAAGGCCCGATCGAAGGTCGCATCGGCAAAGGGGAGTTCCTCGGCCGGGGCAACCGCAAAACGGACCTGATCCGCCGCGTTCGCCCTCTTGGCCTTGTGCAGGCCGCGGATCAGCATCGGTTCACAGTTATCCACGGCGATGACCCGCGCCCCCGAACCCTGCCGAACGATCTCGAGCGCCACATCGCCGGTCCCGGCGCACAGGTCCAGGACATCTCCACCCCTGGGGACCTCGCCCAGGGCAACCGCAACCCGGCGCCAGTAGACGTCGCGACGGAGGCTGAGCAGGCGGTTGAGCAGGTCGTACCGCCCCACGATCGAGGCGAACATGCGCCGCACCTCTTCGCGCCTTGCCGTCGCAGGGTCGGCTCCCATGGCGACCATCCCTCATCAGGGCGGTGACTGTTCGAGCCCGCAGGCTGCACAGGGTTTCCCCGGGGGTGACTGGCAGGTCCGGCTGGCGGCGCCTGAAGTCTCTAGGGACGGCGGGCCCGGGGTCCGGCGGCGCGCTCGATCGCCGCCTCCACCCGCTCCAGGACGACCTCGCAGAGCTTGTGATGGATCCCGAGCGGCTCGGTGATCGTCCAACGGACCCCCGGATGGTTGGCCGCCGCCTCTGCCACCAGCCGCGGGATATCTTCATTGTAGTGCGACCCCGGCGCCAGAAAATAGGGGTGGACGATCACCTCGCGCGCCCCATCGGCTACACAGGCGTCAAACCCCTGGGCGATGGTCGGCTCGGCGATCTCCATATGGGCATAGTGGACCACCGCAAAATCGGACTGCCGGCGGATGATGTCTGCCACCTGGACCAAGACGGCATTGGCCTCTCCCCGCCGGCTTCCGTGGTCCACCAGCAACAGCGCCCGCTTCATCGCTCTCTCCCGACGGCATCGAACCGGGACGGTTTCAGTAGGTAGATGCTACCCCAAAAAGCCTCTCCCCACAAGAACC
>CAYSDK010000108.1:0-2706 GCA_964429865.1 uncultured bacterium
AAGATCGCCGGGCGCCGCTCCGAGCGCATCGTCGCCGTCCGGCCGCTGCCGCGGACGCCGGCCAAAGGGGAGAAGGAGATCAAGACCGTCCGGGTCGGACACTACCTATAGGCAGGGTATGAGGCTTGAGACAGAGGGGATGAGGTTCGCGGGCCGCCGAGGGGCGGCCTTTTTTACAGTGACGCACGATGGGATCTGAGATCTATCTCGATTACAACGCCACGACCCCCGTTGATCCACGGGTGCGGGAAGCCATGCAGCCGTACTTTGAGACGGTCTTCGGCAACCCGAGCGCCGCTCATGCCCCGGGGCGGGAGGCCAAGGCGGCTCTGGAGCGAGCCCGAGAGACGCTGGCCGGGCTATTGGGCTCGACCGACAAGGATGAGATCATCTTCGTCTCCTCCGGGACCGAGGCGGATAATCTGGCCCTTCTCGGGACGGCGTTGGCGTACCAGGAGCGGGGGAGGCACATTATCACCTCGGCGGTGGAGCACCCGGCCGTCCTTGAATCCTGTGCCGCGCTCGAGAAGTGGGGCTTCTCGGTGACGGTGCTGCCCGTCGACGGGGAGGGGATGCTCGATCTGGAAGAGCTCCGCCGAACGATCCGCCCCGACACGATTCTCGTCTCGCTGATGCACGCCAATAACGAGACGGGGGTCCTCTTCCCCCTCGATCAGGTCGGAGTCCTCCTGAAGGAACGGGGAATCCTTTTCCACACCGACGCGGTGCAGTCCTTCGGAAAGATCCCCTTCGATGTTCGGCGTGTCTGCCTTGACCTGGTTTCCCTCTCTGGCCACAAGATCTACGGGCCCAAGGGGGTCGCGGCGCTCTACGCGAGGCGAGGCGTGCGCCTTCATCCTCTCCTGCGGGGGGGAGGACAGGAACGGGGTCGCCGGGCGGGGACCGAGAATGTGCCGGCGATCGTCGGCCTGGCGGAGGCGGCGCGGATCATGGCCCTCGAAATGCCGCACGAGGGGGAGCGGATCCGCCGGCTCCGGGACCGACTGGAGGCGGGAGTGTTGGTCCGGATCGAGGGGATACGGGTGAACGGGCACAGGAGTCCTCGCCTGCCCCACACGTCGAATCTGGCCTTCGATGGCATAGAGGCCCAGACGCTGGTCGCGGCGCTCGACCTGGAGGGGGTCGCGGTCTCGGCCGGATCGGCGTGTCACGTGGGGAGCGTGCAGCCCTCCCATGTGTTGCGGGCGATGCGGCTCAGCCCGGCGCAGCTCGGAGGGAGCATTCGCGTCTCCTTAGGACGGCCCACCCGTGAGGCAGACATCGATCGCGTGCTCGACATTCTTCCATCTCTCGTGGCAAGGTTGCGTGAGCATGCGCCCGCCGCGAGGTAAGGAGGTCCTTTTGTCGGTCTCAGATGTGGATGATAGTAGCAGTCCGGAACAGAACGTCCGCCAGCGGCTGCTCGATATCTTTCAGCGGGAGGGGAAGGTGACCGAGCGAGACCTCCTGCGGATATCGGCGATGACCGGCGTGGACTATTTCACCGTCTCGAAAACCCTGGAGGAGATTCTCCTCCACCGGGCAGAGGGACAGGGTTCACAGGAAGAGTAGCTCGTCGCCAGCACGGCTCCCTCCATCAGGATCTCTGATCACCCGCGGGAACACGCCTCGGAGCGGGAAGCGATGAAAGTTCACAGCTTCACGATCGGGCCTGTCGAGACCAATGCGTATCTGGTCGTCGATGAAGTGAGCCAACAGGCGCTCCTCATAGACCCGGGCCTCGGGAGTGAGGGCATCTACGAGGTCATCATTGCGGAGGGACTCGCGCTCTCGGCGATCGTCAACACCCACGGCCACTTTGACCATGTCTGCGGGAACGCTTTCTTTAAGGCCAAGACCGGGGCGCCTGTCCTGATTCACCGGGAGGATGCAGGGATCATGCGACAGGCGGCCGAGCAGGCACGCGCCTTTGGATTTCAGGTCGCACCCCCACCCCCGCCTGATCGCCTCCTCAACGAGGGGGATGAGGTGGTGATGGGGGGAGAGCGCATGCGGGTCCTCCACACCCCTGGCCATACCCCCGGAGGGATCTGCCTCTACAGGGAAGGGGTGGCCCTCGTCGGGGACGCCCTGTTCGCTGGTTCCATTGGAAGAACCGACCTGCCGGGAGGGTCGACTGAGGTCCTGCTGGCCTCTATCCGAACGAAACTCCTCTCCCTTCCCGATGACACCGTGGTCTATCCAGGCCATGGGCCTCCGACCACGATCGGCGCGGAGCGGGCCCATAATCCGTTCTTGACTGGTCGTGGAGGGATGCCCCTGCTCCTCTATGACGCGTGAAGCGCTGAGTTCCGGGAAATCTCATGGGTGTCGAAGAGCACAGGCAAGCCGCCGAGGGGATCAGACAGATCTCCTTCGCTGTGATCACCGTCAGCGACAGTCGAGATGAGGCTGGGGATGAGTCGGGGACGTATATCCGGGATCGCATGGAGAAGGATGGGCATCGGCTGGTCAGGTACCGGTTGTTGAAGAATGACCTGGGCGCCATTCAACAGGAGGTCATGGACCTGGTGGAGGGCAAGGTGGGGTGTATTCTTACCACAGGAGGGACCGGGCTCGGTCGCCGGGATCTCACCATCGAAGCGGTGACCCCCCTCCTCGATAAGAATCTCGGTGGCTTTGGCGAGCTCTTCCGTCATCTGAGCTTCCAGGAGGTGGGGGCGGCCGCCTTCATGAGTCGGGCCA
>CAYSDK010000109.1:0-2687 GCA_964429865.1 uncultured bacterium
GTCAGAAGATCGAGGTGATGAGGAGCAAGATCGTGAGGGCCGACATCAGGAAGGCCGTGCCCCAGCCGATCAGGTTCACCAGGGGGGAGTTCACCGCCGCCCCCATGACCTCGCGGTCGTTGACGAGCTGGAGCACGATGACCAGGATGAACGGGAGGAGGATGCCGTTCAGGGTCTGCGAGAAAAACATGATGGGGATGAGCGGGACATCGGGCCACAGGATGATGGCGGCCCCGATCGCGATCATGATCAAATAGATGGCAAAAAATCCCGGTGCCTCTCGGGGCCGGCGGTCGACGCCGGTGGTCCAGCCTAACGCCTCGCAGGCGGCATAGGCGGTGCTCAAGGGGAGGACGGCGGCCGAGAAGATCGAGGCATTGAGAAGGCCCAGGGCGAAGAAGAGACTCGCGTAGCGTCCCGCGAACGGCTCGAGGGCCCGGGCCGCATCCGCGGCGGTCTCGATCCGGACGCCGTGCGCGTGAAGCGTGGCCGCACACGCCACGATGATGAAGTAAGCGACGCCCGTGGCCACGCAGGCCCCCAGGATTACATCGAGGCGGGCGTACTTGTACTCTTTCCACCGGAGCCCTTTGTCCACGGTGGAGGACTGCACGTAAAATTGCATCCAGGGCGTGATGGTGGTTCCGACGAGGGTGATCACCATGAGGAGATAGTCCTGGTCCATGTGGAAGGAGGGGCGGATCGTCTGCAACAACACCTCGCCCCAGGGGGGGGTGGCGAGGAAGGCAGAGATGACATAGAGCAGGTACAGCGCGCTCGCGATCAGGAACACGCGCTCGAGTCTCGCGTAGGTGCCTTGGATCACGAGCCAGGCGACGAAGCAGGCGGTCAGGGGAACGGAGAGGAGCCGGGGGATGCCGAAGATCTCAAAGGCGGCGGCCGCGCCGGCGAATTCGGCCATGGTATTGGCCAGGTTGGCGAGGACGACGGTAGCAAGAATCAGGACGGCTGCCCGGACACCGTAGCGCTCCCGAATCAGCTCCCCCAATCCCTTGCCGGTCACCACGCCCATCCGACTCCCCATCTCCTGCACGACGGCGAGACTGATCGTGGTGAAGAAGAGGGTCCAGAGCAGGCTGTAGCCGTAGTGGGCGCCCGCCAGGGAGTAGGTGGCAATGCCACCGGCGTCCTGGTCCACGCTGGCCGTGATGATCCCCGGCCCCATGATCGACAAAAAGACGAGGAGCCGACGCTTGTGCCGGTAGCGCATTCGCATGAAGCGCCTTGCTCCGCCCGGACCGCGGCGCTGGGGAGCGATCGTGCCCGTCGCCTTCCGAACGGTCTGGAGGATCCTCCGGTTGAGAGCGCCCTAAATGTACTTTTTCGCCGCCCGCCGCTTCCATATCATTGGGATCAGATCGTTGAGCACGTCATCAACGGTCACGATCCCCTCAAGCCTCCCTTCCGCATCCACCACCGGCAGGGCCATGAGGTTATACTTCGAGAGGGTCTCGGCCACCTCTTGGATGGTGGCCTCGGATCTGACGGTGGCGAACTGGGTGGCCATGATCTCGTCCAGGCGCTGGTCTGCCTTGGCCACCAATAGCTCTCGCAGGCTCAGGACCCCCACGAGCCGCTCTGAGGGGTCGGTCACGTAGAAATAGTAGATCGTCTCCGCCTCGTCCGCCACGGTCCGGAGCACCTCCAGGGCCTGGCTCACGGTGGGTTCAGGGCGCAGGGTCACGTATCCGGTGGTCATGAGTCCACCGGCAGTGTCTTCTTCATGCTCCAGGAGTTCTGCCACATCCTCCGCCTCGGCCGGCTCCATCTGTTGGAGAAGCTCTTGAGCCTTGGCCTGCGAGAGGTCTCCCAGGACATCCGCGGCTTCGTCCGGCTCCATCATCTCCAGGATGTCCGACGCCCGCTCTGGCTCGAGCATCTGGATGATTCCCGCCTGGACCTCGGGCTCGGTCTCTGTCAGGGCCTCGACCGCCGTCTCGGCGTCCAGGGCGTTGAGGATGACCGCTCGCTCGCTGGGGTTCAGTTCCTCCACGATATCGGCGATGTCCGCCGGGTGCAGCTGAGCCAGCTTGGTGTAGACGGCCTGCTTTCGGGCCCGGGTGAGTTCGGTCTCGATGGGCTCCACATGCTCCCAGGAGACGACATCCCTAGGAATCGTGATGCCAAAGGTGGAGACGATCGACCGGACGAGACCTTCGGCGAAGAGGCGGCGAAGCAAGCTGCGCATGCCGGCGAGCACCGCCAGCACGTGGTAGCCCCCCTCTCGCCACTCGAGCTGCACATCGTTGACCCGGACGACACGCCAGCGATGGGTATCCATCACCTTCTTGTCCAGGATGTTTCTCCCGAGCGCCATCTCGTTTGCCTTGAGATCGCTCGGGATGAGTTCTTCGGTGGGCCGATCCAAGATCATGGTGGGCCCACCCGGGGTCTCTGCAATCTCGGCGACGGCTTCCCAGGGGACGAGCAAGTCGCCCTCGCTTACCCGTGCGATGCTCAGCTTGCTCACGCGGGGATACATGCCTCGAAAGAGCACCACCAGGTCCTTCAGCGTTCCCACCTCTGCCCCGCGGCTATCGAGGACCGGCCGCCCTTGCACACGGGTCAGAATAATGGTCCGTTCCGCAGGTTCCTGAACCATACTGATTGCTCCTGCCTGGGCTTACATAGTACCGAAGAGCAGGGCGGTGTCAATGCGAATCCAC
>CAYSDK010000110.1:0-2554 GCA_964429865.1 uncultured bacterium
CCCCCTTCATCCCCCCCTTCGGGTCCCAGGTCGATGATCCAGTCGGCGGTCTTGATCACCTCGAGGTTGTGTTCGATGACCAGCACGGTGTTGCCCGCATCGGCCAGGCGATGGAGGACCTCGAGGAGCTGGCGGATGTCGTGGAAGTGGAGCCCGGTCGTCGGCTCGTCGAGCAGATACAAGGTCCGACCGGTCCCCCGCCGCGAAAGCTCCCGGGACAGCTTGACCCGCTGCGCCTCGCCCCCTGACAGCGTGGTGGCCGGCTGGCCCAGCTTGATGTACCCGAGCCCCACGTCGGCGATCGTCTGGAGCTTCTCCCTGATCCGGGGGACATGCTGGAAGAAGTCGAGCGCCTCCGCCACCGTCATATCCAGCAGGTGGGCGATGCTCTTGCCCTTGTACTGGATCTCGAGGGTCTCCCGGTTATAGCGCGCCCCCCGGCAGACCTCGCACGTCACGTAGATATCGGGGAGGAAGTGCATCTCGATCCGGATGATCCCGTCGCCCTCGCAGGCTTCGCACCGCCCCCCCTTCACGTTGAAGCTGAACCGCCCCGGCCTGTACCCCCGCATCCGCGCCTCCGGCGTGAGGGCATAGAGATCTCGAATGAGGCCGAAGACCCCGGTGTAGGTCGCGGGGTTCGAGCGGGGGGTCCGCCCGATCGGCGACTGATCGATGTCGATCACCTTGTCGATGCGTTCGATCCCCAGGATCTTGTCGTGGGCCCCCGGTCGCTCCCGCGACCCGTACAGATGCATAGAGAGCGCCCGCTTCAGGATGTCGGTGACCAGCGTGCTCTTCCCCGAGCCCGAGACGCCCGTGACGCAGGTGAAGAGGCCGAGGGGGACCTCGACCTCGATCCCTTTGAGATTGTGCTCCCGGGCCCCCGCGATGGTCAGGTAGAGCCCGGTCGGCGGGCGCCGCACCCGCGGGACCGGGATCTCGAGTTCCCGCGCCAGGTAGCGTCCGGTCAGGGACGCGTTGCAGGCGATGATGTCGCGGGGCGTGCCGCACGCGACCACGCGACCGCCCGCGACCCCGGCCCCCGGACCGAGATCGATGACGAAGTCGGCGCTCTGGATCGTCTCTTCATCATGCTCGACCACGATCACCGTGTTCCCGAGGTCCCGCAGGCGCCTGAGGGTGCTCAAGAGCCGGATGTGATCCCGCTGGTGCAGCCCGATGCTGGGCTCGTCCAGGATGTAGAGGACCCCGACCAGGCTGGAGCCGATCTGGGTGGCGAGGCGGATCCGTTGCGCCTCGCCCCCCGCCAGCGTGGCGGCCGTCCGGTCGAGCGTCAGATAGTCCAGACCCACGTTGACGAGAAAGCCCAGCCGCTCACGGATCTCCTTGAGGATCCTCCGGGCGATCTCCTGGTCCTTCTCACTCAAGTGGACGTCCGTAAAGAACCTCAGGGCCTCCTTCACCGAGAAGCGGGTGACCGCGGCGATGCTCAGGCCAGCCACCTTGATGGCTAACGATTCCGGCCGAAGGCGCGTGCCCTGGCAGGTCGGGCAGGGCCTGAGCGTCGCCAGGCGGTCCACATAGGCCTCGATCTGTTCCCGCACCCGGGCGGACTCGGTGAACTTGTAACGGCGGTCGAGCGACTGCAGGCTTGCCCCGAGGAAATCCGCCTCCCCTTCCCGCTCGAGGCGCGCATCGAGCGCGGTCCCCAGTCCGCCGCACGCAGGGCAGGCCCCGTGCGGGTTGTTGAAGGAGAAGATCCTGGGGCTGACCTCGGGGTAGCTCACGCCGCAGTCGATGCAGGCGAGCCGCTCGGAGAAGGTCTGGTCCTTCTCCCCCTCCCCCAGCACGTTCACGGTGACGATCCCCTCGCCGAGACGCAGGGCGGTCTCGAGGGAATCGGCCAGCCGGCGCCGAAGATCCGGACGAATCACGAGCCGATCGACCACTACCTCGATGGTGTGCTTCTTGTGCTTGTCCAACGCGATCTCTTCGTCCAGGTCCCGAACCCTGCCATTCACGCGGGCCCGGGCGTATCCCTCGCGCCGCATCTGGGCAAAGATGTGCCGGTACTCCCCTTTCCGCCCCCGGACCACGGGGGCGAGGATCTGGAAGCGCGTCCCCTCGGGCAGGTTGAGGATCTGATCGACGATCTGCCCGACCGTCTGCGAGGTGATGGGCTTGCCGCACTGGTAACAGGTCGGCTTGCCCACCCGGGCGAACAGGAGCCGGAGATAGTCGTAGATCTCGGTCACGGTCGCCACGGTGGAGCGGGGGTTCTTGCTGGTGGTCTTCTGTTCGATGGAGATGGCCGGGGAGAGCCCCTCGATCAGGTCTACATCGGGTTTATCCATCTGCTCGAGGAACTGCCGGGCGTACGCCGAGAGGGACTCGACGTACCGGCGCTGCCCCTCGGCATAGATGGTATCAAAGGCCAGGGAGGACTTCCCCGATCCCGACACCCCGGTGATCACCACCAGCTTCCCGCGGGGGATCTCGAGATCGATCGATTTGAGGTTATGTTCCCGGGCCCCTCGGATGATGATGGCTTCCGCTGCCATGCTCCCCTCCGGTTCGTCAGATCGATCTT
>CAYSDK010000111.1:0-2506 GCA_964429865.1 uncultured bacterium
GCGACCCATCGTTGGCTTCGAAGTGAAACCCTTACCCGGCGAGTCTTCCGAAATGGTCATTGCGGGGTCCAAGCGGACGCTGCTCGAGGCCTGGTCGCAGCTCTGAAGAGAGGCTGTCAGCGATCAGCCGTCAGCAGTCCGCTCCCCACCACTGGTCACCAGCCACTAACCAGCAACCACCAATCACTCACTCAGTCTTCATGGTTGTCAGCGGGGCGTGGTCCCGGCTATACCGAGGACGGTCAGGGGGCTCGCTGCGGCTCTTCCATGAGTTTGATCACCTGGCCGGTCAGGACGGCTGCGCCGCGCTGATTGGTTAGGACAATATCGAGCGGGACGATCGGAGGTCCTTTCCCCTTCTGCGAGCGGCGGATCTGGTCGGGTGGCGGGGCTGAGACTGACATGCTGAGCCGATCTGTCGGCTCGATGAGCGCTCCGAATTGCGACACCCGGGCCGTAAGGAGAAGGTGGCCTGGCGAGCTTTCGGCCGAGGTCATCGCCAACGTCCCGAGGCCGAGCAGGGGACTCACCTGGTGTGGATAGAGGGGGCCGAACAGGGCCTGGGTGGCGCGCACCAGCTCGGGGGTGATTGTCTTGGTGAAGGTCTGGTGGCGGGGACTCGCCGGGTCGGTGAAGTCGTACACCACGGGAGGCACCGAGGAGGTGACATCCTGGGCCCACTGGCGGAGCCAGGCGATCTCTGCCGGGGGTGTGGGGAGGATCTCGCCCGCCTTCTCCGGCCGCAATGTGGCGGTCCCCTCACAGACGACCGTGCCGGTCTGGTTCACCGCGGTGAGCCGGAGACGTGCCATCCCCCCCTGCAAGAGCTCCTGGACCTCGGCGAGCGGCGTGAGGCTTTCCCCGAAGGTGACCGGCGCCCGGAAGTGAGCTTCAAGGGCCTTGACAGCATAGGCCGGCCGGAGGCGGCCCAGGCTCGCCACGAGATGGCAGACCGTGAACAGTCCGTGGGCGACCAACCCCTGGAACCTGGAGTGTTCTGCATACGCCCGGTCGAGGTGGTAGCGGTTCCGATCCCCCGAGGTCTTGGCGAAGGCCTGGACCATCCAGGGGGCTACGGATAAGGCATCTCCCTGGAGCTTCTCCCCGATAAAGACTGCTTCGCCTACCTGGTCCATCCCGCCCGGTCGGAGCGCCAGGACGAGGCGTTCCCGGGCCGTCACATACCTCTTCGCCTCGGCGTCGCTGAGATGCTTGGCCTTGAGCGCCCGCTCCAGCTGGCGGTAGTAGATCCGCGCCGTGGCGGCATCGACCAGCTCGGCCTGGCCCGTGACCGGGTCGTTGTATGCGACCGCCCCCAGATTCCGCTCCTGATCGGCGGTGGCGTAGAGCTCCAGGATCTCCAATGCTCGCTCCACCGCGTTGATCCAGCGGGCGTTGAACGCGTCAGCCGCCGGCCCTTTGGGCTCAGCCGGTCGCTGCCCGGCGCGCGGAGGATTCATAATGGCGTTGACGCGCTCGGCCTGCTGCGGCCCCACGACCTTGCCGTGGAAGCCGAGGTTGGCGGTAAAGAGGGACTCTTCGTCCAACCGAGCGAGATCGCTGGCTGCATCCACGGCGTCGATGTCGGCCGCGGCCGTGGCGGCCACCAGCGCCGAGCGGTAGTAGTGATACCCCTTCGTCTTGGGATCGCTGCAGTCCTCTTTCGGCTGCGGAGACTCGAGGTCGAGGAACAGCCACATCATCCGCCGGCTGGCCGTGGCGATGACGCAGGCCTCACGCTCGACGGCGTCGGGCTTGGTAATGCGCGCCCCCAGGGCGAGGGAGCCGATGGGAAGGCCGACCTCCCGTTCAATCGTAGTGAGCAGACCGGCGGCATGGCGGATAACGCGGGCCTGATCGACGGCAGGAAGGATCAGGGCCTGGACCTGCTCCTTCAGGAGCGGGAAGAAGGCCTGGAGTTTCTGGGCCGCCTCGGGCTGCTCCAGGTCGAGCTGGAGCGCCAGCACCTGGGAGGGGCGCCTTGCCTGGGTGCAGACCTGGGCCAGCGTGTGCTGCGCCTCGCGGCCCTCCGGTCCGAGGATGTCTTGCACATCGACGATGACCATGTCAGCCGCCGAGGTGAGCGCAGTCTTGAGACCATGAACGTCCTTCCCGGCGACCGGGACCACCGACCGGCACAGGGTTACAGGCCGAGGGACGAAGACGAGCGGAGAGAGGATTGGCCTTTCCTCCTGCGCCAAGCGCTCGAGCCTGGAGAGATCGAAGGGCGGGATGTCGGGGAATGGGATCCGCTTACGGAGCACAGGGGGAAACTCCGCCGCATGCCGCGCGATCCCTTCGATATGCGCGGGGTGCACACTCCACTTGCGATGGATCCCGAGGGCGATGGCCCGAACGGTGTCCACCTCGGTGTCCTCCGCGTTCAACTTCACCGTGATTCCGGTCCCGGCCGCCTTGCCGGTCGCCCGGGCGGCTTCCACTACTTTGAGCAGCGGGTAGCGCATGTAGGTGTACTGTTCTTGCTGGACGATGCTGCGGCCCCCCG
>CAYSDK010000112.1:0-2474 GCA_964429865.1 uncultured bacterium
AATAACCTCTTGAGGCCCCCAGACATACAGGGTGATCTCAAGATTCCCCACGGTCTGCGCCCCAACCCGTGACCGCCCGCTCTGTCCTGATCCGAGTTGGGGCAGAAGCAGCAGGAAAGCTGTAGCAACTGGTACGATCCACCGCATGGACGATCACCTCCGGATTAGCCGACGTTGATCCGAAGCAACGTCGAATGGAACCCGAGGGTCAACGAGATGCTGAAGTAGGTCAGAAGGACCACCACGACGAAGGCCGCCTGGGCGATCCGGTTCGTCCGCAGCTTGTCCCCCAACCCCCAGAGGAGGCCCACGCCAATCAGGGCCAGGATAAAGTGAGAGAGGTCCACCGGCCGATGCATTCCAAAAAGGACCTCGTGAGCATCCGGATTCCGGCTGAGCAGCCACGCCTCCAGCTCGGGGCGCGGAATGCCATAGAGGTGGATGAAGACGCTTGGATAGAGGCTGGCAAAGAGGTAGCTCAGCCCGGCAAAGACCCGGACCACGGCAAAGCTTACCTTTTTTCCAAGGACCTCCCAGAGGGCGAGCAAACCGATGGTCGCCCCGACGAAGGCAGAGGTCAGTCCGCCGGTGGTGATGAGGAGGACCACCATGGCGGTGAGGGGGTAAAGGCTCTCGGGAAGGACGGGCCGTCCCACTCCCAAGAGGTACCAGGCGGGGGCAGTCACGTAGACGCTATAGGAAGCTACCGCGAGGAATCCGAGGAGACCGGCGGCAAGGGTCTTCCAAGCCCCCTTGGTGCTAAAGCCCAGTTCATCTAAACTGATCACAGTCTTCGCAACGCTCGTCATGGTGTTCCTTCCTCCGCTGTAGATGCTTCCGTTACTCTCCTCACATCACACTTTCGGGTGACGCACACCCTCCATCGTTTCTTCGGAGGAGCAATGGCGGTGCCACAGGGAGAGGACTCTCTCGTCGAAGCGCTAAGCACTGAATTCTTCGGGAAAAGATGGAATGGCACGAAGGAAATCGAGTCTCAGCGTTTGCAGACGACTGAGACTCTAGTGCCCCAGACGCATTGACAGCCAAGGTGGGGGAACGAGGAAGACAGCAGTAAAATGACCGGCTAGTCGAGTGGGACAGCTCTGTCCCACGTCTTGACGCTGTCCCAAGTGAGAGGGACAAGGGAGTGGAATGAGGTCAGTCCGCGGGGGTCACCCACACGGCGCAGACTTTATACTCTGGGATCCGGGAGGACGGATCCAAAGCGGCGTTGGTCAAAAGATTGGCCGCCGCCTCGGCATAGTGAAACGAGAGGAAGACCGATCCCGGGGGCGTGCGTTCTGTCACGGCCGCCCGCGCCAGCACCGTCCCCCGACGGGATGAGACCTTGACCATTCCTCCCCCTTCGACACCCAAGGGGGCGGCATCCTCCGGATGGATCTCGAGCACCGCTTCCGGCGCCAAGCGATTGAGGCCCGGGACCCGGCCGGTCATCGAGCGCGTGTGCCACTGCTCGAGCACCCGTCCCGTATTCAAAAGCAGTGGATACTCGGAGTCGGGGAGTTCGGCCGCCGGCCTGAACGAGACAGGATGGAACTTCCCAAGCCCCCGAGTGAACCGAGTCCGATGGAGGAGTGGGGTTCCGGGATGATCGGGAGTCCAAGAGGGCCACTGGATTCCGGCTGGCCCCAGCCGCTCAGGGAGGATCCCGCGGTAGATCGGGGTCTCCTCGGCGATGACCCTGGTGATCGGCGCGGTCTCCGGAAACATCAGGGGATAGCCGAGGCGGGTCGAGAGATCACAGAGGATCGCCCAGTCGCGACGTGCCTGCCCTGGTGGCGGCAGGACGGGGGTCTGCCACTGGACGCGCCGCTCGGTGTTGGTCGTGGTGCCGTCTTTCTCGAAGTGGCTGGTCGCAGGCAAGATCACGTCGGCCATGGCGGCCGTCTCGGTCAAGAAAATCTCTTGACTCACCATGAACTCGAGGCGGGTGAGGGACTCTCGGACATGGTTCAGATCAGGATCGCTCACCATTGGATTCTCCCCCATGAGATACATCCCCTTGAGCGATCCGTGTGAGGCGGCATTGACCATCTCCACGAGGGTAAGGCCCGGCACCCGAGGCAGGGGGTGCCCCCACCGCTCCTCCATCTCTGCCCTCACCCAGTCATCACTCACCGGGCGGTAGCCCGAGAATGCATCCGGCAGGACCCCCATGTCGGAGGCCCCCTGGACGTTGTTCTGGCCTCGGAGCGGATTTACCCCGGTCCCCGGCCGACCGACGTGCCCCGTGAGCATAGCGAGGTTACAGATGGCGAGGACGTTATCGGTCCCTGTCGTGTGCTGTGTCATCCCCATGCCGTGAAACATCATTGCCGACCTGGCGGGTGCATACAGGCGGGCTGCCCGCCGGAGGTCCGCGGCCGGAACCCCGCTCAGCTCCTCGACCCGGTCCGGGGTGTATGCGGCAAGCGAGGCTTTGAACGCCTCAAAACCCTCGGTCCGCCCGCCGA
>CAYSDK010000113.1:0-2096 GCA_964429865.1 uncultured bacterium
GCGCGTCCAGCTTGAACGGATCGCCCGACAATCGGAAAAGATGGCGGCGGTGGGGAGCCTGGCCGCCGGGATCGCCCACGAAATCAACAATCCCATCGGGGTGATCACCTCGCGCGTGGAGCTCATGCTCATGGAGGCCCGCGAGAAAGGGCTCCCACCGGGGGTGACGCGGGACCTGCAGGTGATCGAGAAGCACGCCGGACGGGTGGCCAAGATCACCCAGGGCCTGCTCTCCTTCTCACGCCAGGCGCCGTGGAAGCTGACGGACATGGATGTGAACCAGGTCGTCGAAGAGGCCCTCCTCTTGGTCGAGAAGCAGTTGACCAAGGAGCGGATCGTCTTGGAGAAGAATCTGGCACCCGGTCTTCCCCAAACCGCGGGCAGCCCCAATCATCTCGAGCAAGTCCTGGTGAACCTGCTAACCAATGCGCGGGAGGCGATGGTGAGCGGAGGGACAGTCCTGGTGGAGAGCCGTCGGGCGCACGAGATGATCGAGATTCGGGTCACGGACACGGGCCCGGGAATCCCCCCCGAGGTCATGGCCCGCATCTTCGACCCCTTCTTCACGACGAAAGAGGAGGGAACGGGGCTCGGCCTGAGCATCAGCTACGGGATCGTGCGGGAGCACGGCGGTACCATCACCATCGAGAGCCGACCGGGTGGGGGGAGCACCTTCATCATTCAGCTTCCGATTCGAGGGACTTCCACGGAAGAGGGAACCCTTCATGGCGAAAGAGCGGATCCTCGTCATTGATGACGAGGAGGACATGCTAGAGAACTGCAGCCGGATCCTCAGCCGGTTGGGATACGAGCCTCTCCTGGAATCGGTTCCAGAGAAGGGGGTCGCGCGGTTCGAACACGAGCACCCGATGCTCACCCTGACGGACCTGCGCATGCCCGGGATGGATGGCCTTGCCGTCCTCCGGGAGATTCGACGCATCGATCCCGAGGCGCTGGTCATCCTCTTCACTGCCTTTGCGACGGTAGAGACGGCGGTAGAGGCGGTGAAAGAGGGGGCCTTTGACTACATCCCGAAGCCCTTCAGCACCGATCAGCTCCGTGTTGCGCTCGAGCGGGCCTTGACCCAACGACGGCTGCTGGAAGAAAATCGCCGTCTGCGGGCGCAGCTCACCGAGACCTACCGGTTCGAGAATATCGTGGGCCGGAGCCGCGCCATGCTGCAGGTCTTCGATGTCATCAAGAAGGTGGCGGCCAGCGAGGCGAACATCCTCATCATCGGCGAGAGTGGAACCGGCAAGGAACTCGTCGCCAGGAGCATCCATGCCAACAGTGTGAGGGCGGCCCGCGCCTTTGTCCCTGTGGACTGTGCCTCTCTGCCCGAGCATCTTTTGGAGAGCGAACTCTTTGGCCACGAAAAGGGGGCCTTCACTGGTGCCCTGAGTACGCGGCGAGGATTGTTCGAGGAAGCCCACGGGGGGACCGTATTCCTCGATGAGGTGGGGGACATCCCCCTCTCCCTGCAGGCGAAGCTCCTGAGAGTTCTCCAGGAGCGCCAGGTCCGACGCGTCGGGGGCAACCGATTCATCGAGGTGGATGTCCGGGTCATCTCCGCCACCCACCGGAACCTGACGGCGATGGTCAAGGAAGGGGATTTTCGAGAGGACCTCTACTACCGCCTCAATGTGATCTCCTTGCCCCTGCCACCCCTGCGGGACAGAGCCGGCGACATCCCCCTCTTGGCGTATCACTTCTTCAGACGATATGCTGCCCAGAGTGGGAAAGACCTGAAGGGAATCGCCCCCGAGACCCTCGAGCTTCTGGAGCAGTATCCGTGGCCCGGAAACGTCCGGGAGCTGCAGAACGTGATAGAGCGGGCCGTCGTGTTGGCTGAAGGAGAGACGGTTTCTCCCGCGGACCTCCCCGCCAGCCTCCGCCTTCCCCAGAAGGCGCCTGCCGCCGCCGTGGCCGAGCACCTGACTCTCAAAGCCGCGAAGCAGCAGTGGGTCGAGGCCTTGGAGCGGGACTATCTCATCGTCCTCCTTCAGAAACATCAGGGGAACATCTCGCAGGCCGCCAAGACCGCCGGCGTCGACCGCAAGACCATCCACCGCCTCCTCAAGCGATACCGGATCGAA
>CAYSDK010000114.1:0-2047 GCA_964429865.1 uncultured bacterium
GGGCGTTCTTCGCGCCGCGATCGGTGGCGGTCGTCGGGGCCTCGACCCGCCCCGAAAGCGTGGGACGGGCGGTCTTCGCCAACATCCTCCTCCACGGCTACACCGGCGTCGTCTATCCCGTGAATCCGAAGGCCACCAGCATCCTTGCCGTGAAGGCGTACGCCTCTGTCCTCGAGATCCCGGACGAGCTCGACCTCGCCGTCATCGTCGTTCCCAGCGGGAGCATCCCGCAGGTGTTAGAGGAGTGTGGGCGGAAGGGGGTCAAGGGGGCAGTGGTCATCTCGGCCGGGTTCAAAGAGCTCGGGGCCGAGGGGACGAAAAGGGAGGAGGCCGTCCTCCAGGCGGCGCGGAGATTCGGGATCCGGCTCATCGGGCCCAACTGCCTCGGGATCATCAACTGCGATCCCCAGGTCGCGCTGAACGCCAGCTTCGCCCGCACCATGCCCCAGCACGGCAACATCGCCCTCATCTCCCAAAGCGGGGCGGTGGGCGTCGCCGCCCTGGAGTACGCCCAGGCCGAGCGGATCGGCCTCTCCAAGTTCGTCTCCGTCGGCAACAAGGCGGACGTCAACGAGAACGACATGCTCGCGTATCTCAAGGATGATCCCCAGACGGACGTCATCCTCCTCTACCTCGAAGACTTGACTGATCCAAAGGGGTTCATCCAACTGGCCCAGGAGATCTCGAGGATCAAGCCGATCCTCGCCGTCAAGTCGGGACGGACGCTGGAAGGGGCGAGGGCCGCCTCCTCTCATACGGGGGCCCTGGCCGGCTCCGACGAGGCCTACGACTCCCTCTTTGCCCAGTGCGGGGTCCTCAGGGTCGAATCGTTGGAGGAGCTGTTCGACTACGCTGTCGCCTTTGCCATGCAGCCCCTGCCGACAGGAAACCGGGTGGCCATCGTGACGAACGCGGGGGGCCCCGGGATCATGGCCACAGACGCCTCGATCCGCCACGGCCTGACTCTGGCCCCCTTGTCAGAGGCGACACGGGTGAAGCTCCGCGAGAAGCTCCCGCCCGCCGCCCCGATCGACAACCCCGTGGATGTCCTGGGGGACGCGGGTCCAGACCGCTACGCCGTCGCCCTCGAAGCCGTCCTCGTCGATCCGGCGGTGGACGGCGTCATCGCCATCTCCACCCCCCAGCTCATGACGGATTTGAGGTCCATCGCGGCCACCGCCGCGACCATCGCGCCTCGGTATCGCAAGCCCACGCTGCTGTGTCTCATGGCGACGGGAGAAGTGATGACGGGCGTGCTGGCCACGTTGACCGCGGCGCGCCTGCCGCATTACCAGTTCCCCGAGGATGCGGCCAGGGCGCTGGCGGCCATGGCGCGTTATGCGCGGGGGGTCCACCGCCCCCGCTCAGCAGTCAAGGTCTTCACCGACGTCGATCGGGACGCGGTAACGCGCGTGCTCACCCGAGCACGGCAGGAGGGGCGGCACTTCCTGCCGGAGCATGAGGCCTACGAGGTCCTGCAGGCGTACGGCTTCCCGGTCTTCCCCTTCCGGTGCGTTCAGGGCGAGGACGAGGCGGTCCGGGCGGCGGAGGCGATCGGGTATCCCGTCGTGATCAAGATCGTCTCGCCGGACATCATCCATAAGGTCGATGTCGGAGGTGTCAGGTTGAACCTCATGAGCGAGGTCGAGGTGCGACAGGCGTACCAGGCGCTGATCGCCGCCGTCCAGGCAGCCCGTCCCACGGCCAAGCTCCAGGGGGTGTTGGTGCAGCGGATGGTCACAGGGGGGAAGGAGACGATCCTGGGGATGAAGCGGGACCCGCAGTTCGGTCCCCTGCTGCTCTGCGGCCTGGGGGGGACTTACGTAGAGATATTCAAGGATGTCACCGTCAGGATCGCCCCGATCACCGCCCTCGAGGCCCATCAGATGATCGAGCAGCTCAAGAGCGCTCAGATCCTGTCGGGCTACCGGGGGGCGCCTCCCTCGGATATCGAGGCGATCGCGGAGTGTCTCGAGCGACTCTCGCAGCTCGCCCTGGACTTCCCGGAGCTTCACGAGCTCGACATGAACCCCTTGATCGTCTTTGA
>CAYSDK010000115.1:0-1569 GCA_964429865.1 uncultured bacterium
CCGAGGCCGGTCCCCTCGATCTGGTCCAGGTCCACCCCATGCCGCTCCGCCAGCTTTGCCACCACGGGGGTGATCCGGCGGCGCCCTTTTGGAGGGGTCTCCTCCTGCTTCGCTTCCCCTTCTTCTGCCGCCTCCGGTTCCGGCGGAGCCTCGGTCTTCGGTCGTGCCGGAGCAGCATCCTCCGTCTCGAGGAGGGCGACGGCCTTGCCCACCGCGACCGTCGCACCCTCCTGGGCGAGGATCTCCTTCAGCGTTCCCCGGGCCGGGGCTGGAACTTCGACATCGATCTTGTCCGAGCCGATCTCTACCACCGACTCATCCCGTTCGACCCGATCCCCCGGCCGCTTCAGCCACTTGAGGATGGTCCCTTCTACTATCGATTCGCCCATGTGGGGCACAACAATCTTCACTTCCATGGCCAATCTCGTTCAACCATTCGTTGGGTTTATTGGGGGCCCAACGAACTTAACAAACCCTATGAACTCAATGAACCCAATGAACCCGTCAACTAGTAAGAAGCGAGTCGCCTGAGCGCCCCGACGATCTTCTGCTCGTTCGGGAGACAGAACTCTTCGAGAGGAGGGCTGAAGGGATGGTGCGTATCCGGGTAGGTCACCCGCATGACCGGACCATCCAGATCGTCAAAGGCCTCCTCGGCAACCCGGGCGGCAATCTCGGCTCCGATCCCGCAGGTCCGATTATCCTCATGGACAATCAGGAGCTTGCTCGTTTTCCGCACGGATTGAAAGACCGCCTCCCAATCGAGTGGGGCGAGGCTTCGCAGGTCAATCACGTCCACCTCGACGCCCTCTTTGTCCATCGTCTCGGCAGCGGCGAGGCAAGGGAAAAGCATAGCGCTGTACGTGACCAGCGTAAGATCCGTCCCTTCCCGCTTCATCTCAGCCTTTCCGATGGGGACGGTATAGTCCTCGTCGGGCACCGGCCCCTTCGCCCGCCGATACAGTCCCTTGTGCTCGAAATAGATCACCGGATTATTGTCCCGGATAGACGCCTTAAGCAGCCCTTTCGCGTCGTAGGGGGTGGCGGGCGCCACGACCTTGAGGCCGGGCCGATGGATGAACCACGCCTCGGGGTTCTGGGAATGGTAGAGGCCGCCATGCACCCCGCCGCCGGATGGGGCGCGAATCACGAGGGGGACATCCACCCGACCTCCGGTTCGGTACCTCAGCGTGGCGGCCTGGTTGACGATCTGATCGAAGCCGCAGGAGATAAAATCGGCGAACTGCATCTCGGCAATGGGGCGGTACCCCACGAGCGCGGCCCCGATGGCCACCCCCACGATGCAGGATTCGGCGATAGGGGTATCCAGGACCCGGGCCTCGCCGAACTTCTCGTAGATGCCCTTGGTCGCCTGAAAGGCCCCGCCGTACACGCCGACGTCCTCGCCCAGGACGAAAACGCTTTCGTCCCGCTCCATTTCCTCCAGCATCGCCTCTCGGATCGCCTCGAGGTACGTGATCTCTCGCATGGTCAATGAGTCCGATGTCCGAAGTCCGACGTCAGGGGTGGGAGAGGGCGATTAGGCGTAGATGTCCTCCAGTGCAGACT
>CAYSDK010000116.1:0-1538 GCA_964429865.1 uncultured bacterium
GCACAGGACTCAGGGGGTACTGGGGGAAGCCGTCGTAATGGAGACGTCGGGGGGCGTGTTGCAGCACGATGCCGACGACCCTCTTCATCACCTGAAGAAGGCCCTCAAGTTCGACGGATTAATGGAGACCTTCCTTCTTGTCAAGAGAAAAAAACAGGGTGCCTTGACAGGCCTCCCTCGGCACCCTACCATCGAGCGGTTCGAGGTTCGAAGGACCCAAGGTGCACGAAGATGGCACGTCTCCTGAGCCCCTTCCTGATCATGATACTCGCGGGGATGTTCTCCCGCTTTGGGTACCAGATGGCCCGAAGCCCGGTGCTGCCCCGCTTCGCCCAAGATCTCGGGGCTTCGCCGGAACTGCTGGGTCTGATCGTCGCCGCCTCCACCGTCACCGGCATCATGATCAAGCTCCCCGCCGGCGCCCTCTCCGATATCCTGGGCCGAAGGCGGATGATGCTTCTCGGCTGCCTATTCTTTGCCGGGCCACCCTTCCTCTACCCCCTCGTCAGCCATCCGAATCAGCTCCTCCTCCTCCGCTTCCTCCACGGTTTCTCCACGGCGATCTTCTCTCCCGTCGCCTCCGCCTACGTGGCGGACCTGTTCGAGGAGGGACGAGGAGAAAAACTGGGATGGTTCGCCGCAGCCAGCGATGTCGGCGCCACGCTGGGCCCTCTCCTGGGCGGCTTCGTCCTTTTCTCCACGGCGAGCTATCCGACAACCTATCTTCTGGTCGGATTCCTCGGGCTCCTCCCCCTTGCAATGATCGTGCTACTTCCTCGAGAGACCAGCCCCCTCCAGGTAAGCACGGCATCAGACCGATGGGTGAAGTTCCGGGCCGGCCTGGGAGAGGTGCTGAAAAGCCCTCCGGTCCTCATCTCCTCCAGCATGGAGGCGGCCATGTACGTCGGCTACGGCGCATTCCTCGGGTTCTTCCCCCCGTATGCGAGGAATATCGGACTCAATGATGCGGAGATCGGCGTCGTCCTCGGCGCACAGCTCGCCACCACCATGCTGGCCAAGCCCATCGCAGGGCGCCTCTCGGATCGGATTGGCCGCAAACCCATGATCCTCCTCGGCCTGCTCCTGTGCATGATCTTTCTTCCGTTCATCCCCCAGACAACCTCGTTTAGCCTGCTCTTTCTTATCTCCGCCCTCTTCGGCCTGGGCGTCGCTATTGTTACCCCTTCGACCACTGCCCTGGTGGCAGACCTGGTCAAGGCGGGGCAGATGGGGTCAGCCATGGGGGTCTTCGGAACGATCTGGGACACCGGCGAGGCCTCAGGTCCCATCCTGGCGGGCTTCCTGATCGCCTCCTCCGGCTACCCATGGGCCTTCACCCTGATCGCCGCGTTCATTGGAGTTTCGGCAGTAATCTTTGCACTCACTGTGAGCGATCCGAAACGGGGAAAGGATGGTCGCAGAGTGAGAGATCAGGGATGAAGCTTCGGCGAGTTGGGCAAGCCCTGACGGCAGGCCTCATCATGCTGGTTCTCACGGGTTGGGCAATCGGCCAAATTCCGTCCGCCACCGCCCCGGCC